>NZ_JCACKI010000001.1:0-161510 GCF_059505325.1 Tildeniella sp.
GATAGCTGATAGCTGATAGCTGATAGCTGATAGCTGATAGCTGATAGCTGATAGCCTGCTTAGCTTTTCTGCTTAAAGCGCTCTTTCGCGGCTGTAAAGGATTCGTTCATCGCTTGCTGAATCCGTCTTGGGTCAGGTTTTTTACCACCCATCAGGTCACCAAAGTACACGCAGGCAGCTTCGCCGAGTGCCCAAGTGTAAGCACCTGCCCATGATGCGGCAATGACGCTACCAAAGCCAGGGATGAATTTGATCAGCTCACGCCCGATCGCCTGTGCCAAAAAACCACCCCCGATCGCGCTGACGACTCCACCCGCTTGTGACGGAGACAGTGTTTGTCCGTAAAGTTGCCCTAAAAGACCGACTAAGGAAACTTGTAACGCCGTCAGTACGGGCATTGTGGCAAAAGGCAACGGGACAGCGGCAAGTGTTGCTGCCATGATTGCAAACGGTAAAATGTAACGGCGACCTGCATCCCGATAAAGGTTGCCCAGTTGCTCTCCGGCACCGTCATTTAGAAGTTGATGCATGGTGCGAGCCTCCGCTTCGGGCAATAAATCTGCCAGTGCGTTGACTAATGGCTCTAAACCGTAGAACGTTGGGTTAAATTCATCTTCTTCTAGGGTGAAGTCAATCATCACGGCGCGATCGTACAAACCTTTAAACGATTCCTGCACAGCAGTAAAGGCTCGGCTGACTGCTTCAACATCCGGTGGGTAAGCAGGATGATCACTCAGCGCGGCTGGATAAAGCTCGTGGAGAGAGGTTACAGCCAGCAGGCAAGGTACTTCGGGATGCTGCTTGCGAAGTTGGCTGGCAATCTGACGCAGAGTATCAGTCGCAAAATCGTTAATCTTAACAGTGAGAATGAGCACTCTGGCGCGGCGGTTCTCATCAGGTTGGAGTTCGCTCACGAGTTCTTGCACGATCGCCCCTGTTTCTTGAGACACATCGCCTAGACCAACTGTATCAGTAAAGATGAGTAGCGGCAGGTCGTTGGTCGGATAGCTATAGCGCTGTGTGTGCTGCGTATGGGGTCGAAAACCCTGACCCACGATTTCGGCTGAAACTCCAGTAAGACCACGAACGATCGAGCTTTTTCCCGCTTGTGGTTTGCCCACCATGAGCGCTTCGGTCGTCGGCAATTCTGACCGTACCTGCTCTAAAATCTCAACGACCTCAGCCTCGCTAACGCTAAACCAGGATGTTAGCGTCGTTGTAAGCCACTGAACAGGAGCGAATCGCTTCCAGCCGCCCAACTGTTCATTCAAGGTGCCCCACGCTTCTAGCGCAGACGATTTACGATCGATGTTTTCGCTGGTCGGTTCAACAGAAACGATCGCAGTTTCTTCATGCGGCTTGTGGGAAACGTCTGAAGGCTGTACCTCAGATGGCTCAGACATGAATGTCTAACAATGAGTAGGTGTACATCCTTACAATAATTCCAAATTGTGTGTGGGTACACCACCCAATGATTGACATGGCAGTCAAGCAGATCTAGAACGCTGCCACCGATCAGGTCTCGTCACGACGATCGCCGCCTGACGCATTTGCCCCTGGTGAAGATTCGTAGAGGGCATCTAGCTGTTCGCGTGCATCTTCGACGCTCATCGATCGCATGACTAGAAGCGGCTCGTTGATCACATTCCCGGCTGTGTCCAGGAGTTCTGGATGCGGTACCATCCGCAACCGTCCTGCTCCTGCTGCCTGCGGATCACCCATTGCCCAGTTTCTAGGCGCTTGACTGCGCTGCGATTCTACACCCAGAGTCATCAAATTCCGAATCAAGTTTCCGACCGCAAGGAAAGCAAGCGTTGTAAAGGCAATAATGTAAAGCAAATGTAGGATCATAGGGGTTTCCTCAGGATTAGCAGCCTTAAGTAAGGGCTACATCAGTGCGTTTTTATGGATGCTTAAAATTTCAGGTACTCAACGATCGCTCAACCAAACCAGCAGACGTGAATCAGAGCGTCACTTCATGATGCTACTTAGCAGCTCAAATGTGGCTCAGCTCTACGGTCAGTTACAGTTGCTTCTCGCCGGACTCTTGAAGCCGAAAGCGTACAGCGACTTGCCAACATTCTGCTACGAGATCGTGCCAGGGTTTCATCACGGCTGTCTCAACGCCAACCTGCCCATCAGTTGCTTTAAGAAGCATCTGTGCCGTGCTCACTTCTCGTTGTGCTATGGCGACTCGTGCCAGCAGTTCCGCACGTTTCTCAGCGCTCAAAAAAGAGAGCGTTTCTGTTTCTAAGAGCAGTTGTGATCGGTCGAACCAGTACTGAAAGTCTTCTAACAGCGGCTCCAGGATCGATCGGAGCAAGTCTGAGTTGGATGAATTGGAATCAAACATTACTAAAACTGACTTATTGTATCCATCTTCCCATTTTAGCGCTTTCTCAGGTTCGCAACCCTTCTTTACATAGATTTAAGTAACGCAAAATCATCAGCCCTAAGAGGGGATCAATAAGATTCAGTAAGATAGAGGTTGTAGTCTTAGCTAGCGATGTGGACTTGCAGCACCGGACTTTAGACTAGATCTGTCTAGAGTTTGCTGCATTCCGATCATGCTTTGATTGATGTGCGACGCTTGTCCGTCTGCTGCTCGCCCTCTAGTGTCTATTGTCTCGATGCCATCTCCTATGCCGTTCTCCGCCTCCCCCGACGACGATCTGCCCGAAAAAATTCATTTGCCTCGCACCAGCGAATCGGTACCGCTGCAAAAGATTCGCCATACCGTTTCTCATGTGATGGCAATGGCGGTGCAGAAGTTGTTCCCCAAAGCGCAGGTGACGATCGGACCCTGGATCGAAAACGGCTTCTACTACGACTTCGACAGTCCAGAGCCATTTACTGAGAAGGATCTGAAGGCGATTAAAAAGGAGATGACGAAGATCATCAACCGCAAGCTGCCTGTGATTCGGGAAGAAGTGAGCCGGGACGAGGCAAAGCGCCGCATTCAGGCAATCAACGAACCCTACAAACTTGAAATTTTGGAAGGGCTAGAAGAGCCAATCACGCTTTATCACCTGGGCGACCAGTGGTGGGATTTGTGCGCGGGTCCGCATGTAGAGAACACTGCCGATTTGAAGCCAGACGCGATCGAGCTAGAAAGTGTGGCTGGCGCTTACTGGCGCGGCGATGAAACTAAAGCCCAACTCCAGCGCATCTATGGCACTGCCTGGGAAACGCCCGAACAGTTGGCGGAATACAAGCGGCGCAAAGAAGAGGCACTCCGGCGCGATCACCGCAAGCTAGGCAAAGAACTGGGACTTTTCATCTTTTCAGATCTGGTTGGACCCGGTTTGCCATTGTGGACACCGAAAGGAACGGTGCTGCGATCGACCCTCCAAGAATTTCTGCAAAAAGAACAACTCAAACGGGGCTACTTGCCCGTCGTGACTCCTAATATTTCCCGTGTCGATCTGTTCAAGACCTCCGGACACTGGCAAAAATATAAGGAAGATATGTTTCCGCTCATGGCAGAGGATGCAGAGTCAGCAGCATTGGAGCAAGGCTTTGTGCTCAAGCCGATGAACTGCCCCTTTCATATTCAGATTTATAAAAGCGAACTGCGATCGTATCGGGAACTGCCCATGCGATTGGCAGAGTTTGGCACTGTTTACCGCTATGAGCAGTCGGGCGAACTGGGTGGCTTAACGCGGGTGCGCGGCTTTACGCAAGATGATGCTCATTTATTTGTCACTCCAGAGCAGCTTGAGGACGAATTTCTTAAGGTGGTGGATCTGATTCAGTCGGTGTTTCAGGCATTGCAACTGGGCAATTCGTTTCGGGCACG
Organism: Tildeniella sp.; assembly: GCF_059505325.1. NCBI lineage: Bacteria > Bacillati > Cyanobacteriota > Cyanophyceae > Oculatellales > Oculatellaceae > Tildeniella > Tildeniella sp. Next base: position 3,800 of record NZ_JCACKI010000001.1, read on the forward strand.
TCTGAGCTTTCGTGACCCTGACTCTGATAAGTACATTGGCTCTGATGAGGCGTGGGAAAAAGCCCAAAGTGCCATCCGTCAAGCGGTCGAAAAGATTGGTATGGAGCACTTTGAAGGCATTGGCGAAGCGGCATTCTACGGTCCAAAGCTGGATTTTATGTTTAATGATGCGCTCGATCGCGAATGGCAACTGGGCACCGTCCAGGTCGATTACAACCTACCCGAACGCTTTGACCTGGAGTACGTAGCCGAAGATGGCACCCGTAAACGTCCTGTCATGATTCACCGTGCGCCCTTTGGTTCTCTCGAACGGCTCATTGGGATTCTGATTGAAGAATACGCAGGCGATTTTCCGGTGTGGTTGGCTCCCATCCAGGTGCGTCTGCTGGCGGTGAGTGAAGAGCAGCTTCCGTTTGCAAAAGAGGTGGTCAGTCAAATGTTGGCGATCGATGTGCGGGCAGAGGTCGATACAAGCGGCGATCGTCTCGGCAAACTGATTCGCAACGCTGAAAAAGACAAAATCCCCGTGATGGCAGTCGTCGGTGCAAAGGAAGTCGAAGCCAATGCGCTTAGTATCCGTACTCGTGCCTCTGGTGAACTGGGCGCAATTTCAGTCGATGCGGTTCTAGAGCGGCTGAAGTTGGCAAACCAAAACCATATCACCTTCTAATTTTGTGCGTCAGTCGTTAGGATCAGACGAAAGCAAACCCTCAAGGCATTCGCGTATGGCTTACCTTATTGAGCCGCTCATTCAGCAAACCGATCAACAAGTCGTCTTGTTTGGCGTAAGCTGGCAGCAATATGAGAATCTTTTGGCAACGCTAGGAGATTTTCCAGGGCTGCGAATGACCTACCTTGAAGGCGGATTAGAGTTACTAATGCCCTCCTCTGAACACGAAATGCTCAAGAAGGTCATTGCTCGCTTGCTAGAGCGATACGCTGAAGAATTAGACATTCCTCTGCACGGCTACGGCTCTACTACGTTTCGTAAAGAGGCAAAAGCCAGAGGACTAGAACCTGACGAATGTTACTGCATTGGTTCGTTAAAGGACATTCCTGATCTTGCGATCGAAGTCATTCTGACCAGTGGTGGATTGGATAAATTAGATGTTTATAAAGGATTGGAGATTCCGGAGGTTTTACTCTGGCAGAATAACCAGCTTGTTCTCTATGACTTGAGAGGGGATAGTCTCACTGTTGCCAGTCGTAGCCAATTTCTTCCAGATTTGGATATTGCTTTACTGGCTCGATACGTCACCCCTCAAGAGCAACCCCAAGCCGTCAAAAGCTTTATTTCGATGCTACGTCAATCTCAGTACAGCTAATCGCTACTGATCATGAGCTTTTATAGTTGGGATGACTCAATAAGTACCAGAAGACAACGATATTCACTGCAAAGACGATCGCTTTAAGCACTGTGAAACCATTAGCTAATTCATAAACTTCGAGTGGAATACTGGTTCCAACTAGTACTAAGACGAGAATGTGCGCCCAGCGTTTTTCATACCACAAGCCCACTGCTTCGATCGCCGTCAAAAGGGCATAAACGCCTGCACCAATACCGCTAAATTCCAGGGTTCTTGGATTCAAGTTTAAGATTTTATCTAAAACCCAATTAATGATTTGACTCTTGCCTTCGAGCGTATAAGCATCAGCAAAAGCTGACAGGCTGTCGTAGTTCTTTAAAGCTAACAGCAGTGCAAGAGACGTAACGGCTAAAAGCGACGCGACAAATGCTTTATAAAAAACGATCGCAAGCAATCCAAAAGGGCGCTTCGTCAGCATCTCTCTTCTCTTCGGCTAAGGAATGAGAATTAAGTAGCACCGATTTTTGTAGGTTGGTTGAGGCACGTAGCTTGCTTCCCGCAGGGTAACCCAACACCTCCGGAGCGTTGGGTTTGCCAAAGCTCAACCCAACCTACACAGATGATTTAATCCACGATCCTAAGCAATTGTTTTCTCAACCAAGCATACACGCCCTAACGCTTGGACTCTGGTAAAAAGAGCCTTGCGTTTTATTGCGCCAATGGCGATGTTTGTGCAGGAGACTGTTGGTCTGTCAGTTTTTCAATCAGGCTAGGTGGTGTTGCCTGACGGTACGCCCCACAGTAATGCATCGTCAAAACCGCCTTGAACGCCCAATGGTTTGCAGGAACATCGACAAACGGATTGGGTAGCGTGTCGGCTCGGTTCTGGACGCAGGCTTCGAGGATCTGTCTTGCTGTCGGTTCAGCCTGAGCTTGAGCGATCGCATTACGCTGCTGACTTGACGGGGATGCGATCGTGGCTAAGGGAATGGCTAAGCTGGCGATCGCTAATACTGTCGCTCTCATCAAAGATTTAGATTTCATCGGAAAGCCGCTGAGAAGGATTGATTGAGCCTTGGCTGTAGAGGTAGCCCCATCGCCAGTGTAACCATAAGACTATTGTTGCAGAGATAAGCTAGATTTGCAGGAACACCTCAACAGTTATACGTGTATAGAAATAGAAAAGCGATCGCCCCTTTTGTTGATGCAGGAGCGATCGCGATTATGTTTTATGCTTGCTACTCTTCTGAAACTGCTGCCGCTTGAGCCTTGCGCTGACGCAGAATACCCAACCCTAGCCCAATTAAGCCCGGTAACAAAGCAGGAGTGGGAATAGCAGTGGGCACCTCACCCACAAATTGTAGGATTGGTTGTGTTACAAAAAAGCTACCTGAAAAAGCAGTTTCATAAGAACCAGAAGACCCGAATCGGTAGGGTAGGGAGACAACTCCTGCATCTTGTGTGACATTGACATCTAATCCATCAACGTCGCGGAAGCCAATGAAATAATCCTCACCTGCCAGCAGGCTTAGAGCGGTAAATGTTCCTCCTGAAAATGCATTTGCGAGAGATGTAAAACTTGCTGACCGTAGCAATGTGCCGCCTGTTGTTGGGGCTTTGTCATATACCTCAACCGTTACAGTTTTTGACCCAACGGACCTAGCACCAAATTTTGTGTTAATTCCGCTCAGATCGTAAGAAAAGGTGGGGGTATAAGACCAGCCAACTTCACTAGCACCCCAACTCACTCTTTCCGCAGGTGATTTGTCGGCATTGACGGAATCTACTATGCTGAGTGCATTAGCAGGATTTGAAGTCCCCAACACAGTACAGACCGTACTGGTTGCGATGCCGATCGTTGCAGCAGAAAGTGAAAACTGTTTAATGCTAAACATGAACTGAAGAACTCCAAAGAGGGTAGTGGTGAATGGTAGAGACCCTTGTTTGGCAGTGGATCGTCAAGCTGGCAAAGATTCAGTCGTTGTGGTGGTAGCCGTTTGCACTCTGTTGCTTCTAGAGTAACTACTGAGTTGCCTTAAATACATCGGTGAAAGGTCAGGAAAAGGTCGGATCAAGGTCGGCATCTTGCCAGTTAGAGGAGGGGTTGAACGCGATCGTTTCTTTGGTATGGAAAAGGCGATCGCACCATACTTAACTTTCAAGAACTATTGTTCGCAATTACTACTGCAAGAGCCAGGAGTGCGACTGACAAGATCTCCTGTGAAAGTATTGATCACCTCATCAACGCATTGACCGTTGGAATTGCGGAGCCGTTGCAGCAAGCGACCTTCTCCTAAAATCTTGGTGCAAATAACCGTTCCAGCCTGGGCTAATTGCGTTGATGGTACTGTTTGGTTCACCTTCGTTAGTGTTGCAGTTGTTGACGTTGCAGCGTTTGCCCTTGGCATTAAGATGTCAGTAAATGCAGTGTTTGAGGCAGTAGCAAAAGCAATCCACTGCCGTTGCGGTTCTTGTGAATCGAGCGCTCTGGTGAGCAAAATGTCGCCAGACGGGCAGGTCAACACATCAATTCTGACTTTCTCAGAGGTCGTAATCTGGCTGTGCTTGCCAGAAACAAGACAGTGAGCATTCTTCTCCCATAGGTTTTCCTGTTGTCTTGCTAGAGGCGCTTTTTCAGGCGAAACTCCTGCTTTGAAAGCGGTGATGAGGTTACTAATTGATGGAATGCCACTGGCAATCAGGGCAACTAAAACGGGAGACATGAGTAATAACTGCCACCAGGGTTTTGAATCGGTGCTGAGTGAATCTGAACTGATGTTGAGATTGGCGGGTGCTTCTTGTGTCATGGGTTTAACTATCCTTCGATATGCTGTAACGGTGTCTGGGATTAGCTTGGTAGTACCCTAAAATGCGATCGCGGCTCACTGAGTCTCTGCAATGTCAGCCTGACTCAACGGTGCTGGAATTTCTTTTGAACAAAGCTTATCTTGTGTGTAAGGGCTTTGACGGTCGGAAAAGGTCGGATCAAGGTCGGATCGGGCGTAAATTTACGCAACTTTGATACTAAAAGTTCCCGCATAAAGCTGAGCTTCATAATTATCTGTGCGGAAATACTAATCAGTGGGCGTAAAGGTGAGTAGAGGCGGCTAGCTCAGTCAATCTACTTCCCTGTGGAATCTCACCATGAATTCTGAAGACGCGATCGCTCTCGTAGAAAAAGTTTTGAAGCAGGCAAGACTCACTAAAATTCAAGAACTCGTGTTCCGGCAGTCCTGGGAAGGGCAGTCGTATATGGAAATTGCCCACAGCTCTGGCTACGACCCTGGTTACATTAAAGATGTTGGGTCTGAACTCTGGCGATCGCTCTCAACGGCTTCGGGTGAAAAGATTACCAAGCTCAATTTTCGCGGTGTCTTGCAGCGAACCGCGACAGTCGTAACCAGGGGACAGAGGACAGAGAACAAGGAAGCAAGCCAAAAGCGAACCGATTGGGGCGACGCGATCGACGTTTCCATCTTCTATGGACGCACCCAAGAACGCGCTACCCTCAAGCACTGGCTTGTGCAAGACCGTTGCCGACTGGTCACGCTGCTTGGCATGGGCGGCATGGGCAAAACCTCGCTCTCAGTCAAACTAGCAGAGGAGATCCAAAGTGAATTTGCATGCGTGATCTGGCGATCGCTGCGGGATGCACCCCCGCTTGACGAACTGCTGACCACGCTGATTCAGTTTTTTGCCCAACAGCAAGACACCGCTTTGCCAGATAGCTTGGGCGGCAAGCTTTCTCACCTGATCGAACTGCTGAAGCGATCGCGCTGTCTCATCATTCTCGATAACGTTGAAGCGGTGTTGCAAGGCGGCAAGTGTGCTGGAACGTACCGCGAAGGCTATGAGACGTATGGCGAGCTGCTCAAGCGCGTCGGTGAAATCGCGCATCAGAGTTGCTTGGTGCTGACGAGCCGAGAAAAGCCGCAGGAAGTCGGCACAATGGAGGGCGATCGTCTGCCTGTGCGAACTTTGCCGCTCGTCGGTTTGGATGTTGCGGCAGGACAACACATTCTGGATGCCAAAGGCTTGCACGGTGCCATCGACGATCGGGAACTGTTGATTGCTCACTATCGGGGGAACCCACTGGCGCTGAAGATGGCAGCCACCTCAATTCAAAACTTGTTTGCAGGTCACATTGCCCCCTTTCTGGAGCAAAATACGGTTGCCTTTAATGGCATTGGTCACTTGCTTCAGCAGCAATGCGATCGCCTGTCACCGCTAGAGCAAGCGGTCATGCACTGGCTTGCCATCAATCGTGAACCCGTCACCCTTGCAGATCTTCAGGCAGATTTGGTGTCTGAGTTGCCCAAATCAACGCTGATGGCAGTGATGGAATCCTTACGCTGGCGGAGTTTGATTGAAAGCAGCGCGATCGGCTTTACCCAGCAACCAGTCGTGATGGAATCTGTGACCGAATCATTGCTTGAACAGGTTACCAATGAAATTGTGACCGAGCAGCCACAGGTCTTTCTTAGCCATGCGCTCATCAAAGCTCAGGTAAAAGATTACATCCGCGATAGTCAGATGCGAGTCATTCTGAAACCACTCATCGATCGCCTGCTAACACAACTCGGCTCACCCAAGCAACTAGAGCTTAAACTGAGTCGCCTGTTAGCATACCTGCGAACCCACTGTGCCCAGCAGCCAAATTACGGTGCAGGCAATTTGCTAAACCTATGTCGCCAATTAGAAACCGATCTCACAGGCTACGACTTCTCCTGCTTGAGCATTCGGCAGGCATACCTGCAAGATGTCAATTTGCATCAGGTGAATTTTACCGAGGCTGAGTTCGTCAACTGCGCCTTTGCGTCTACGTTTGGCGGGGTCACGTCCGTTGCTTTCAGTGCGGATGGTCGTCAACTGGCAACCAGCGACACCAACGGCAGCATCCAGCTCTGGAGTCTGACGCACGGCAAACAACTTGCCCTTTGCACTGGGCACAATAGCTGGGTGTGGAGCGTTGCCTACAGTCCTTCACAGCCGTTGCTGGCGAGTTGCGGTCAGGATCATCAAGTGCGGTTGTGGGATAGCAACACGGGGCAATGCCTCAAACTACTGGAGGGACACATCGGCATCGCTACCGCTGTCGCCTTCAGCCCCGACGGTCAGTGGCTTGCCAGTACCAGCGGCGATCAAACCATTCGTCTGTGGAACGTTGCGACTGGGCAGTGTGTGCAAACGCTGTATGGTCATGCTGCCTGTGTTTGGAGTGTCGTGTTTCATCCCGATGGCAAAACCCTCTTCAGTGCGGGAGAAGATAATGTAATCCGGCGCTGGCAGATTGCAAGTGGACTGTGTGTGCAAACGCTGACGGGACATCAACACTGGGTTAGAGCGATCGCCATCAGTCCCGATGGACAACAGCTCGTTAGTGGTAGCGATGACCAAACGTTGAAACTCTGGGATGTGACTACAGGCAACTGTCTAGCGACCTTAAGCGGTCATCACAAACCCGTCACGGCTGTTGCGTTCAGAGCCGATGGTAAAACCCTGGCAAGCAGCAGCTATGATCAAACCCTCAAGCTCTGGTGCGTTGCCTCCCAACACTGTCTGCAAACGCTTCAGAAACATACGAATTTTGTTTGGTCGGTTGCCTTCCATCCCACTCAACCGCTGCTTGCCAGTGGCGGCGAAGACTACACAGCCCGCCTTTGGGATCTACAAACAGGGCAATGCACTAAAACCTTGCAGGGGCACAGCAACTCCATTTATACGATTTGCCTGACAAACCCTGGCGGGAACGTCCTCGGCACGAGCCAAAATCTGCTTGCCAGTGGACACGAAGACCAAACTATCAAGCTCTGGGATTTTCATCCGCAAACTTTGAACCCAACATCAAACCCGCAGCCCTTTCGTGTTTTGCGTGGACATGCCGGACGCATCTTCTCGATTACCTTTGCACCACTAGCCCATGCGCCCAGTGCAGACGGTCAGATGCTTGCCAGCGCCAGCGCCGATCGCACCATCAAACTCTGGAATCCGCACACCGGACAGTGCTTGAAGACATTACATGGGCATACCAGTTGGGTCTGGGCGATCGCCTTTCACCCCAACGGCAAACAACTTGCCAGTGCCAGTTACGACCACACCCTCAAACTCTGGGATGTTGCTACAGGCGATTGCTTGCAAACACTCAAAGAGCATACCAGTTCCGTCTTAGCCGTTGCTTTTAGCCCCGACGGGCAGTGGTTAGCCAGCGGCGGTTATGAACAAACGATCAAACTGTGGCATTCTAAAACTGGGCAGTGTCTCAACACATTAAAGGCACATCTGAATCGCGTTTGGGCAGTCGCGTTCAGTCCTGATAGCCGCTACTTGGCAACGGGTGGCGACGATCGCACCGTCAAGCTGTGGGATGTGGCAACGGGTCAGTGCGTCAGAACGTTTGAAGGACACACAAGCCAGGTGGTATCACTCCTGTTCCATGCTGATAACACCAGTCTGATCAGCAGCAGCGCTGACAAAACGATTCGGCGCTGGAATCTCACGACAGGCGGCTGTATAACTACGCTCCAGCAACACCAAAGCTGGGTCTGGTCACTCGCACAGGATCCCCAAAACGGCATTCTCTTGAGCAGTAGCCAGGATGAAACCATCAAGGCGTGGCATCTTGAGACGGGAACCCACTTAAAAACATTGCGCTGTCCCCGACCCTACGAAGGCACTCTCATTGCAGGGGCAACAGGCTTGACAGACGCACAGAACGTTACCCTTCAGGCATTAGGTGCGATCGAGTCGTGTGAACTACTCGCGTGAGAGGCGATCGCGGCTAAAGGAGTGGCTGCGTTACCAACTGCTAATGCGGTAAAGGCGCTGCTGTTGTGGCACCGTTCGTTATGGCTCCATTGGTAGAGGCAGTATCTCCATTCTGAGCAGCGGTTGAGCTTGTGGTTGAAGCTTGTTTCTTGGAGCGTTTGTATGTACTTGGCGGCTTCCCACCTGCCATTTCGTATTCCTTACTGTTTTTGCCATACATCGCCACCACTGCACTCAAAAGACGTGATGACAGAGCGGTTAAGGCGGCTTCGGTTTCGGCAAATTCAATGCGGGTGCGATCGGCTTCTGCAAGGGCAAGATTGTGAGTCTGCAACTGGGTGTCTGCGGTGGCAATCAAAGCAGCGTAGTCTTGTAGCGTTAACCCATTGCCTAGATTGATGGTGAAATGAACCGATTGCAGCCCGCTTAAGCGTGACTGTGCTTTTTCCAGAGTGGCAGAACGCCGTTTTTGGTAGGTCATAGTGAGTGGTCTTCAGTGGCTAGATGTTGGACTGATGATGGAGTTACTCTAGCCCGGTGTTAATTTCTACGAGATCCGTAAAAGTTTGTAATTTAGTTGAATTTGCAGCCGACGATCGCTGTCTGCTTCCGTAAATTCCTCCGGTTAAGGATTCAATAGTCGTTTCCCAGCCCTCAATAGTCGTTTCCTAGCCCTCAATCATCGATCTCTACGTCTCGATCACTGTGCCGTAGACCCAAATCATTGGTTTCTGTACCTCAACAATCGTTTCCCAAACCCTTGAAATCGTTTTGGGGGCTTCAGTAACCGTTTCGTGAGCCTCAACAGTCGTTGTGCGAACCTCAACAACTGTCTCGTTAACCTCAGCAATCGTTATGCGAACCTCAGTGATCGCTTTACAGACCTCAATAGCGATTTCCTAGACCCAGGACATTGTTTCGTAGCTCCGATCGTCGTTTTGCAGTCTCTTCAAATGACAGCCAATTAAAGCGCGTTCGCGGAGAGTCTCTACAAGAGGATCGCCCAATTACGTTTCAGTCTATTAATAATCATGCCGCTTCCAGTTATTGGTGGGGGCATAGTTGAAAGATGACTGGTCAGATGCGATCGCTGGTGAGCCTTTTAGCTAAACTTTCGAGGTTTGAGAAACAATCAACTCGCGTAACCAGGTACGATCTCTCCCAATTTCATAGTACAGGTCGTTACAATCCAGAGGCGCGTTTCTGGGACATTGATGCAGGTATGGGGCAAGCAACACAACATCGGAATGGTAGCAATTTCGATGTCATCGTCATTGGTAGCGGGATTGGTGGACTGGTGGCAGGATCGCTGCTGGCTCGTTACGGGAAGCGAGTTCTAGTTTGTGAAAGCCACACGATTCCCGGTGGCGCGGCTCACAGTTTTTCGCGGCAGGGCTTTGAGTTTGATTCAGGTCCGTCGTTTTACTGCGGTCTGAGCGATCGCCACTCGCTAAATCCATTGCGACAGGTGTTGGATGTGCTGGGTGAGACGGTGCCCGCGATCGCCTACGACCCAATGGGACACTACCACTTTCCTGAAGGCACCTTCCCGGTGTATGGCAATGCCGATCGCTACCGATCGGCGATAGCACAAGTTACGCCTCAAGGTGCCGCAGAACTGGCTCGGCTAGAGAAACGACTGCTGGGTTTGTATGAAGCGCTGCGAGGCATTCCTACCCTGGCGCTACGGGCAGACTTTAAGCTGGTGCCTCTGCTGTTGAGTCGTTATTTGCCTGCCTTGATCAAGCTCCTGCCCCAACTGGGTGCCGTCCAAAGCTCCGTCGCCGACTTGATGCACGATCTGCATGATCCCTGGCTGCGACGCTTAATTGATCTGGAGTGTTTTTTGCTCTCTGGTCTGAAAGCTGAGGGAACGATCGCCCCCGAAGTTGCCTTTATGTTTGGCGAACGGACACGATCGGTGATCGACTATCCCATCGGTGGCAGTGGCGCGATCGTGCAGGCGTTGGTACGAGGCTTGCAGAAATGGGGCGGGACGCTGCGGTTAGGCACTCACGTAGAACAGATTTTGGTGGAAGCTGGCAAAGCCGTTGGAGTGCGCTTGCGAAATGGCGAAATCTTGAAGGCGGCGATCGTCATCTCCAATGCCACCGTTTGGGACACGTACAATCACCTCTTGAAACCAGAAGATTTACCTGCGAACTATCGTCAAACAGCATTAGAAACCCCAGCCGTAGATAGCTTCATGCATCTGCATCTAGGCATTCGAGCCGATGGGTTGGAGCACCTTACGGGACATCATGTGGTTCTGCACGATGCCGATCGAGACATCACCGTTCCCGGTAATACCTGCATGCTTTCCATTCCTTCTGTATGGGACGCGACTCTGGCTCCTCCCGGTCATCACGTCGTTCATGCCTATACGCTGGAACCTCACGCCAATTGGCAAAAGGACAGCGACTATGCGGAACGCAAGCACGCACGCGCAGAACCACTCTTTCAGGCGTTAGAAAAAGTCATTCCTGATTTGCGATCGCGCATCGTCTTAGAACTCATCGGCACACCGCTCACCCATGCCCGCTACTTGCGCCGTCATCTGGGGACGTATGGTCCAGCAATCGCCGCTGGTCAGGGCATGTTTCCCAGCACCCAAACCCCCATTTCCGGCTTGTACCGCGTTGGCGACAGCACTATGCCTGGGATTGGCGTGCCTGCGGTCGCTGCCTCTGGGATTTTGTGTGCCAACACATTGGTACAGCCAAAGCAAACAGTAGAATTGCTAAACCATCGATCGCACTAACCGAAACAGTTCGATGTGATAGAGGGTAAAGCACCATCATTCCTGATGACTATTTATGACGATCGCTCCAATCATTCGCAAAGCACGACTCCAAGACCTGGCAACAATCGTCAACTTCAATTTGTCTCTAGTCAAAGAGGCACGGGGGAAAGACCTTGATCCCACAACGCTTCAGAAGGGTGTGCAAGCGGTGCTGAATGATGGCGATCGTGGCTTCTATACCGTTGCTGAAGTTGAAGCCAAAGTTGTTGCAGCCGTCTTAGTGACCTTTGAATGGAGCGATTTTAGAAATGCCTGGTTCTGGTGGCTGCAAGACGTTTACGTAGAGCCAAACTACCGTCAGCAAGGCGTTTTCCGCTCCCTTTATCAATATCTGAAAGACCAGGCAACCCTGTCCAACGTTTGTGGGTTACGTCTCTATGTGTATCAAGACAACGCAAGAGCACAAGCGGTTTATCAGTCGTTAGGGATGCAGCCTTCAGATTCTTTAATGTATGAGGAGATTCTCTAAACGGCTGACGCTTCAGATCCGTCAATCAACGGTGTATCCTCTTCTCTTTGTGGCTTGCAGTGGCTCTATCTTTGCTCACATTTCGTGGCGAACTGGCAGCGTTGAGTGCAGCGCTGATTTGGGCGATCGCCTCTGTCATTTACATCGGCATTGGGCGGCAGTTAGCGCCGTTAGTGCTGAATTTGGTTAAAGGGGTGATTGCGATCGCCTTTCTTCTCCTTACCTTATGGTTGCAGGGTGGAGAACTGCCTCAGATCAGCCTGCCAGCGATGGGGCTTCTCTTCCTTAGCGGCATCGTTGGTATTGGGATAGGCGACACGGCTTACTTCAAGGCGCTCAATTGCCTGGGCGCACGACGAGCGCTTGTATTAGAATCTGTCGCTCCCCCGTTAGCGGCGGTCATGGCATTGGTTTTCTTGCAAGAACGCCTTGCGGTGAGTGCATGGCTTGGCATTGCGCTGACGATCGTCGGTGTTACCTGGGTTGTTGCTGAACGCACAGTTGTAGAGGATCAACCCCCGCGTCACCTCTGGCAGGGCACAGTCTTTGGTTTGTTAGCAGCCTTGGGGCAGGCAGGTGGAGTGGTGCTGTCCAGGGCAGTGCTGGCTAGTACCACCATCGACCCACTGTGGAGTTCTTTGCTTCGCCTTGTAGCAGGTAGCTTGGCGCTGTTAGTTTGGCTGCTGTGCCGACGACAGCCCATCCAATCCCTTCAACAGTCACTGAAACCACTAGGCTCCAGACGCTTTCTGACTCTTCTAGTCGGAGTTGCGTTTGCCAGCACATATCTGGCAATTTGGCTCCAGCAAGTGGCACTGAAATATACAGCCGTTGGCATTGCACAGGCGCTGAGTGCGACCAGCCCGTTGTTTGTCATTCCCATTGCGATCGCGTTAGGTGAAAAAGTCAGCCTGCAAGCAATTGTGGGCGTTCTCATCGCCATCATTGGTATCTGGCTACTATTTAGTTGGCAATGAGTGAACGTTTGTAATGCTCCACTGCAATGTCCTGGTGAATGGCGTGATCTAGCGGTTCCCATTAGAGGGCGGTACAAGGGCTGAGGTTTTAAGGCAGAGGGCAGAAGTTAAAGAGAACGGCGGCTTTCCTTCTGCTTACGTTCGGCTGAGCGCCCTTCGGCTGAAAGCTCACGTCGAAGCCTGCCTTCCGCCTCTTTGCAACTGTACTTCACTGGATTAGGAACCGCTATATTAATGCAGGTAATGCAGGAACCCTTTAAAGATGCATCGGCTTAAGCGTAAACGATCGTGTAGTTTGCCATCATAACTGTAATTTTTGTCATAAAAGCTTAAGTTACTGTTAAGTCCGTCTCTCATTCGCGGTTGAATCAGTTATGTTACAGCAGCTTTCTCAAATCTCTGAGAGTTTTGGTACTAACTACTACTTTGCATCCGTATCGGACGACTGCTCATAGGACTGTTGCTGAGTGTATGAGTGGATTGTAGAACGAGAACCACGCTAACAATCGCGTTTGAACCTGGTTGGGTTTAGTCGGTGCAGCAGCGATCCCCGTTTTTCTACTCTTTTAGTTAGATATATCTAACCTTTTAAGGCTGCTAAAGTCATTGTCGCTATGATTCTTCGCTCACAGGATGGACACTACGAGTAGCGACTACTACCTTGATACTTGCCTCCAGTCTTCATTCTGAAACCGCGCTTAGCACGATCGTCGGGTGCAGAGATTTGCGAACCCGCAAGAACTCACAGTTCTACTCAAACTCCCTCTCGCTCAGTGCGCTTGCATCTGTCAGCTAACGGCTGATGGCATCAAACAGCGAACTTCTACCCCTTGGATTTTCTTACATGACTTCAAATTTTGATCCCCGTTTGACTGCATCTGCGCTTACAAGAGCGCTTGTCAATGGGCAGACGATGCAGCAGGGTGAACCGACTCAAGCACAGTACTTGAGCAATGAGCAGGCAGATGCTGTTTCGCCAACCGATCGCTGCCACAGTGATCCCCTACAAACCGCTCAAGGTGTGTACGTCACTATACACGGACATTTTTACCAGCCTCCGCGCGAAAACCCCTACCTGGATGCGATCGAGCGTCAACCCAGTGCCGCACCGTTTCACGACTGGAATGAGCGGATTCACCACGAATGCTATCGCCCCAACGCCTTTGCCCGCATTCTCAACGAACAGGGAGACGTGCTGGGGATCGTCAATAACTATGAGTTTTTGAGCTTCAACATCGGTCCCACGCTTATGAACTGGCTGGAACGGCACGATGTCGAAACCTATCAACGCATTTTAGATGCCGATCGCAAAAGCTGTGCCCGCCTGAATGGACATGGCAATGCGATCGCGCAGGCGTACAACCACATCATTTTGCCTCTGGCGAACGATCGCGACAAGCTGACTCAGATTCGCTGGGGTAAGGCAGACTTTCACTCCCGCTTTGGACGCGATCCCGAAGGTATGTGGCTGGCAGAAACAGCCGTTGACTACGCCACTTTAGAGGCACTCGTTTCCGAAGGGATCAAATTTATTGTCCTGGCTCCGTCTCAAGCCCAGCGCTGTCGATCGTTGTCCATGCATGACCAGCCAGCGTCCGAGTGGCTAGAAGTCGGCGGCGGGCAAATCGATCCCACCCGTCCCTATCGTTGTTTCCTGAAGCATGAGGACGCACACCCTACACCCCACACCCTACACCCCACACCCTTCATCGACATTTTCTTCTACGATGGACCCATTTCTCGTGACATGGGGTTTGACAGTGCCTTGAGTAGTTCTCACCACCTAGCGGGACGATTAGGGCAAGCAGTGCGCGGGGATCAGCGTCCCTCGCAGTTAATTTCGGTCGCAACAGATGGTGAAACGTTTGGACACCACAAAGGTGGCACCGAAAAATGTCTTGCCTATGCGTTTGCCTATGAGTTCCCCGATCGCGGTTGGACAGTTACTAACTTTGCCCACTACTTATCACTGCATACACCGACCTGGGAAGTAGAGCTAAAACCCGTCACAGCCTGGAGTTGCAGCCATGGGGTCGATCGCTGGCAAGATGACTGTGGCTGCGGCGGCGGTGGACTTTGGAACCAACAGTGGCGGCGACCGTTACGAGACGCATTGGATTGGCTACGGGATCAACTGATCAACGTATATGAAGCGGCAGGCAAAAAGCTGTTCTCTGATCCTTGGCTGGCGCGGGATGAATACATCCAGGTCGTGCGCGATCGTAGCCTGACCAGCCTTGATGGTTTTCTGTCACGGCATCAGACCCACAAGTTCACTGCTTCAGAGCGCGTGGATGCCTTACATTTGCTCGAAATGCAGCGCCATGCCCTCCTGATGTATACCAGTTGCGGCTGGTTCTTTGAGGAATTGTCCCGTCCAGAAGGGGTGCAGCTTCTGCGCTACGCGGTTCGCGCACTCGAACTCGCTGGCGAAGTGACGGGCATTCAGCTCGAAAAGGCTTTTGTGAGACGATTGGCATTGGCCCCTAGTAATGTCGAATGCTTTAAGCATGGTGCAGAGGTCTATGACCAACTGGTGAGGACAGCGCAAATTAGCATGGAGCAAGTTGCGGCTCACTATGCCATCAGTTCGCTGTTTACCACCTACAGCCAAGAACACCAAATTTATTGCTATACCGCCCAGCAGCTTGATTACCAGTTGCAGCGGATGGGTTCTCTGACGCTGGCGATCGGGCAGCTTCAACTGGTTTCAGATATCACGCGTGAAAGTACGCATCTCGTGTTTGCTGTCGTTCATTTGGGTGGATGGGATTTTCATTGCTGTATTCAACCGTTCTCGGGACGGCGCGACTATGCCGACATGAAAGAACAATTGTTTGAGTCGATCAAACAAGCTAGCGCCGCGCAAACGATTCTGGCAATGAATGCGCTCTTCGGCAGCCAGTCTCACAGTCTTCAGAGCCTGTTCGCGGAGGAGCGTCACCGCATTATGCGTCTGCTGACCCACGAAACGCTAACACGGCTCGATCAGCTCTATACCCAGGTCTACCGGGATAACTACGGTGTCTTAATAGCATTTCATCGAGACGAGTTAGCCGTACCGCGAGAGCTTCAAGTAGCGGCTGAAATCGCGTTGAGCCATCGCGTCATGCTTTCTTTAAGAGCGTTGGAGCAGGAGAGCAGCGATCGCTCAACGTTGCCAGCCGCCGCAAGTCGCCTTTTAGAGCTGGAGTCGATCGCCACCGAAGCGACTCACCTCCATTGCCAGCTCAATCTACCGGAAGCACGACAAACGCTCGAACGACTGGTGCTGCGATCGCTCTGGCAACTCCTCTACCACTTTGACTCTAACACCTGCAAAACTGAACTCAATCGACTGGAACGACTCTTGATCCTTGGTGAGCAGTTGCACCTCAATCTTTCGTTGGCTCAAGCGCAAGAACTCTACTTTCAGCGGTTGCAGAACTGGATCATTCCCGAATGCGTCCATTGGTTGAGCAATGCAGGACAATCCAAACCTGATCGCGTGGTGACCATACCGTTAGCCGATCTGCGATCGTTGCTTGCTTTGGGACGCACACTAGCAGTCGATGTATCAGGCTGGCTGAAACAGTTACCTGTCTAGCTATCAGCTATCAGCCGTCAGCTTCAGACGGGTTTCTTGCGGTGGTTATGTGCTAATGCTGGTTGACTGACAAATCTTTCAGCGATCGCCCGCCCCGCCCTGCACTCGAAGTACGGGCTAACAGCAGTAAGTCCTCTAAAGGAGGACTGCAAGGGGCTGCAACCCGTTTCAACGGGTTTTCTACCATTAGCCCGGATTTTAATCACGGGCGGGTGAGCAACGAAGCCATCAGCCTTGCAGGACTTTTGTCAGTCAATCAGGTGCTAATGACATGCCTTGGTTAGAAACCCGGTTTCTAGCTCAGGTCTTTAAACGCAAGTAGGGTTGCATTTTCATACAACCCTACTCGAAATGATTAATTAAAGCTCCCCGCAGCGCCGTCTTACCTCAGTTTTTGACCTGGTAAAAAACCAGGTGGGTACCTAGTGCCGTGACTTAAAGTTTCCGGGTACAAGCCCGGTCTACTGCCGTCCGGCGATCGGTTCCCTTTTGAACAAGGCATAGTCAAAAAACATTATTGGCAGTCACCAACGCCGCAGATGAACCTTCCACTATTTTAACGGCTCCCCTTGCAAACTGCCTACCTCTGGCGACGATCGTTTCTACTCATCGGTTTCATTCAGCGCGTTCAAATAATCCAAAAGCTTACGCAGTGTACGTTACCGTTCACGAGCTAATCCGCAACCCTTGCACATAATCCGGCTCCGACTGCCATCAAAACAGCCGCAACTGCCAGCGATTCGTTCAGGCTTTCTTTGAGCAAGAGCGCTGAGACGGCAACTCCAGCAAAAGGCGAAAGAGCAAAATACGCACCTGCACGTGCGGCTCCCAGATGGCGCAATGCCATGACAAAGCAAAACAGCGTCAGACCATTGGTGAGAAAGCCCACGCCTAAAACACTACATAGAATGGGCAGTGGCGGTAAGGATTGCCCAATGGTTAGGGCGATCGCCACATTCATTGCCCCAGCGACTCCACCTTTCAGCATCGCTATCTGCAAGGGATCTTTCATCGCAATTTTGCTAGTGAAATTGCTATCCAGCGCCCAATAGAAGCACGTGCCTAAAATCAGCAGTGCGCCCCACGTAAGACCCACTCTGGCGTTTTCGGCATGAGAGAGAATAATCCCTCCCGCCACGATCGCCAACATGCCAATCAACACCTGCCAGCGATACTTTTCGCCAAAGACAGTCCACGCCAGTAGTGCTGTGAAGACGCACTCAAAGTTCAGTAGTAAGGAGGCAGCAGCCGCAGTCGTCTGCACTAAGCCCAGCGTCAAGAGGACGGGTGCGATGATGCCGCCAACGACGATCGAGGCTCCCAGCCAGCGCCAATCATGCTTTTGCAAGCGATCGCTCGGCGGCACCTGTCGTTTGCAGATCAGTCGGCTGCGAATCAGATAGATCGGCAGCAGTCCTAAACCACCGCCTAAAAAGAGTAGACCCGCCAGCATCCAGGGCTGTACATCATCTAAAAACAGCTTGGCTAGAGGCGTAGTGCCACCAAACAAGAGCGCCGTGCTCATGCCAAAGCCCACACCTGGCAAAGCTGCCCGAAAGCTTAATTGGGTCACAAATTTGCCTGAGAGCTTGTTAAAGAATCATTGCACATGGTTAGAACAGCGGTCAGCTACGAGCCATCAGCTAGCAGCGGTCAGCTAGCAGCTAGTCGCTGCCAATTCAGGACATTGGTTCTTTGCAGCTTCTAAGCTGGTAACACCAGGAATGAAACTTCGATCGCGCCATAGAACGTCTCCAGGCTACGCTTACCGTCCTCATCCACACCGCGCCCTTGACCAGAATAAAGGCGTGAAATTCGGTAGCGGTGATAGTTCATCAGGAGTTCCGGCAGGGTGATGTACTGCACTTCATCGCCGTTGAACAAGGCACGATCGAGGTCTGGCAAATTGTACCAGGGGCACTTCATCAATTCGTGATGAGCGTTGTGGTAGCCAAAGTTCAGCAACAGCACATTCAGCCAGCGGTAACGCAGTGAAATCACATTTGAGAAGGTGTTTGCCTGTTCATGGGCACGATCGCGCTTGGGTATCGCGCTACCAACTGCAAAGACTTCATACGTGTGCTGAAACGCATCCACAAACCGCAGAATGGTCAGCATACCGATGTAAGACACGAAGTAGAGCAACAGTGCTTTCGGCGACACGATACCTAAGATCGCAAATAAGCTACCCCGAATCAGCAGCATCAGCACGTTTCGCAGGCGATCGTCCGTGCGATCGGGTTCCCAAAACGGCGCAAAGATCGAGCGAATCCGCAGCAGAAACGCCAGCGAGGGAAAGTAGAGCCATTCGAGCGCCAGGAGGAGCGATCGTACAGGCGCAGGCATCGCGTTCAGGAAGGTCGTCAGGTCAAAGCGGCAAAAATCGACTCGATTGACGTGATGAGCAATGTGCAGTCGTGCCAAATCTTCAAAACGGGCATAGCAGCCACCATTCAGCCACAGCATCACGTTGCCGAACACAACATTCCACGCTTTGCTTTCAAAAAGGGCACTGTGCATAAAGTCGTGCGCTAGATAAGCTGAAAAGAGCAGGCTATGCGTCAGCAGCACGACTCCTAAGCCATTGAGCCAGCCATTTGCTGCCAAAAGCAAGGCGATGCTACCCACATAGCCAACCAGCGTATAAAGGATGGCAAGGCTATTCCACAGCGACTTTTTCTGATGTAAATAGCGGTTGATATCGATCGATCCAGTAGTCATGACGGTTTTGAACCCCTGATGTTCGTTCAGTTGATAGTTGGTTAGCGGTCAGCTATTAGCTATCAGCTATCAATACAGGTCTAGCAACTGATTGCTGTGGCTTGCTTCTTCATAAGAGTTCGCTGACCGCTGACCGCTGATAGCTGATAGCTCAACAGCATTGTTTTTTCCATTCTGCCCTTAGTAACGTTAATGATCGTCGTGTAGAGCATGAATGATGGCGCGTTTGATTTGAATAAAGGCGGGATCGAGCTTCAGTTCCAGGTCACGATGTTCGGGCAGTTGTACGTGGACTTCTTGCTTAATCTGACCGGGTTGAGCGCTCATTACATAGATGCGCTGTGAGAGAAAGACAGCCTCTTCTAGATCATGCGTGATCATCAGAATGGTTGTGTGGGTTTGCTCCCATAATTCCAGCAGAAATTTCTGCATTTGCTCCTTCGTTTGGGCATCCAGCGCACCGAAGGGTTCGTCCATCAGCAAGACTTCTGGTTCGTTTGCCATCGCGCGGGCGATCGCCACTCGCTGTTTCATCCCGCCAGACAGTTGCTTGGGATAAGCTTTCGCAAACTTGGTCAGCCCAACCACATCTAAATAGTAGGACACCCGCTGCTTGATCTCTGCTTTGGGTAAACCGCGCAGCTTCAGCCCAAACGCGATGTTGCCTGCGACGGTGAGCCAGGGATAGAGCGTGTAGCTTTGGAAGACCATACCGCGATCGGCTCCGGGACCCGGCACTGCCTCACCGTCTACCAGCACGTTGCCAGAGCAGGGTTGCACTAAGCCAGCCACAATGTTGAGCAGCGTCGATTTACCACAACCGGACGCGCCGACAATACAGACAAATTCTCGCGGTTGCAGATGGAGATCAATGTTCTGCAACGCCGTCACAGTTCTGCCCTTCTGCGAAAAGCGTTTGAACACGCCCTGTACTTCCAGTTTGGGGCACTCGGCTGAGTGAACGAGTGTGGGAGATGTGCTAGTAAGAGTCAAGTGATTACTCGCATTCAAGGTGGGACTCAAAGTCTTCGTGGCGCGAGGCGATCGAGAAGAGGGTGTTTGAGCCACGCCAGTCCATTCAAACATCTGCGGCTGCGACATGCCACTGGTGATCCTACCTTCATTAAACGAATGCCTGAAGTCTGAAATTGTGGCGATCGCTACGGTTACTCTCCTGACCGCCCTCGACAATCTGGACTACGTTGCCAACTCACCCCACTTCAACGACCGCCGTGCTCAAATCTCTTCCCACGTCCCGCAAACGGTATTTGACCCCATCTGTCTTCTGGAGCATCCGTCAGAGCTTTCCACGCTGGCTGAGTCTGCTCATTTCAATCACAGCGCTGGTGGTACCGTTGCTGGTTTGGGCAGTGCTGAGCTATGGCGGTTGGGTGACACCCATCTTTCTCCCCACGCCCACAGCCGTCTTGCAATCTGGCATTCAGATGTTCACGGAAGAGAATTTACTGCTGGATGTGTTTGCCAGTTCGTATCGTGTCTTTTTAGGGTTTTTATTGGCGGCTGCGGTCGGTGTCCCAGTTGGCATTGCGATGGGCACGTTTTCCAGTATGGAGAGCCTCTTTAGCCCGATCGTCGGCACCGTGCGCTATATGCCTGTAGCAGCGTTTGTGCCGCTTATCATACTCTGGCTGGGGTTAGATGAGCCGACCCGCGTAACGATCATTTTTCTCGGCATTGTATTCTTCAACGCCATCATGGTGGCAGATGCCGTGAAGTTTATCCCCAACGAGCTGTTGAGTGTGGCGTATACGCTAGGGGCAAATCGTTTCGATGTGTTGGTGCGAGTCATTGTACCCGCGATCGTGCCCAGCATTATTGACACTCTGCGCGTGAACGTCGCTGGAGCCTGGAACTACCTGGTGATTTCAGAACTCATCGCCTCTGAGAATGGGTTGGGCTTTCGTGTCGTGCAGTCACAGCGCTACCTCCAAACTGACAAGGTGCTGTTTACGATCGCCATCATCGGTCTCATTGGACTACTGACAGACTTTGCGTTCAAGCTGCTGTTTAAGCTCGTCACCCCCTGGGCAGAGCGATCGTCTTAGAGCGCCCCCTAAATCCCCCAAGGCTGGGGGACTTTATAGAAATCCAGCGCCCCCAGCCTTGGGGGTTGGGGGGCTTCTAATCCTACTCAGCCAACAAAATGCGATCGACGAACTTCTCCATTAACTGGTTCGCGATCGGTGTTGCTTGCAACGACTGAAGAATGGCATCCAGCGCCTCTGCACTGTCTAAATAGCGGTGCTGATAGCGGGTAATGCGAACGGTTAGATCGGCTGGATCGATTTCGGGATGGAATTGAAAGGCATAAAACGGCTTCCCCTCCATCCGAAACGCATGATATGGGCAGAGATCTGAGTACGCCAACAGAATTGCTCCGTCTGGTAGGGAAACCGCGCGCTCTTTGTGTCCCGACACTGCCCAAAACTCGTTGGGAACATCGTGGAAGAGCACATCTACCGCAGCCGCTTCAGTCAGTTGCAGCGGATAGGTGCCCATTTCCATGTTTGCCACATCGACAATCACCTGCCCGCCCAACGCTTCGATCGCCGCCTGAAAGCCAAAACAAGACGCAAACACCGGAATGCTTTGCTCTAAACAGTGAACCAGCAGCCGCTTTGCCGATGCAACGAATGGGTAGAGTTCTGGTTGCGTCACGGATGCATCGCTGGAACCGCCGACGAATAGAGCATCGTAGCCCTCCATACAGGTTGAGTCAAATTCAGGGGTAGCAAAGACATTCAGCACCGCAAACTGGTGAGCGTTGAGACGGCTGTAGCGCACGAACTCATCGAATTCTTCTTGACACGTCTCCGCATCATCCCGGATTTGCAATAGAAGGAGCTTGAGCTGAGCACGTTGTTTAGTCATGAATGGATTGAGAGTCGCCTTGCCGTGAGTGAGCGCGAGGTTAGTGTAGAGGAAGTTTTGCGCGATCGCCACCACTCTATGAAAGTTACCTCACTCTCTACCCTGCCTGAACAAGCCGTTTCTCACAATCTAGCCATCAAAAAAAAGGTCATGCTGAGCCTGGGCGAACTGCCGCACTTGACCAACTTCTCACAAGCCTGCTTTGCCCCAGGACAGATCGCCAGCGCTCACAGCCATACAGATATGTGCGAGGTCTTTTTCGTCGAATCCGGCGAAGGCACAATCTGGGTTGATGATGTGCCCTACCCGTTGCAAAGCGGTACCTGCGTTGCTGTAGAAGCGGGAGAAAAACACGAAGTTCGCAACACTGGCTCGACCGATCTGATTCTCACGTACTTTGGGCTGCGGGTCGAGTCTGTAGCAGTGTAGGGCGATCGTGCCAGTTCCAGGTTCCTCTGTGATGTCTTGCAGTTCATGCATGATGCTCTGAGGTTCACGCACGATGCTTTGAGCATGGCTGACGATACTCTGAGGTTCGCGCACGATACTCTAAGGTTCACGCGCGATGCTCCGGAGGTTCGTCGATGATACTCTGAGCATGGACGACGATACTCTGAGCAGGGCTGACGATACTCTAAGGTTCACGCGCGATGCTCCGGAGGTTCGTCGATGATGGTCTGAGCATGGACGACGATACTCTGAGCATGGACGACGATACTCTGAGGTTCACGCACGATACTCTAAGTAGGGCTGACGATGGTCTGAGCATGAACGACGATACTCTGAGGTTCACGCGTGATGCTCTGAGTATGGCTGACGATGCTCTGAGTATGGCTGGCGATGCTCTGAGCATGGCTGACGATGTTCTGAGGTTCGGGCACGATCGCTGTAGGGTAGTGACGGAACCTCAGAGCATGGCAACCTTACAGCGATGGGGCAGACTGGTCGTTCGTTGCTTTGCTGGCTCTGGCTTTCAGTGCTTTGAACAAGGTGCCCAGTTGCTCGGCGATCGCCTTCAGTCCGGGTGTCTTCTTCGCAGCCGTCTTCACGTAGTCATACACCGTAAGGCTGCTGCTCATCGCTTCACTGCCGACTGCCATCAGAGTATCATCCACCTGTTCGGTAAGCTGGCGCAGCAGCATGAGTAACTCGGTGAGGTTGCTGGAAAGCCGATAGTCATTGCCAAAACCGTCAAAGTCAAAGCTGGCTGGCAGAATGTTGCGGTTGCTTTGAGCCGCTTGAAAGCTATTTTGCACAAAGGCGAGACGACGATCGCCCATCTTATACAAACGCTTGCGCTCTTCAGCACTCAGCGTCACGAGAAAGGGCATCTTCTGCTGAATGGTCGCGATCGCTTGCTTAATGTCTTGCAGGTCTTTGTCTGAAAGGGTCGTGTTGATGTCCTGGTAGGGCATGGCTGAAACTCCGAGTAAAAAATAATCTACCGTAGAGTGCCCAAATTGCCTTGCTCAAAAACTTTCGTCTTCAAAAGTGATGCCGACGGGCATTAGAACCATCTACATTGCCATCGTATGAGTCGGCTATAGCGTACTGTCACTGCTTAACCGCTGTCTCAAGTCACGGATTGCGGCGCTGGTGTTGCGATCGTAGGCAAGTTGGAGGCAGCGATCGACCACAGCCTGAAGATCGATTCCTGGGAAGTAACGGCTTTGGGCTGACACGCAATAGGCATCGTCCTGAAGCTGATGAATACGAAGCTGATGCCGCTTATAGAGCCACACTTCTGGAACCCGATAGGGCAAATAATCATCGACATCGGAGTAGCTGGTGACATCAATCTCAAGCACCAGATCAGGTGGTGGATCGATGCGCCAGTCAATGCGCCTTTTACCTGAGACGGCTTCCCAGTTGTCAATGTAAAAGCAGTAGTCTGGTTCAATCCCGCTTTCCTCCGGCAGCTTCATTGTGATTGGGGTAAAAGCATCGTAGTCACGCTCACGGTGATCCAGCAGCGTTGTAGTGACATCAGCGATCAAACTGGCATCTTTCCCGTGATGGAACAGCGGAGACATGAGAAGCACTTCTCCATTACGGTACTTGAGACGAGGCAGCGAACCGTCGCCCCGCTGTTGGCTCAAACTCTTGTACTCGTCCCAGGTGGCGGGTAGACGCAGCACTGCACCGGGTCGAAGTTGAATGTGCTCGCGGGAGACGATCGCAAACATGGCTATACGTGCAAGAAGGTTACCCTTATTATCTCAGGCAGAATAGCGATGTTCTTGAACTAACTTTGGGGGAGAGCAAGCAATCTACTGACGATCTTCCCCGAAGCCTTCCATGTAAGCTTTGTTGGTCGATAGATCAGAGCGACCACCCTCTAAGCAACCAACATACTCACCAGCAGCTTCCAAGACAGACATGCCAGCTTTTTCTGATGATTTGGTGCGTACTGCGTGCTGCTGCTTACTTCTAAGAAATTCTACAAAATCCAACACTTCTTGCTGTTCACGTGAGGAGAGCGTTTGTAAGCCTTCTACCACTCTCTGCTGAATTGGCTGCATACGATCGTCCCTCCCAATGCAGTGCTTCTAATACACTAACCCGTGACTCCACATCCTCTGCTCTTTAAGCGATCGTCACTCTCAATTGCTTAGTCACATACTCAATCAGCTCTAACGTCCGTGCTTTGTGATCGAGCTTGGGCGATCGAGGTAAGAGTTTGGCTCGTCTACGTCTCTCATGAGCGCTTGACGAAAAACCAGGCGCAAAGTTTTATCTGAAGGGTTTGAGCTTTCTCCGTCAAGCTAATCTACTAGGTTTGCAGCCACGTCTTCTCACAAATGGCTTAGGACTGCTGTATCTCATTAGCAATGTGATTCTGGAACTCTTCTAAATTGCTCCAGGCTTCATGAAAGGTTGTAAAACCGGGACTCTTTAGAGAATGGGTGTTGCCATCAGCGTATCTAGGGCTGAATCCTAAAAATTCCTTTTGGTGAGGAAGTTGGCTCCAATCCTGCTCTGGTATCCATACCGCTTTAACCTGACGAAAAAAGCCTGTGTCCGTCTTACGGACTTCATTACTCAAGAACTCAACAACATGGGTGACTTTTGCACGTTGATGTAAAATCATTAAATCTCCTGTCACTGGTGTTTGAAATCCGTGACTTCCCAACCGCCACATCAACTCAAAAGTTCTACTTTCTGGTTGTTGTCTTTGATCCAGTAAATAAGCCCATCCCTCTGGATTTTTGACGTTTTTAATAAAAAGGATCTTTGCTGGATCACATTTCTGTAGCTCTTTTCGAGTGATTGGCTGCACCAATGTTGGCGGTGGGTCAACAATCTTTTTTGCTCTTAGCTGATCGGCTGTTTCACGGATACGCTGAGCCACGATTGTAAACGCCTCATCCTGGTCTGCCCAACTTGTGATCGGTTTAGCGTAGGTTGGGAGGACATTCAATTTACTGAAAGGTACATCAGGATGGTTCCAGTCACATGGGCGCAGAATGATCGGAATAACACGGGCTTCCCCACTGTTATGTCGTTCTATCGCCCGCTTCATTTCTGTGCCGAAGCAGTAGTCGGAAGCAATGAAGTTCCTACTGACCAATAAAAGAATGATGTCTGCTGTGTTGAGTTTATTAAGAATATTCGGCTCCCTTTCACTGCCAGCTTCCAGTTCAAGGTCATGCCAAGTACTAATCTTCCTGGCTCTTCTTAGTCCTGCCAGGTGATCTTCTAACGTATTCCGCATTTCTAGATCTCTGCGCGAATAAGAATAGAAGATTTTAACGGCTTCTTCTGCCATCTTGTTCTTCCAGCAAAATGTAAATGGTGCTTTTGGCTCATTGTAATCTTCTCGTCATAGCTTACAGGGCTTCTGAAAAAATGTAGTCCCAGCCTTCAGAAACCCAGTTCTAAGCCTTGAGCCTTATTCATCAGTGGTTGATGCTTGATTCATTGAGTGATTCTCGTCGTGCGCCTCAATAAAACGGTGATGTGCCTCTGCTGAAGCAAACTGCGATCGTTCTTTCAAGTGACGATCGCACTTCCACACAATCAGCACAAAACGCAAGCAGCTCTCAGCAGCGAACTCAGCGCAGTTTTGCGATCGCGGCTCCATTGACCAACAAGACGTTCGTCAACAAATCTCGCACTGTAGCGATGAGTATGCGCTGATCGTTCACTTCAAATTGGACAGTGACGCGATCGATGCCAACGTGTCCAGGTGGAGTGAGATGAGCGATGCAAACGGCTTCCTGCTGGCGGTCTAGAGAACGGTAGGTTTCCTGTTGGCGCAGTGGTGCGCTGGTCATTCTGCCTTGAGCATCGTAGGTCATCTCTGCCTGGGCGATCGTGGCAACTTCGCCAATCTCCAGCCGAATTTCTGACTGTCCATTAGTGGCAACTTGCAGCGTCAGAGGCTCCGATCGCTGGCAGGGGTAGCGACTGCCCCGTTGGAACAGCGGCACGTAGGTATAGGTGCCCGCATACGGTTCCCAGAGGCGAATGGCATAGCTGTGGCGGAGATAATCATCAATACTTGCAAGCTGACTCACTGCCAGCGCACCATGCGCGATCGCTTCAAACGGTTTGTCGAGTCGCACACGCTGCCGCCCGAAGTACGACAGCACCAACTGCTGCACGGCAGGAATCAGACAACTGCCACCCACCAGCAAGACTTGTTCGATGTCTGCTTTACTGATGCCCTTGCTGATCGCGATCGTCAACACCTCATCCAATGCCTGTCGTAACTGCTCTAAAAGCTGCCGCGCTTCCAGAATGGACTCGAAGCGATCGCGATCGAGCGCAAACTCGCAAGACATGAACGTTTCCTCATCCAGCCAGCTTTCCTTCGCGACTTCAACGCCAGAAAGCCTCATCTTCAGCCGCTCAGCCAGGGCAAGCAGATTTTGCCAACCGACTGCACCCACAGCCTCGCGCGACGAACCGATTTGGTGAAGGTAGTCTTCCACAAGCCAAAGGTCAATGTCTTCTCCACCAATGTACGCATCAGACTTTGCTAAGACTTCAGCTCGTTGTACCAAAGAGTCATCTATACCTGTATCAGGCGCAGCGGCGATCGTTCGCACCAGGCTCAGGTCAAGCGTCCCGCCGCCAAAGTCGATCACCAGCACTAGCGAACCGGGCTGTTGGATCGCATAACCTAATGCCGCCGCCGTTGCCTCATCCACCAACTGCACAGTCAGTAGACCAAGCCGTGTTGCCACATCCCGAAACCAGCCCAGATAGCTCTCAAAGGCACCGATCGGCACCGTGAAAATCACCTGCGTCGGCTGAATGTGCTGTTCCTGAAGCTGTTGCCAGATGACCTGCAAAAATTGCTCTGAAACAGACTCAGCGCTATAGGTTTGCCCATCGATTTGACGGGACGGCGGCTGAAACGCAGCAATCAGATCACGTTTGAACGCTTTGAAGAGTCGATCGGGTTGCATCAATCCCAACCGCTGCGATCGCACCTGTTCTCCCACGATCAGGGTTTCCGCATCTTCCACAAACACCAGCGTTGGCACCACCGGAATTTCTTGTACATCTCCTGACTTCTGGGTCAGCCGAAACATCCGCGAAAGACCTGGAAACCTCAGCGTCTTCGGTGTTTGTGTATCCGGCTCCAAAAGGCTGACAACCGTATTGCTGGTGCCAAAGTCGATCGCGATCGTAGTCATGGAGGAGTTTTTAGTTGTTGGTTGTTAGTCATTAGAAGAAGTCAGTAGTCAAGGCTAACTCACCCCCCATCTCCCCATCTCCCCATCTCCCCATCTCCCCATCTCCTCACTCCTCACTCCTCACCCCTCACTCCGCACCTTTCATCCCTCCCGGCAACGTCCGGCTTACTTTGGCGGGGCAGAGAATACGATCGCCCTGGCAGTAGCCAACAAAGCGAATATAGACAGGTTCTCCGGTTACAAGATCATCTGTGTCAGGCTGATGGTTTTGGGCGTTGAAGGGCACTTGCTCCCAGACAGAACCGATCGGGGCAATATGCCAGGTTTCAAGCAAATTCTCTAACGGGTTAAAAAGCGCAACCAGATTACGGGCAGGCAGATCGGGCTTGACCTGTGCCATTTTGCAAGCGCTGGGATAGTTAGTGAGCAGCGGTTGCAGTTGGGCAAAGCTGTGGCTCTGAAAGTCTTCGTGCAGTTGAGCCTTTTGCTGCTGTAGTTCACCACGTAGGCGCGAACACTGCTGCTGCAACGCTGCGATTTGGGCATCGACGGTAGCGTCAGCGACAGGGGGCGCGATCGTCGTTGCGTGTGAGCTTGCAGATGTTTTGGGGTTTTTGCTGATCAGGCTGAGCGTGAAGCAAAGGCAGACTAGCGTCAACATGCAGCCAAACCAGAAAAGGTCAGGATCATCCACCATAGCCTTGACTCATGACTCTAAATTTTTCTGTTGTAGCGACTGGGTTGTGTCTACAGGCAAATTTTCCTCACCTTCATAGTATGCAGGCAAAAACTCCTGTGACTCTACGGTGCCGAGTGCCTGTTCGATCGCTGCTGTTGTCGTCGTACAGCTTGTGCCAGCGGCATTGAGTACGGTTTCAATGACCTTGCCATCTTTGCCAATGCGGTATTCAATTTTTTGATACTCAGCCATGAAGCTGTCCTTCTTTCATCTAAGAGCTTGCTAAAAAATAACTGCACACTTTTGGCTCAGCGATCAGCGATCAGCGATCAGTTTTTCACTGACGGCTGACGGCTACAGACCATGCTGTTTCTGTACAACTCCTCACCAATCAACACGCAGTCAAGAGAGTGATGCTTCGCCCTTTCCTTCATTTTGGTGAATGGTTCGTAGGATGACAACCGTGAGAGAGCGGCGCGTGTGCAAGCAGCGATCGTTCAAAGAAAAATAACCCAAACGGGTACCATCAAACGTTTGTCATTCAGTTTAGGCTGTCTCCGTAGTCGAGTCAGATTTAAACCTTTAGAGGGAAAACTTATGTCACCCAAACATGGTTTTAGTGTTCGCAATGGCGATAATACGCCTCAAGGCGCGTTTGCCCAAACTGGTAAATTCGGCAGGATGTTTCCAGAGCTTCCAGCTTTTACGCCATCGATCGACAGCCTGACGGCGTTGGGCAACGCGATGACGGACGATAGAACTGATCCGAAAGAGCCAAAACGAGATCACCCCGATGGAGACAATCCCCACGTTTCAGCAGGACTTACCTATTTTGGGCAGTTCATCGACCACGACATTACCTTTGACCCCACCTCGCTGAAAGAGAAGCGGGTTGATCCTCAAGCACTGGTTAACTTCCGCACACCCGCGCTCGATCTAGACAGTCTCTACGGCGCTGGTCCTGATGATCAACCCTATCTGTATGAACTGGGCAATAAGGATAAGTTTCTCGTTGGCACAAACACGCCCAGCGGCACGAGAAAGCCGAAACCGACACCTGAGAACCCCAATGCAGTCGAGGACATCATTGCGCTCAAGCAAAATGACCACGATTTGCCTCGTGCTGTCAGCAGTATCGCGCTGTTAGGCGATCCTCGGAACGACGAAAATCTCATTGTGGCGCAGACGCACCTTGCGTTTCTCAAATTTCACAACAAGATTGTGGATGGACTCAATGATGGTTCGATTCCGCGTCAGGCAGCGATCGACAAATCGATTTTTGAAGAAGCCAGACAGTTGGTGGTGTGGCACTATCAGTGGCTTGTGGTCTATGACTTCCTCGATCGCATTCTCGACCCCAACCAGATCAATAAGGTGCTGAACGAGGGGCGTAAGTTTTACAAGTTCGACACCTTTCCATTCATCCCGGTTGAGTTTTCGACGGCTGCCTATCGCCTGGGTCACAGCATGATCCGCAGCACCTACGACTACAACCGCGCATTCACCTTTAATGATCGATCGGATGGTAGTCGGCTGACCGACGCAACGCTGGAACTGCTCTTTACGTTTACCGCTAAATCTGGCGATGGCGATATCGTGTTTCCTGGTTTAAATGCGACCCTGCCAAGCAACTGGATCATTGACTGGAGACGCTTCTTCGAGCTTGATACAGATATCAAAGTGAATCTTGCCCGCAAATTCGATCCATTCCTGGTGAATCCGCTGAAGAACTTGCCAAACGTTCCAGCACCCGCTTCGCTTGCCGTCAGAAACCTGATTCGAGGGCGCAGTCTAGGGTTGCCGTCGGGTCAAAGTGTGGCTAAATTCTTGGATCTCAAGCCGTTGAGTTCCAGTGCTTTTACATCGATTCCGGGTCCTGATGTTGATGTGGTTGTTCGTCATGGCTTTGACAAGGAAACGCCGCTCTGGTACTACATCTTGAAAGAAGCGCAAGTGCAACAGCAGGGCTTACGTCTGGGTGAAGTGGGTAGCCGTATTATCGCGGAGGTGTTTTTGGGTCTCTTTGAGGGCGATAGCAATTCCTTCTTTGTGCGTAATCGCCACTGGAAGCCAACGCTACCTTCTAAAGTGCCAGGAAAGTTTACCTTTGCAGACATGCTGCGGTTTATGGGAGACATTAGCCCGATCGATGGTCTTGAAGCTTAAGCATTGCGATCGCGACTAGCCCAAGATCAATAACCCAAGCAGACGGACTGAACATTGCTTCAGTCCGTTTCGTTTTTCAGGAACCTTTAGTGACTTGCTCCCAATACACATTTCCGCGTCTTTGGAAAGATCTATGAAGGATCACTAGCCATTCCTGAAACTTTTCGTTATATTGGTTTACATAGTTTAACGAAGCTTCATCAGTTGGCTTAGCCCCATCTCTTTGACAGCGCTAGTTCGTTGATCCGTAACCTTTATCAATCTGAAGTAATTGGAGCAATAATCATGACTAACGCAACAAAAGTAACCACTCCGATCGTCGAAACAGACCGCAACGCATGGAAGTTTGGCTTCACTCCCCAAGCAGAATTGTGGAACGGTCGTCTTGCCATGATTGGCTTTGCGGCTGTACTACTAATTGAGCTTTACTCTGGTCAAGGTGTTCTACATTTCTGGGGTTTACTGTAGGTTCGTTGAACCTTTCAGGTTTTCGGTCAATGGAAGCCAGTCATCATTAATCTCTCTTAGTAGCTGCTGTTTCGACCCATGCATTAGGTTGAAACAGCAGCTATCATCTTTTTAAAGCGAGTGTTTATGCACGGTCACATGGATCGATCGCATCTAAGCGAAAAATGCATGGGCAATAGGCAACAGGGCGATCGCTTATGCTTCCGATGTATCAACATAGCCTTGAATATTTTCAGGCTCGAACTGCCTCAAAATAGTTGTTGCCTGACGTGTCAGAGCCTCTGAGCCTTTCACGACGACCAGGTACTTTCCAGCGTTGAGTCGATTGCGGTAAGGAAGGGCATCACCGCTGCCAGTGATCAAGCCAACTCCCCCACCCACAAAAATACTACCCAGGGCACCTGAGGCAGCACCCAACAGCCCACCAATAACGTGACTGCCAATGTTTCCCGCCCAAGCAAACGTATCGAGATTAGTGATCAGGTTAAAGACATAGCCAGCAGCGAAGCCAAAGGGTACAAGCCAAATAGCCAGTAGCTTGACCTGCTTACTTGCCTGCTGGTTTGGGTCAAGCAGCCCGTACTCGTCTGCGCTTTTGTAGCCCCTACCGAGGATGGCGACCTTGGTCATCGGCAAGCCTTGGCTTTCTAGCGCTGAGTAGGCTTCTTCTGCCCGAATGCGATCGCTCAAGACGGCAACAAGATAATTCATAGAAATAGGTAAACGGACACGACTGGAGTAGATGTAATGCATTTTAGCGGTCAGCGGTCAGCGGTCAGCTTGGAGAAACTGTTTGCTGATCCTAAAAGCTTTAACTTGGTAGTCATACGAAGTAATGCTCCGCCAGCTTTTCATCATTTCCTAGTTCATCATTCATCTTGTGCTGACTGCTGACTCCTAAAGGTTGTACCGCTAGCGGCTCCTATTGATCGAAACAGAAATTGAAATTAAAAAAACAAGCAGTTTAGGCAAAGTGAGACTTAAAATGGCGTACTCTAGATGGTCTGTATCAGCAGCTCTTTTCATCTTAAGTTAGTCGGAGTTACCTTTGCGTCTTCCTTCTTGACTGGTCTTTTGGTGTCATGGCTGAGCCAGAAATAATCCCTGTTGTTCTAGAGCGCTCTGCGTTTAACCCTCACTGGTGGCTATGTCTAAAGTTCTTGTTTCTGATCCGATCGACCAGGTAGGGATCGATATCCTCTCTCAGGTGGCTCAGGTTGACGTGAAAACAGATTTGTCGCCCGACGACCTGATCCAGATCATTCCTGACTATGATGCGTTGATGATTCGCTCGGGTACTCGCGTGACTCAGGCGGTCATTGAAGCGGGAAAGCAACTGAAAATCATTGGTCGAGCAGGCGTTGGCGTTGACAACGTGGATGTGCTGGCAGCAACCCGCAAAGGCATTGTGGTGGTTAATTCACCTGAAGGTAACACGATCGCGGCTGCCGAACATACGTTAGCGATGATGATGGCAATGTCACGCTACATCCCTGAAGCAAATCAGTCAGTCAAAGCAAACAAGTGGGATCGTAAGCAGTTCACGGGCGTTGAAGTGTATAAGAAAACGCTGGGGATCGTTGGACTGGGTAAGATTGGTGCCCATGTTGCGACGGTTGCTCGTGCGATGGGCATGAAGCTATTGGCATACGATCCCTTCATTTCTCATGAACGCGCAGAGCAGTTAGGTTGCCGCATCGTCGAGATGGATGTGTTGCTACAGCAGGCAGATTACATCACTCTGCATATTCCTAAAACAGCGGAAACCACTCATTTGATTAATGCAGCAGCGATCGCACGGATGAAGCCGACTGCACGCATCATCAACTGCGCTCGGGGTGGCATTATCGATGAAACTGCCCTGGCAGAGGCTCTAAAAGGCGGCAAAATTGCTGGAGCCGCGCTGGATGTTTACGAGCAAGAGCCACTGGGCGAATCGCCTTTGCGATCGCTCGGCAAGGAAATGGTGATGACTCCTCATCTAGGCGCTTCAACTGAAGAAGCACAAGCAAATGTGGCGATCGATGTAGCCGAGCAAATTCGGGATGTGCTGTTGGGGTTACCTGCGCGATCGGCAGTCAACATTCCCGGACTGCGCCCCGATTTGCTAGAACAACTGCGCCCCTATTTGCAACTGGCGGAGACACTAGGCAATCTGGTCGCGCAACTGGCAGGCGGACGAGTCGAATCGCTCACGGTGCGCCTTCAAGGTGAACTGGCGACCAATCAAAGCCAGCCGATCGTCGTAGCCGCGCTTAAGGGCTTGCTGTCTCATGCACTGCAAGAGCGGGTCAACTACGTTAATGCCAGCCTGGAGGCAAAAGAGCGTGGCATTCGTGTTATTGAAACTCGTGATGCATCCATCAAGGACTATTCGGGATCGCTGCATCTTTCTGCCAAAGGCTCACTAGGCGAACATTCCGTTACCGGAGCGCTACTCGGTGACTCGGAAATCCGCATTACTAACGTGGATGAGTTCCCAGTCAACGTGCCGCCCAACCGCTACATGCTCTTCACACTGCACCGCGATATGCCAGGAATTATCGGTAATATTGGTTCACTCTTAGGCAACTTCAACGTCAATATTGCCAGTATGCAGGTGGGACGCAAAATTGTGCGTGGCGATGCCGTGATGGTACTTAGCATTGACGATCCCCTGCCTGACGGGATTCTAGATGAGATTTTGAAGGTGTCGGGTATTCGGGATGCCTATACGGTAACGTTATAGCTATTAGCTGTCAGCGCTCAGCCGTTAGTCGCCTGTGTTTACGGCATGAGCGACGAGAAATACACAACAACACAAGCTGATGGCTGATTGCTAATCGCTGACCGCTCTTATGGCAAATAGCTGGTGGGAAATTCAGATTCTGTGTGACTCCGCGCTGGAAGAAACCATCTTTTGGCGACTGGAGATGTTCGGTTGCCGTGGTATGTCCAGTGAAGTGAAAGGTTACTCGTCTCTCATCAGTGCTTATTTACCGCAGGAACAGGCGCATGTGCTTGATCTGGCAGCCTTGGCGCTGGCATTACGGCAGGATGCTCTTTGCATTGGTCTACCCATTCCAGCCGTGCAGTGGGATTTGATTGACGAAGAAGATTGGTCAAGCACCTGGAAAGAGCATTGGCAACCGCAGGAAATTGGCGATCGCTTCCTCATCAATCCTGCCTGGTTGCCGAAACCAGAGCAGACCGATCGCATCATTCTTCAGCTTGAACCCGGCGTTGCTTTTGGCACGGGCGATCATGCGACAACGCAACTCTGCCTGGAATCACTCGAAATGCGCCTGGGCAGTGATGTTGCTGATCTAATCATTGCCGATATTGGTTGCGGTTCGGGCATTCTCTCGATCGGTGCTATTCTTTTGGGTGCAAAGCAAGGCTACGCGGTTGATACCGATCCGCTGGCTGTGAAGGCAGCACGCGAGAGCCGCGACCTTAACGGCATTGATGCACACCATCTCATTGTGGAACAAGGCAGCGTCGATCGCGTGGCTGAGTTAATCGCTGCGCCTGTAGATGGCATTGTCTGCAATATTCTTGCTGAGGTCATTATTGACCTGATCCCACAGATGACCGCGATCGCCCATCCGCACACCTGGGGCATCTTTAGCGGCATTCTGCTCGATCAGGCAAAACCCGTCGCCGATACGCTCGAAGAAAACGGCTGGGTGGTCGCAGCCCTCTGGAAGCGCCAGGACTGGTGCTGCATGAACGTTAGGCGAACGTAGGAGAAAACCTAAGCGCGATCGCTCACCTGATGGGTGAATAGACCATCAAAAGCCCAACACCACGATCGATGCTGGGCTTCTTAAATTCAATGCGATCGATAAGAGACTCGATGACATCATCTATGCCAATTATGGATTGGCGTAGAAATCGTTACTGACGGTTAAGCGAAGATCGGCTGAGGGGTCAATCACAATTAAGTTTTGGGGCGTTTGTGTTTGGGTGGCAGTTTGTCCACCAGTGGCACCAGCTAGAATGGTACCCAGATCAATTTTTTGTCCCAGAATGGTTGCTAGGACGGCGCTGGTTGCCGCAGAGGTCGCCGCATCTTTAAGTGTGCCAGGGTTGGTGTTTTGGGTCACGGGCTGCCCACTGACCACTTGCGATCGCGCACTAAAGGGATAGGACTGGCTGCCGATCGTCACCCGTTGGGCAATAAACTGCGTACCCAAAATTTGACCATTGCTGCTGACCGGAATCAGTTGACCCGCAATGTCGCTGTCTCTGGGAATGACGACTTGACCCTGATTATTTTTGAGATCATCAACCACCCGTAGCGTCAGATTATTGATGGTTTCACCAGGAGTCACTACAATTTTCTGTGAACCGAGGTAGCGGATGTTGACTGACGTACCTTGAGGCACCAGATAACGCGGATTTAGCGCCGTTTGATTCGTGGTTGGCGTTGGGTTACTACCTGTAGTTGGTGTGCTGCCGTTGAGTCGGGCAATGTAGTTGTTTGCGCCTTCGCTAGTGGCGATCGGAGCCAGTTTGCCCTGATTCACCAAAGTCTGATAGATATAGGCAGCAACATCCGCACGAGTTGCGGTTTCGTTGGGGTTGAGAAAGCTGACATTGGGGTAATTGACCACTACATTCCGCTCTGCCGCTGCTGCTACGCCACTTTTCGCATAGGCAGGGATTTCGCCGCCATCTCTAAACGTTGCCAGAGTTGTATCGGCAGCGCGTGCGGGCGTGAAGTTCAAGCCGCTGGAAAGGGCGACCAAGACCTGCACTTTCGGAATTTGCTGTTCTGGTTTGAAGGCACCATCGGGATAGCCACTCATGAAGCCTGTTTCATACGCTTTGCCGATCGCCGTTGCTGCCCAGTACGAGCCAGGAACATCACCGAAGCCGCGCGAGACACGCACTGAACTGTTGCTGAACGCATTTTTGACGATCGCCGCAAACTGAGCGCGGGTCACTGGAGCATCGGGCTTGAAGGTGCCATCGGGGAAACCTGCAATAATCTGCCTTTCAGCCAGCGTTTCGATGAAGGGGCGTGCCCAGTGAGAGCGGGTATCGGAAAAGTTAGCCGCTGTAGCCGGAGCTGAAACGACGAACGGCGCAATGGCGCTTGAGCTTACACCCAATGCCAGCATGAATGCACTTGCCGAAGACCAATGACGAACATGAGACATAAAAAAACTCCGTAAACGCTGAAGCGATACTGATGAATGACACGTATGAGCGATAGCAAAAAATCGTTTCTTTTTGAGTACTGCCTACAGGCTCAATAAGAATTGGTGATGCAACCGTGGCTTGCGTGCAACCCGATAACTTGGTTTCGATGATAGAGCTATTAAGCACTTAGTGAACTTGACCGCAATACTATGGCTTTGTTCCTAGGACTTTTTAACTACCTCGCTCAATCGACCTTAGAAAGTGTGACAAACGATAGATATAACTGTGTTACAGAGCTTAGGACATTGAGATCAAAAGGGGTGTGGGGCGTTGCTCACACACCCCTCACTCACAATTAAACGTCTTCGCATCACAGACCAAGAGATAACCTTTGAAAAAGTTAAAGGTCATCTCTTGGTGTAGCCTTTACAAAATTGCTCTAACCTCTACACAGGCGTATTGTTAGGAGCATTCGTAATGTCAATAAAGTCATAGTCTGTGTATTGACCATTTACTCTCCCGTAATTTAGATTATTTTCTTTGGAGTAGCCTTCTACAGCCGCATCAAAGAAGTCAACGTACATGCAGAGGTAGTACCGATTATTCCCTCGCCACCCTTCCCAACTGGAATCTGGAGTCAGAATACTGGTACTGGGCGTGGTGAAGAAAGCAGGGGGTAGCGTGCCTCCAGTCGGTGGTCCAGTTGCGGTATTAAACGACACGCTGCCCTGCGCTGCGACAGGCGCAATGTTGGCAACAGCGATCACAGTGTCACTACCATCAAGAATGTCATCGTTAGAGAAGTAGAACCGCACCAGCGCACGTGACGAACCAGCCACTCGGTTACCAATGTTCTTGATCATTCCAGTAAAGCTGATTACCTGGTTTGGTGATGCTGTTGCTTGGGCAATGGTCAGCCCACCACCCAACAAATCTGGTTGCAGTGTGTCTCGGATGGCGATCGCCGCACTCGCTGTATTGTTCGATTCATTCGACTCAGCAACCTGATTGCCCGCATCGATGATCATGCCAATGTAGTAAGCCTGGTCACCGCCCCACCATGAATCGGCTTGTGCAATCAGATTAAGTGTTTGCTGACTCGTCCAATTGGCACCCGGTGCCAGGTTAGGCACAAACACATCTCTGTCACTGTTGCCAGTATTGGGGTCGATCGTGCCCAGAAGCAGATCGCTGGCTGTAATCACATTATCCCGCGACAGGTAAAACGAGACTTTGAACGACGATGGAGTGACATTGCCCGCACTGGTATTGCGGATCGAGTAGTTGACTCTAACTGCAGAGACGTAGTTACTGCTACCAGTATTAAGGCTCACAGTCGCTGGTAGGGCGCTTCCATTCGTGCGCGTCACGGTAAACGTGCTTGACGGATTTGGTGCCAAATCAATCTGTTGAGCAGTGGCTGAACTAACGCCCAAAGAGTACGTTGAGCCTTGAGCCGAGGAAGAGAGGACTCGGATAAAGTAAGTGCCAGCCGCTAATGAAAGATTAGAAATAAGTTCATCTGCATTGTCTAAATTCAACGATTTAGCAATAATTTCCGAATCACTGCTAATGACACCGTTACCATCTGTGTCTCTAATCACCTGTAGATCTGCATTCGTGCCTACGTTTAAACCCGTAAGGGATAAATTCAGTACACTAGCAGTCGATAAGTTGAACTTATAGTAACCATTTGGAGTTGTCACTCCGCCAACGCTGTCGCTGTAGCTGCCTGTATTGTTCAGAGTGCCAATGTTAAAGGCAGATCCCATGCTACTGCCAGCCAATATACTCGGTGGCTGCCCCGTGATGACTCCGCTAATCTGCCAACTTGTGTCACCAATGAAAGGAAGCGATACGCTTGTCGAAAAGGCGGTGCCATTCATTAACCAGAAAACACTTTGCCCCGTTGAATAGTTGCGCCAAGCGATATCTTGCTTACCATCGCCATTAGAGTCTCCAACGCCGACGATGTTCCAGTTAACGTCACCAACGGCTTGAAGCGAGACGGCTGAAGTGAGAGAGAGTCCATTCATCAGCCAAATGGTATTCTGCCCAGTTTGATAGTTTCGCCAGACCAAGTCAGGCTTGCCGTCGCCATTAAAGTCTCCGACACTATTGATCCGTGAATTGATATTAGGTACGCTCGACAATGAAACCGATGTTCTGAAGGTTGTGCCATCCATTAACCAGCAAACATTCTCGCCTGTGGCATAGTTGCGCCAGATAAGGTCAGTTTTCCCGTCACTATCAAAATCACCAGCGCCTGCAATTTTCCAGTTGAGGTCGCCGACTCCGTTAAAATACGCTGAGGTGCGGTAGGTATTATCCGTGTTGATCAGCCAGATGACATCTTGACCAGTGCTGTAGTTACGCCAAACGTAATCGGAAGTCCCATCGCCGTTAAAGTCACCCGTCGTTTGAATTTTCCAGTTAGGGTCGCCGACGGGAATAGTGTAAAAGCTGCTGACCAAGGTGGTTCCATCCATTAGCCAGACTGCATTTTGTCCGCTGTTGGAGTTTCGCCAGAGGAGATCTGCACGAGCAGCTTTAGTTGGGTTAACTTTAAGCGTATAGCTGGTGCTAGTGCTGGTATCAGCCAACGAAACTCGGATGTAATAGTCGCCAGCGTTGAGTGGTCCTGTGGCGATCGCATCCGCTAGGGTACCGCCATTGGTAGACTGTTGCAAAACGCCGCCAGCGTCAAGAATAGCAATATCAGCATTTGCATTTTGAGAGGTCAGTGTGAGGACAGCACTACTACGCTGGCTAAGGCGCAGACGGAAAAAGTCCTGTGTATCGGTTGAGTCAAGTGAGTAGCTGGTATCACCCGACGTGTTGGAAAACGTTTGAGTACCGGACGCAGCAGTAATTAATCGCTGTGTCGCTGTGCTGTTATCAAAAATACTAGAATCTGCCATTACTTATACCTTCGACGCTCGCATTATTAGCGTTCCCGGTATTAAATATTGAACGAACATGATGCTTATAGATTCATAAGAACTTTGCGCCAATGTGGTTTATACGGAGACTTCGGCATTTTTACTGAGAGAGCGATCGCTGCTGTTTGCAATCAGAATCGTCTCTAAAAAATTCAACGTTGGACAAGATTCTATCTACCAAATTGAAATAGAACTATAGCAGTCCCAAATCATTTGTGAGCGGGAATTTAAGCATTGAGCGAGCAGCGGTCAGCCACTAGCTTTGGTGCATCCCACTTTTGCGACGAGCATAAATACTTAGATTTAACTTGCTGCGCTAAGGCTAACTGTGAGCAGTTCACTGCCCCTAACAGAGCCTTATGGACGTTGACAAAAAAGCCCAAATTCAAGCCCACGCACGCGCTATCGCAGCCCTGCTTTATGAAGAAACTGACCCTGACCTTTGCGCTGCCGCAAGTGGGGCAAGCGGTTGAGGAAATCAGTGTAGACGGTTTTGCTGATTTACAAAAGCAGCAAGCCGAAAGCAGGTGAAAGATCTTGGTGGGGAGGCAAAAGATACTAACCGCCGCTCAACTTAGCCGTTAGCGACTATAAAGTTGCGTGAGAGCAAGAAGCCGATCGCTCAACTCCTGCGTCAATAAATCCGAACTGCGATAACGCCAGCGCCAGTTGCCATCGTTGTGGCTTGGGTCATTCATGCGCGATCGACCATCTAGATCCAACAAATCCTGTAATGGAATCACTGCGAGATCGGCAACAGAGGCTAAGGCAGTGCGAATCAGCAGCCAACTAATGTCACTAATTGCTTCAGGTGAGTCGTAGCCTAAATAGCGTGCGAGAAACTGTTTCTCGGTTGCATTGGCTTGCTGCCACCAGCCGATCGTAGTGTCGTTGTCGTGTGTACCAGGGTAAACCACCGTATTTTTGACGTAGTTGTGAGGCAAGTAAGCATTGTTTGAATCATCGCCAAACGCAAACATGAGAATTCGCATTCCAGGGAAGTCAAAGCGATCGCGCAATGCCTCCACTTCGGGTGTAATAATGCCGAGATCTTCTGCCAGAATGGGTAAGGTTCCCAGTGCCTGACTCAGCGCTTCAAAGAATTGTTCACCCGGCGCTTTAATCCACTCGCCGTTAATAGCAGTTTCTTCATCGGCAGGCACTTGCCAATATGCCTCAAAGCCGCGAAAGTGGTCAACGCGAACAATATCGACATACTGCAATGTCACCTGAAAGCGCTTAATCCACCAGGCAAAATTCGTTTTTTGCGCTTGCTCCCAGTTGTAAACCGGATTGCCCCAGAGTTGTCCGGTCGCGCTGAAATAATCGGGCGGCACCCCGGCAATAAACGCAGGCTCAAAGGTGTTTGGATCAAGCTTGAATAGCTCTGGATCTGCCCAAACGTCTGAGCTGTTGTGACAGACGTAGATGGAAATATCGCCAACGATTTTGATGTTTTTGGCATTCGCATATTGACGTAGTTCCTGCCATTGGTCAAAGAATTTGAACTGTAAGAATTGATGGAATTGAATCTTTTCTTGTAATGCTTCTATTTGTGTTTTAAGCGCATCTGGTTCTCGTCGCGCGATCGCAGGTTCCCACTGATGCCAACTTTTGCCGTCGTTTGCTTCTAGCAATGCCATAAACAGCACAAAATCATCCAACCAATTGGCTTGTTCCTGACAAAACTGCACGAATTGGTTGCCCTGTTCGGGCGATCGCGCTTTCTGGAAGCGATCGTGTGCCAGTTTCAAAAACCGCGTTTTGTGAGCAATCACCTTATCGAAATCAACTCGCTCTAGATCAACATCTAATAGCGGTGTTAATTCATTTGCATCAAGCAATTTATCGCTCACTAATTGCTCCAGATCAATTAGCAGAGGGTTACCAGCAAAGGTGCTGAAATTCATGATGTAAGGAGAATGCTCATAGCCTGTCGGACCTAACGGCAAAACTTGCCAGAGCGTTTGACCACTCTTAGCCAAAAAATCAACAAACCTGTAAGCAGATTGACCGAGATCGCCAATACCAAACTGACTGGGTAGAGAGGTTGGATGCAGCAAGACACCACTAGCGCGTTGAAAACTCATATCAGCGATCGCTCTTATAAAAATCAAATGGATTGTTTCAGGAAAGGCTAGATTCCTGACTTCTAACTAGATTGAGCCGACTAATCAGGACTATACAAAGAAGTTGGGGATTTGTGCCGCTTCTTTACACCATTACTCAGCAACGTCATTCATAAAAGCAAAGGCGTAGCGAATGCATCCCTCTTGAGGACTGGATAGTTTGGGATTGGATCATGTAAAGTTCCTGTGCCGAGAAAGCGTGTTTTGATGCTGGTACGACGATAGTGGTGAACCGTGACGCGATCGCTCCTACCTTTGTACGATGACGAAGCGAACTATTTCCGCTAACTTGTTTACGGAACTCACGCGTGGATGGTCAGACCTTGAAGAACGATTCCTTGAAGAATGATCCCCTTTGGTTTAAGAACGCCATTATCTACGAAGTGCCTGTGCGTGCCTTCGCTGACAGCAGCAATGACGGTATCGGCGACTTTCGTGGGCTGACTGGCAAGCTGGATTATCTTCAAGACTTGGGCGTGACGGCTATATGGCTCCTACCATTTTTTCCCTCTCCGCTGCGGGACGATGGGTACGACATTGCTGACTACGTCAATGTCAACCCCATCTACGGTACATTAGACGACTTTAAGGAACTCCTGGAAGCTGCTCATCAGCGGGGCATTCGGGTCATTATCGAACTCATCGTCAACCACACCTCTGATCAGCATCCCTGGTTCCAACGGGCACGCAAAGCGCCTAAAGGCAGTACGGAGCGAGATTTTTATGTCTGGAGCGACACGCCCGAAAAATACCAAGAAGCACGGATCATCTTCCAAGATTTTGAGTCGTCTAACTGGGCGTGGGATCCTGTAGCAAAGGCGTACTTCTGGCATCGCTTTTACTCACATCAGCCCGACTTGAACTATGACAATCCTGCTGTGCGTCAGGCAGTGTTTGATGTGATGGATTTTTGGCTGGCGATGGGCGTGGATGGGCTGCGGATGGATGCAGTACCGTACTTGTATGAGCGGGATGGTACAAACTGCGAGAATTTGCCCGAAACCCATGCATTTTTGAAGCAACTGCGCCAGCACATTGACGAAAAGTTTCCCAACCGAATGCTGTTGGCAGAAGCGAATCAGTGGCCCGAAGATGCTGCTGCTTATTACGGCGATGGCGATGAGTGCCACATGAACTTTCACTTCCCGCTCATGCCGCGACTGTTTATGGCACTGCGGATGGAAGATAGCTTTCCCATTGCGGATATTTTGCAGCAAACGCCAGCCATTCCGGACAACTGCCAGTGGGGCTTGTTTTTGCGGAACCACGACGAGCTGACGCTGGAAATGGTGACGGATGAAGATCGGGATTTTATGTATCGGGTCTATGCCCAAGACCCAGAGATGCGGGTGAATTTGGGCATTCGACGACGGCTGGCTCCTTTGCTGGGGAACGATCGCCGTCAGATCGAACTCCTCAATGGGCTGCTCTTGTCGCTACCTGGCACACCTGTACTCTACTACGGGGATGAGATTGGTATGGGCGACAACGTTTACGTCGGCGATCGCAATGGGGTTCGCACACCGATGCAGTGGAACTTCGATCGTAACGCAGGGTTTAGCAACGCCAGCCCCCAACGGCTGTATCTGCCCCTCATCGTCGAGCCAGAATATCACTATGCGACCGTCAACGTTGAGGCACAGCGAACGAATCCCAATTCGCTTCTCAATGCGACAAAGCGGTTGATTGCCATGCGGAATCGCTTTCAAGCGTTGGGCAGTGGTGATTTTCAAATCCTGCATCCCGAAAACCGTAAAGTGCTTGCTTTTACGCGCACATATGAAGATGAACAAATCTTGGTGGTGGCGAACCTGTCGCGCTTTGTGCAAACGGTGGCGCTGGATCTAGCCGCATTTAACGATCGGGTACCCGTTGAAATCTTTGGACGCACTGAGTTCCCAGCGATCGGCGATGCTCCCTACTTCCTTAGCATTGGACCCTACGCTATTTATTGGTTCACGCTTAAGCTGCAACCCAGTTCTCTGCAAGCCTCGAAGCCACAAGTAGAGTTGCCAACACTGGTGATGAGCAGTACCTGGGAGACGGCATTCTCTCAATTGCAGTCAGCACCAACGCGCAGTTTCACCACAGCGCTAGAGTCGCTGCTGCCAGAGTATCTAGCCAGCCATCGGTGGTTTGGTGGCAGAACGCGCACAGTGCAAACGGCTCGCATTGCAGACGCGATCGCCATTCCCTATAAAGATAGCTACGCGCAAATGCTTGCCTTGCAGGTGGACTATATCCAGGGCAGTCCCCAGACCTATCTCTTCTTTCTGGCGTGTGCCACAGGTGAACAGGCGCTACAGCTACTCACCGAAACGCCCCAAGTGGTGATGGCGCGACTGCGATCGCAGAGCAGCGATGAGGTCGCAGTGCTGTTTGACGCGATCGCCGACAAGCAATTCTTGAGCACCCTGCTGGATGGTATTGCTCAAAAGCATCGCTACAAAAACACGGCTGGTGAACTGGTTGCCACGTCAACAAAGCTCTTTGCTGAACGTAGCGGCGGCAATCTTTACTTCGATTCGGCATTGCTCAGAGGCGATCACAACAATCTGTCGATCGTCTACAGCGATGTGAGCGGCAGTGGGGTAGTAGCACAAAATCGCTTCATTCTCAAACTTTTCCAAAAAGTGGAGGAAGGCATTCAGCCCGATCTGGAAGTACGACAGTTTCTGGATGAACAACAGCGCTTTGCCTTCATTCCGTCGATCGCAGGCACCCTGGAATACCACCGTCCCAATGCCGAACCGATGACGGTGGGTATTCTGCAAGAGTTCATTCCAGATACACGCAGCGCCTGGGATTACACGCTCGACAACCTGCGCGACTACTTTGAACTGGTGGTGATGCATCCAGCAGATATTGCCGACGCGCCCATGC
Source organism: Tildeniella sp. (assembly GCF_059505325.1). Lineage (NCBI taxonomy): Bacteria > Bacillati > Cyanobacteriota > Cyanophyceae > Oculatellales > Oculatellaceae > Tildeniella > Tildeniella sp. The sequence goes on from NZ_JCACKI010000001.1 coordinate 47,365, forward strand.
CATCTGGTTCGCTGCTGGAATTGCTGACTGCGATCGCAACAGAGTCACTAACCACCAGTCCCGAAGCAACGGACGTGTTTTTTCCGTTACCATCCTGTCCTGTGACTCCTTCGTCCACGCAAATCCCTGCTTGCAAGGCGATCAACACCTACCTCGCAAACATTCAACTGCTGGGACAGCGCACCGCAGAACTGCACCTTGCACTGGCTTCTGCTCCGGGCAAGCCTGCCTTTACGCCAGAACCATTTACCTCGCTGTATCAGCGATCGATTTATCAGTACAGCCGCAATTTATCCGGTCATGTCTTCCAGTCTTTGAAGAATCGGTTGAGTACCCTCTCACCCGACACACAACGCCTAGCGAACCTGGTGCTCCAACAGCATGATGCCTGTTTGCAGCGGTTCCAGTTGGTTTTGAACCACAAAATTACTGCTCTACGCACGCGTTATCACGGCGATTACCACTTGGGTCAAGTACTTTATACGGGCAAAGACTTCTATGTCATTGACTTTGAAGGCGATCCGGCTCGGAGTCTCAGCGAACGCCGCATGAAGCGATCGCCCCTGCGAGATGTGGCAGGAATGCTTCAATCCTTTTACTATGCTACTAACGTGGCACTCGATCGTGAAATCGAAAGCGGCATGAGCCAACCTGAGCAGCGACAACAGCTACAGCAATGGGCAACCTTCTGGCACCGTTGGGTCAGCATGACCTTCCTCAAGGAGTACCTGACGACTGCCAAGCAGAGCAGCTTTCTGCCACAAACCCACCAGGAATTACAGGTGCTGTTAGATTACTACCTGGTGGAGCAAGCCATCTATGACCTGGGGCGCGAGTTGACCAACCGTTCAGAGCAAGCTCACATTCCACTGCGACGGATACTTCAGCTATTGGCGATCGCCGACGAAGCAGACGGATCAAGCGCAGTGGCTTGACGATCGGGTAACCCCGTAGAAACAGGAAGGCGATCCTAAGCTACTGAGATTACGCTACCAATCTTCAGCGAGAAGATCTGGATCAAGGCTCAATGCCCTAGAATAGAAAAGCTGTCAAATCAAACTCCCACTGCTATGGCTGTTCCTAAGAAGAAAACCTCCAACGGTAAGCGCGATCAGCGCAAAGCAACCTGGAAGCGTAAAGCAAACTTGCAGGCACAACGGGCACTGTCGATCGGCAAATCGATCTTGACCGGGCGGGCTGAAGGCTTCATCTACCCACAAGCCGATGCCGAAGACGAAGAAGAGTCGTAACGCAGTCCAAACGCTACTAACCCAATTGCCATGCTGGGAAAGTTTTTTCAGAAGCCCGATCCAGAGCTACAAGACCGCGTGCCCCCCGGTCAGCATCTCGCTAAAGGTTTTCCGGTCTTGACCTACGGTGAAACACCTGTCGTTAACACTAGCGACTGGCATCTTCGTGTATGGGGACTGGCAAAGGAGGTCACCTTTAGCTGGGACGATATGATGGCGATGCCTCAAAGCCACTTCACTGCAGACTTCCACTGTGTGACAACCTGGTCAAAGCTGGATGTGCAGTGGACAGGCATCAAGGTGTCTGACTTTATGCGCCATGTAGAGCTTGACCCTAAAGCAGTGCATTTGATGGAGCATTGCTACGGCGGGTATACAACTAATATTGTGATCGATGACTTTCTGCGCGAGGATAACTTTTTCGCGCATACACTATCTGGCGAACCGCTTCCCACTGAACACGGTGGACCGCTGCGGCTGGTGGTGCCTCATCTGTATGCCTGGAAAAGCGCTAAATGGCTCAATGGTTTAGAGTTTCTCGACCATGAAGCGTTGGGCTTCTGGGAACGGAATGGCTATCATCAACGCGGTGAACCCTGGGCAGAAGAACGCTATAGCAACGGATGACAGTCGTCAAAGGCTCAGCAGACTGTGTGCCAGTTTAGCGTTCGTTGCCCGTAAAATCACTGGATTAGCAGCTTGGCTAATCACGCTTGGACAGGCAAGCGCACTGTGAACAAGCTGCCTTTGCCAACGTCTGATTGGACGTAAATTTGCCCCTGGTGGGCTTCAACAATCTGACGTGAGAGATGCAATCCTAAGCCGCTGCCAGAGCGTCTGTGATTTCCCGTCATAAAACTTTCAAACAGTTTGGGTTGGTCTGCGATCGGAATACCTGGACCCGTATCTTCGACTTCCAAAGCGATTGTCGCGGGCTTCTGGTTAGAGGTAATCAGGCGCACTATGACCGAGCCTGCATCGGTAAATTTGATCGCGTTGCCCAATAGATTGGTCACGACGCGCCGCAGCTCAATGCGATCGCCCATGACAGTATCTGATAATTGGTTGTTCTGTAGCGCGGCTTGATCAAGCGTTAGCGCCAGCTTTTTTTCGATCGCGATCGGCGACAGTTCAGCAATGACCGCTTCGACCAGTTCCAGCAGGTTGACAGGCGTGAAGTTGAGTGTTTTCCGCCCTGCTTCGTAGCGATAGACTTCTAGCAGCATGTTTACCATCGTCAGCAGATTCTGATTGCTGCGGATCATGGTATCGATAGCTTCGCTCATAGCAGGCGGCGGTTCGCCTAAAGCACCCTCCTGAAAGAGCGTGAGCATGCGATCGGCGGCAACCAGCGGTGTCCTCAAGTCGTGCGTTAAACGAGAGACAAAATCTTCGCGCTGGCGGGCAATCAGGTCGCGCTCATCAACACTGTGCTTCAAGCGCAGCAGCGATTGCACCCGTGCAACCAGCTCATCAAACTCAACTGGTTTACGAATAAACTCATCGGCACCTAACCCTAACCCACGTACAACGCTGGGCTGGTCATGCGCCGTAATCAGTAAAATCGGCAGAAACGGCAGATCAGTGTTCTGCCGAATGCGGCGCGTCACTTCATACCCATCCATACCTGGCATCATCACATCCAGCAGCAGCAAATCGGGTGGAGTCGCTTCAATGTAGCTCAGTGCCTCACTACCGCTGTTGGCTATATCAATGTGGTAACCCTCTTGCTGCAAAAGCGTTTGAATTAAGAACGAATTATCGGGATGATCATCGACAACCAAGATGCGATCGACTCTAGCAAGGCGAGCCAGGGGCGGCTGGTTCATGTTGACAGATCTGGGCGAAAGGGTCGGACTATCTAAAGCAGACTGTAGCTACAGTTGAGCGCTGTTCAACGGGAACGATTCTCTACGGGTAGCTGGTCTTGTCTGTATCATTTTTCATCGGTTCACAGACGCAATCTTAGACGGTGATACCGTTGCATCTGTCATTCTTAGGAGAGATTTTCTAGTATAGATAAATAAAACAGGCGTGAGGACTTGTTGCGAGAGTCCGCCAACCAACTAGAAATCCAGCTAAGATGAGTAGGCTGATTTGGTTGACTCGGCAGATTCATGAGCGTGTCCTGAATCCGATCGCTAGGTTGGTGAATGCAGAAATGAGATGGGAGGTAGCGCTTACGGATACAGCTCGGCACGGCGATCGCTCACAGCCCTGTGTCGAGACCGCATCGCTTGACGAAGTTGCCTTCATGCTGTCTTTCCCTCCATTGGTTGAGACATCCCTTCAACAGTTGCCGCCTGCTGCCCTGGCGTATTTAGGAGATGCTGTTTACGAACTCTACGTTCGTCGCCTTTATCTGTTACCACCTAAGCGGCTTCAGTCCTATCACGTTCAGGTCGTGGCTCAGGTAAGGGCAGAACGCCAGGCTGAGCATTTGCGATCGCTCATGCCTTCCTTGACAGAATCCGAACTGGAGCTTGTGAAACGCGGACGTAACGCGGCAACTGGACGACCCAAACGAGTTGATCCCAGCGTTTATCAGCAAGCGACCAGTTTAGAAACCTTGATTGGTTATCTTTACCTCACCAACCCAACACGTCTGGCACAACTGTTAGCACAGCTAGAGCTTGATACACCGACTGAGCTGTAACACCAGTGAATTAAGCCAAATCTAAACCAGTCACTCAGACCGTTCAAACGCCTTATTCGCTTACTTCTTCCGTAACATCATGGCTGCCAAAAAACATCACGACGATCCCCAAGAGCGCACACTTTCGACCCGCTCTGCCAAACCCCGTATCAAACCAGTGGGATCAAAAGGGCGATCCCAGCCGATTAAAGCTGGTAAGCCGCGGCTGTCACGGGAAGGGAGTACCGATTTTCAAGCTGGTAAACCACGTCCAGCGCGTAAAGCCAGCACTGATTTTAAGGCTACCGATGGGAACTCTGACCGCAACTCTGCCAGACCACGAGTGCGGAGACCCAGCAGCGATCGCCCAGCCGGGATGCCAAAGCCCTCACGAGAGCTAAATTCCGACTATAAAGCTGATAGCCCACGTCCGTCGCGGGACGCGGGAACCGTTGCGCCAAATCGACGTGCGGGGCATTCATCACGGTATGAGCAACGATCGACTGCACCACGCCAGCAGCGATCGCTACCACCTGTTGAAGCAAGGCAGCAGTTTGAACCAGGACACGATCCTGCGATCGCAGCGCCAGCGTCTCTTGAAGAAGCCGATCTGATCTATGGTCGCCATCCGGTTTTGGCAGCACTAGAAGGTCAGCGATCGCTCAACCGCATCTGGATTACAGCCAAACTCCGTTACGATCATCGCTTTCATGACCTTTTGTCTCAGGCAAAAGCAAACGGCACGGTCATTGATGAAGTAGAACCACAGCGGTTAGATCAACTCACCTTTCGGGCAAACCATCAAGGCGTTGTCGCCCAGGTTGCACCCCATGCGTATATGGATCTGCAAGACTTGATCGCGCAGGCGAAAGCGGCTTCTGACCAGCCAGTAATCATCGTTGCCGATAGCATCACCGATCCCCATAATCTCGGTGCCATCGTTCGGACGGCAGAAGCGTTAGGAGCACAGGGTTTGGTGATCCCCCAACGGCGAGCGGTGGGAGTCACCTCCACGGTGGTCAAAGTGGCGGCGGGAGCGCTAGAAACCTTTTCAGTCGCACGTGTTGTCAATCTTGGTCGCGCCTTAGAAGAGCTTAAAACTGCTGGCTTCTGGATCTATGGCACTGCCAGCAGCGGCAGTCAAGCGCTACCAACCGTGCAGTTCTCTGGTCCTGTGGTGCTGGTCGTTGGTGCAGAAGGCGATGGACTAAGCATGTTAACTCAGCGTGCCTGCGATAGTCTAGTTTCGATTCCTCTAAGCGGCAATACTCCCAGTTTGAATGCGTCTGTTGCCGCAGGTATGGCGCTTTATGAAATCTTTCGTCAGCGCTGGTCGAACACATTGCACCTGGATACAGTGGAAAAGGCTGTGCGGTTGAAAAAGTGAGCCGCAAGTAGTATACAAAGTGTAAAGAGTCAGCCCTTACAACCTCACGTGAGGTTGTGACCCATTTTGCTAACCCATTGGTAAATCTGTAAAGATGTTAATGCAAGATCTTTTGTTAAATCTGCTCAATCTGTTTGGGTTTGCGTGGTGGGTCGAAGTCATTACAGACACGCCGACTTGCACCTATTACTTTGGTCCGTTTCTGAGCGCTAAAGCCGCTACCGCTGCCAAGAGTGGCTACGTTGAAGATTTAGAACAAGAAGGCGCTCAAGGCATTAAGGTAACACTGAAGCGCTTCAAGCCCAGCAGGCTAACGGTTGCTGATGACTTGGGGGAGAAGCCTAGCCAGGGAGCCGCACGATCGCTGCGTGGTCAGCTCCAGTAACCTCTCTGGCTCCAAATTGGCACGATCGCAGACGATACCGCAGGCAACTACAGCGTACTTGCGGAAAACTCGATTGCTTCTACTAGAAACCAATTTCCAGCCGTGTTCAGCCTGCCTGACACACTGATCGGTTGCTCTACTGACGCTGTAGCAAGAGCTTCATTGATCACTGGGTCGAGAGTAACCAGGCTTATCATTGCCTTTTCGAGTACAGATGGCTTCTCTACTTGCATCGTGTAAGCTTGCTCGCCTGCTTGTCGAAAAACGCCGGATAGAGATTGTGCTCTGAGTACAGTCTCTGCTGAGGCTAAATCAGCAGCCTGGGCAGGAGCTTGGCTGGTCGATCGCGCTTGGCGCTGAGTAGGGCAATTGCCGCTAGCAGGATAAGCTTCTGGTTGATTTAGGTAATAGTGCTGCCAGTACAACCAGTCAGCATCGGTAGGAAGCAGATTGAGCAGAGGGATAACAGCCGTTGGCGCGATCGAATCGGTCAGCAATGCTTCCTGGAGCGATCGCACATTCAATGCCCGTGGCTCACACCCCTGCTCCACACAAAGCGCCGCAGCCATGCCTGCCGCCTGACCGATCCCCAGTACCAGTGGCTGCAAGCGAGTCGCACCATTCGCCATGTGGGAAACGGAGATATTTTTCTCGCAAACCAGCAGTCCATCAGTGCTGTTTGGCACCAGTGCTCGGTAGGGAATGGTGAACGGAGTGCCCGTCCAACGTCCACCCCAGCGCATCGACTTTGGCTTCAAGACAATGTCTCCACTGGGATAGTGGTGATCGTTGACATAGTTGCCGATCGCGATCGCATCACAGACCGTTTCTGCCTGCATACAGCCCTGCCCAGAGACGACGATCGGTAGGGGTGCCACACATCCGTTGCTTAGGGGGAGGATATCCTGCTCACGCACGGTTGTTAGCCCTTGCAGCCGTCGGCTTTCCCGATAGTACGGATGCAGCGCATAAGCACCACCACCGAAACTTGCCTCTCTCCTCTCCCCTCTCTCCTCTCCCCTCTCTTTGAGAGGAAAAACGTCCATCGCCAACCCATAGCGACGACCTAACTGTTGTTGAATGAAGCGGGCAAAGCTTTGGGTATGCCATAGTGCTTCAGTGAGAAAGGCTGAACGCTGTTCGGCTGACAATAAACGCTCTAAACCTTCACCATAATCATTGCCGTGGATGGGCCAATTGATCATGAAGCGGTTTCCAGGTAAGCGTCCATAGTTGAGAAAGCGATCGCCCCCGTAGTGATCCCACGCACTTGCAAAGCGATCGGGATCATCGTTTGGTGGCGCAAGGATTTCGTTAGCTGTTGCACCTTCACCGTAGTCCTGCATCACCACGACCCAGGTTGGAGCCTGCACAGGATATTGCTGCGTGAGCTTGCTTGGAGCGACAGGCGCACTGGGTTCGCCAAACTCCGCTTGTAACTCCCAGCCCCAGCGATACAGCACTTCACCTAGATTGAGCAAATCTCCCAACTCTGTGCCATCAAGCGTCACCGTTGCGCGAATCGTGAAATCTTGAAACTGTACTCCAGTAATGCGGTGCTCTTGAACAAAGACACTTTCCGGCGTTTGCCCAGCGATCCACTTTAGGTTCGGTAATGCTGCTACCCAATCGGCAAAAATTTGAGCGCCAAGACGAGGATCATAGGTGAAGAAGCTCACCCAACCATGATCTAAGCCTTCTGGTTGTCGTTGCTGTAGTTCACGTAGAAATTCGCCCCAAATCCCTGTTTGAAGTGCGGTTAACTCATTGCCGTCAGGTGCCGATACCCCAGCACTCGTCAGCATTCCACCCAGCCACGAGAACTCGCTGACTAAGATCGTCTTGGCTCCTCGTCGTGCTGCTTGAATCGCTGCTGCGGTACCACCTGTCCCACCACCCACCACTAAAACATCGGCTATCAGTGCTTGCATTTTTTGGCGTAACTGATCGGTATAACGGAGCAGAGACTATGGCGCGATTCGCACCTGAGTGTTTGACTATTGCTTATCTTATCTTTCCTTGCAGTAACAAAGTCTGAGCAGTAACAAAGTCTGAAGTCAGAAAAGACTTAGAACCGCTGCCTTTCTGCTTGTGAGAGGTTCCCTTGTGTCGGATGACGCTACCATTTTGCGGGAGTTTTCTTCGTTTGCCTTACTGTGCATACGCGATCGCCACTTCCTGTCCTATGAAGCGCCTATGAAATCGATTGATCAAGTATGAGCGATTGCCATGACCATCGATCTCAATCCTAAAGCAGCAGCCCCGAAGCGGTGAATGCCCTCACTGGTTCCAAGGATCGTAGATTAAATGACCTGTAATTCTGCGTAGGATGCCGTCAGCGTAGCGTAACGCATCGCTTCCGGGGCGTTGATGCGTCACGGCTAGCACCTTTAGCGAAGCCATGCCGTAGCTTGCTTCTCGAAGAGTAGACTTTACACATCCTACAAAATTCGGTGTGATTGAATTTTTGTTCCTAAGGGGAGCATAACGGTGTCCTCTTTCTCAATGCAGGTAGCGCAGAACCGCGAAGATTCAAGCTTCCGATCGCGTAGCTCGCCTGTACCTTAACGGCACAGCAATACAGACACAAATCGTTGAGTTGGACGTTTGATCAGTCAACAGTCATGACTTAACTGCGTTACGTCTCTTTTGTTTCTGGCATGGCTAACCCCAGCCAAACCATCCCCATTGCCGCCACGGCTGAGAGAGTGAAGAAACCAACTGGGAAGCCTGCAACTTTGACTAAAAAGCCGATCGCAAGGTTGCTGAGTGCGGCACCAACCCCGATCGTGGTGTAAATTGCTCCCTGTGCCAGATTGAACCGTCCGGTTCCTTTTGTAAGATCAGCCACTACCACCACAAGCAAGACAGCAAAAACGCCCGATGCAATCCCATCAAGAGTTTGAACGCCCACAGTGAACCAGGGATTTGCGTTCAGCCCATATAGGAAAGCCCGGAGCGTTGTCGCAGCAAAGGCGAGCAGTAAGAGGGGCTTTCTACCCCAACGATCGGCGGCTTTACCAGCCCATGCCGCTACAGGGATGGTTGTGAATTGCGAGATGGCAATGCAGGCAGAGAGAAACGCAGAAGGCATATTGGAATGACCACCTGTAAGCTGCTGCCCTACTAAAGGCAATAAAGCAGCGTTGGCAGCGTAGAACAGGAAAACCGACAAACTGAAAATTAAGAGCGGACGATCGTGCAGCAAATCTTTAATCGTTGTCCGCGGCTGGCTCTGCTCCTGGTCTGTGTCACCTGCATCATCAGAGCGAGCAACGGCGTTGTCTATGTCGCGACTCTGAACTCGAAAGATCAGAATCATGGTGGCAAGACACAACAGCACCAATAGATAAAAAATCCAGGTCAGCCCGATAAATTGTGCCAAAACGCCAGCAATCACGGCTGTAATCGCGTTTCCCACTCGATTGAACGCTTCGTTTCGACCAATGCGTTGATTCAAGCGGTCTTGTCCAACCAGCCCTAATGAAATAGCTGAGACTGCTGGGATGATCGTCACGGCAGCTATACCAATACCTGCTTGTGCGACCAGCACGATCGGAAACGCCTGAACGGATGTAATGGTCAAATAGCTAATTGCAATGACAAACGATGCGATCGCAATTAACTGGCGCTTGTGTTTGGAAGCATCAACCAGAGCGCCAAGGGGCGTTTGGGTGATAATACCCGCAAGGTTAGCGATAGCGATGGCAATACCGACTTGGGCAGGATTCAACTGACGCTCGGTTGCTAGAAAGATTGCCAGATACGGTTCAAAAACATCTCGTACATCACCCAACGTGAAATTAAGACGATCCAGTGCTTTGAGGCTGCGGCGAGGCGATCGCCAAGACGTTTCTGTTGACACAACCGTAAACGCGTAATGGCTTCAAACCTAATCATCACACCCCTGTTACACGAAGCCCTCCACCTTTTGAGTCATTGCTGCTTGAGGTTACAAGGTTAGAGAACGATCTCCATCAAGGGACGGATTTTGTCGTTAGAACAACGCTTCACAATACAAGTACAAAGCATGAAGAGGTTTCCATAACTCAGCTTGCTGCAACCGCTTGATTGCCTTGGAGATATAGCAGTGGGCTACGTGAAAGATGATTGCCTGAGAACAATCACCGCTCCATCAACTTCCTTCCTTTCCTTACTTCCTGAAACTAAATTTCATCCGTTAGTTCAAACGCCTCCACTTCCTCAATGTGAAGTCTGTGTCATTCTACCTGTGCGAAATGAGGCAGAGATACTGGAGCAGACGCTTGCAGCTCTTGCACACCAGGTTGATTTAAATGGACACCCGTTGAGCGCAGACCGTTACGAAGTGATTCTGTTTGCCAATAATTGCAGCGATGATTCTGTATTGATCGCACATCGGTTTGCCATACAGCATCCGGATTTAGTACTGCACATTGTTGAACGAACGTTACCTGCGTCTCAAGCTTACATTGGCTGGGTGCGGCAGCGATTGATGGATGAGGCACATCGCCGCTTGATGCGATTGGGACGTAACCGAGGAGTTATTGCCTCCACGGATGGCGACACACAAGTAGCTCCTGATTGGATTGCTGCAATTCTATATGAGATGACCTGTGGCGCTGATGCGGTCGGCGGACGGATTGTGACCGATCGCTGCGATCGCGCCGCCCTTGATCCTTACGCGAGAGCCTGCCATTTACGAGAAGTAGGCTATCGTTTTCTGGTTGCTGAACTAGAAACACATCTAGACCCTGATCCATTTGATGGGTTACCCCGTCACTTTCAACATTACGGTGCCAGTTTGGCAGTGACCGCAGAGATGTATGCACAGGCAGGTGGTTTGCCACCCGTGAGGACTTCAGAGGATGTGGCACTCTATCGGGCGTTAGTTCGAGTGAATGCCCGCTTTCGTCACAGTCCACTCGTACGAGTAACCACATCAGCGCGGCAAGTTGGACGCGCGCAGAATGGTTTAGCCAATCAGCTTCAGCAATGGTCAGCGATGGGAGTGCAGCACCAACCGTTTTTGGTTGAGCCAGCAGGCGCGATCGTCGCTCGGTTGCAAGCGCGCTATACATTAAGGCTACTCTGGCAACGCTTTCTAAATGGTCGCCAGCCTACTCCCCAGGAGATTGCCTTGCCCGCGAGTCAGTTAGGGGTCGATCGTGGTTGGCTCATCGCTGCCCTAACGCAACACGCGTCGTTGGGTGCACTGTTTGAGCAGATTGAACAACGGCAGACACAGGAAGAAATATGGCAACAGCGGTGGTCATTCGTCAAAATCGAGCAAGCAATTTACGATCTGCGTCTGCTGCTAGAACCCCTACGTTCTAGAGTAAATAGACCTTCTGCCTTTACAAAAGCTTTACCGTTAGTAACCACAGCTTCAACGGAAGTAACCACAGCTTCACAATTACTAACCACAGCTTGAGCGGAAGTAACGACAACTTGAGTGTTAGTAACCATAGCCTCACCGTTAGTAACCACGGCTTGAGCGTTAGTAACCATAGCTTCACCGTTAGTAACGACAGCTTGAGCGTTAGTAACCATAGGATAAGTCATGCCAACCGAATGACGCTAAGCTTCGAGCGGTGCGATCGTTGTAATAATGCAAGCGACTTTGACCGTCAGTAGAAAAGGGTGTTGAGTTTCCTAGGAGGCAACTTGATCTACGAAACTGGCGATCATATTGTCCTCTCCTTCGCATTGCTGATTACTGACACTACAACCGATAAATTTAGTCAGTGTGATTGAGCCAAAACTGTTTAACTTTATCAAAATGACTCAGCCGTTTCTCAATCTTAGCAACCTCTCTTGGGTAGAAGTTTGACAAGGTATCGCACAGTTCTAGCATCCATTGCTTACGTGAATAACCAGGGTTAACAGTTATTGAGTTTGAGTTGGCAATTTGAATCTGTCCCCAACCTAACGCACCTATCGTCAAGCAATCCCAACCTAGAAACTCGATCGGTACAAACGTAACCCTTTCCACCTCTAAGCGGGTGCCTTCAACATCGTAAGCAACCATCAGAACTGCAAAGACGTTCTTGTCATTCTCATAGAAACGAGATAGCCGTTCTACAGATGTCAAGTTTGGCATATTGAACTTTGTGCTTATTCGGTGAGTCTTTATGTCAATAACATAGTAAAAACCGTTATCGTCCTCGAAAGCTAAATCAGCCATTGCTCTTCGAGCAAAATCAGCTGAGTAGTTCTTGCAATTCTCCTCCCCAAGCACTTGTTGCAAATTGCTGCCTAGAACGTCCTGAATAGCGTCACCAACTGCTCTTGGGCTATTTGCGGTTGAGAGAGACAAATAATCTTCTTGAGAGTTGAGAAATTCTTTGATGGCTTCGTTGACTTCGCTGAACTTTTCGCTGTAGAAGATCTGACTCTTTTCCATGAGATCTACATTTCTGCTAGGAGAAACAAGTCTTGCTGATGAAGTGTTTTGTCATGTTGAGAGTTGCGCTTCTTGTCAATAGAGCGCACCTGTTCATTCAGAGTATTTCTTTCCCAAAACACTCCCTCAGCGTAGCCCTGGATTGAGAGCTCAGCTTCAGCAATTTCAAGACGCTTTTCAGCTAAACAGGCGTACATTTCATCAAGCTCTACACCAAAGTATTTTCTGCCTAACTTCTTTGCGACCACAGATGTCGTTCCTGATCCAAGAAAAGGGTCAAAAATAACATCTCCAAAATTAGAACTTGCAAGGATAACCTTTGCAACCAGCTTCTCCGGTTTTTGAGTTGGATGATCTGTATTTTCTGGCATTGACCAGAAGGGAATGGTCAGATCTGTCCATAAATTAGATGGATGCGTAAGGCGATAGTTTCCCTTATCTGTTATGTCCCAGTCTTTAGGAGTACCATCCACAGTGTAAGGGGCAATCACTTTGCGCTTTAGTTTCACAGCATCTACGTTGAATGTGTAGGTATCAGAAACTGTGCAGAACCAGATATCCTCTGATGAATTCTTCCAGTTTTTACTAGCTCCACGCCCTTTATCCCTTTCCCATGTAATGCGATTACGAACTTGAAAACGATTTTTTATTGCCGCATAAACCGCAGGTGAGGATTGCCAATCAGAGCATATATAAATTGAAGAGGTAGGCTTCAAAACAGCCTCAAGTTTATCAAGATAAGCGTCTAGCCAATCAGCATACGTATCCAAATTCTTTTTCTTGAAGTTATTAGAGTTGAAGGTTTTATTTAAGTTATAAGGTGGATCAATAAAAAGTAAATCAACTGACTGTTTTGGCAAGTAATCTAAAACCTGAAGCAGGTCTTGATGAATTGTGCGATTGATAACATCTTGCAACTCAATAGGCATATTCAATCGCAGTAGCCTGTTTTTGTACTTAACTTGTTCTTCGCTATTCAGAGTAATCGTTCTATTGCGAGGGGCGCGTTCTTTGCTTTCTGGCATTTTCAACTCCTAATACAAGAAACAGAGTCGCAAACACAATAGAGTGCACAGACTTTGTTGTGGTACATCTGCTGGTCAGACAACAAACCACTCAGTTTACCAAATCTTAGTGCTTTTAACTCACCACTTCTCATTTTTTTAATTTATAAGGTTTCGTCAACCCGCTCAAACAAATCGAGGCGGTATTTCTCTGCCCGATCGCCCCTTAAATGTTTGATTTGCGGTGAGGGTAACGATAGGAATGAGTCGTGCACGTCATCACCACTCAAGGGATTGTGATAGTAGTCCTCGTATGGAGTCCAATGGACTAAGAGCAAATGTCCGCCTGGTTCAAGATGCTGTAGCATCAACTGCTGTGCTTTTTGGAGGTCTTCCCGGCACCAGTAGTAGCCAACTTCTGATAGCACCGTGAGATCGAACTGTTCATCAGGATAGGATTCTGGAACGCACATCAATTGAAAGCGGACGTGTGATAGAGCTTGACAACGATCGATCGCCTTTTGCTGAGCCATTTCTGACACATCGATTGATAGCAACGACTCACATCGCTCTGCCAGCATTGATGTCAACACACCAATTGACCCCCCTATTTCCAACGCCGATCGATAACGCGCGTTGGGTAAAGCTGCCAACGTAGCGGCGTATTTCTTTGCCTCGTAATCGCTGGTTTCAAACTTCCAGGGATCGGCATCGGCGTTGTACAGCGAATCAAAGTAGTCAGGTGTCAAAGATTGTTGGGGTGAATTCATTGAACGTCCTCCAAATACATTTCCCAGGGACGCGTGAAGTTCACTAGCATCTCTGGTGTTAACTGAAACCCTTCTGGGTCATCATCAATCAAGTTAGTTGTTTGAGAACGATACGCCGCGATCGCCCTCAGCTTTGTCTCTAGCACAGCCTGAATATCCAATCGCCACGCTACAACCTGTTCAAGGCTGGTGAACGTGCCTTGCTCTGGATCCCAATCCCAAATGGGATATTCAATGATTCGGGGTGAGTAATTTAAGTAGACTAATGCTGTATGCATCAGTTTCCATGTTGCTCGATGGTCGGGATGTGGATCAGTTCGCCACGGTAAAAAGATGGTTTCAGGCAGCAGTGCTTCTAAATACGTGCGACAACACGCCACTGCTTCCTGGATTCCGGGGGATTCAGACGTGGGAATCGAGCCATCTTGCAAACCCAAAAACATCACATCCGTCTTTTCCACTCCCAGAATAGACAGTGCTTCTAACGTTTCCGCCTGCCGCAATGCCTGCAATCGTGGAGCGGGATATTTGAGCGATCGAGGATGGGACAACGTTCCATCACTAATCACCAAGATATAGACTGGATAGTCCAAGGCTCTAAGTAGCGCGATCGCGCCACCACAGCCCAACGTTTCATCATCAGGATGGGGCGCAACGACCAACGCAGATCCCGTGATGGTATGTACCGATCGCAACGGCAATGTAGCAGGATTGAAAAGGGGCGGTTGGCTAGCGATCGGAGCGTTCATAAGACCATAGTGAATGGGTGGCGCTTGCTTCGGATAACGCATACTGTCCAACGTTAGCCAGAGCCGCATCAAACACAGGTTGACGCAAATAGAGGGTCAAATCTCGAATAATGCGCTCCATTGGATGCGGCGGCAGTAAGCCACGAGTGCCAACTGATCGCTCACACAGTTGCATCACATCCATACAGATCTGTTCGATCGCTGTTCGCACCATGTTGGCATAAGCAACGAGCTTCTCTGCCTGCTGATACGACTGATCGGGATGACCACCAAAAATGGGAGCATACGATTGCACAAGCTCCGCTGCGCCGTGTAGCCAGAGATTGCCGCTTTCAAGCGCGATCGCCATCCGACCGAGCCGTTCTTGCTGGTAAGGATCACTGGTGCGATTTAAGTCGCGTAAGTATTGTCGGGTCGCATCAAAGAGCGCCTCTGCGCCTCCTAACTGCACGGCTGCAAAGCGAATCACGCCAGTCGTTAACCAGGGCTGCCGAAAGTAATCACCCGGTTGTCCAATCAGTGCACTCGCATCCAACTCGACACCGCTAAAATCCACCTTAAAACTGGCAGTGGCTCGCATCCCTGACGGTTGCCACCAGGTAGGATCACTCACCGTCGCCACCGCTTCCATTGGTACGATACACATTTGCCAGGGTTTATCTCCCAACGGTCCATTGACAAATGGGCGATCGACAAAGCCAGAACCGGAACAGAACGTCTTTGAACCGTCTAAACGATACCGACCACCTTCCAGAGGATGCACTTTGACTCCATCTTCTGCTTCTGCATTCCAAACGCCAAAGATTTTATGGCGATCGCGGGCATCACTGGCATACGCTTCCATCTGCGCTTGTGTGCCAAACGTTTGAATGAGTTGCAGTGCGTTTACATGCCCTTCGTAAAGGCGACCCACTGCTAAATTACCGCGTCCCATCTGTTTAAGGAGCATAAGCAATTCACAGGTGAGGCTTGCGTCAAGCCCTACGCCCAACCCGCCTAAGTCTGGCTGCAAGGGTGCTGCCAATAGACCTGCTTTCGCAATCAGCTCAAATTCTTCGACTGGAAAGGCACCGTTGTGATCGATCGCAGCCGCATTAGTCGCACAAAAATCAGCAACTTTAGTCGCTCGAACTAGCAGTTCATCCAGGGGCAAGCCGCTTTGTTTACCAATCAAACTTGGCAAGGAGTCAACAAGAGTTGGCAGCACTTCACTTAATCTTTCGTTAGAGTCAATACTTAAGATGTTGCACCAAAATTACTTGTAAAAACCTCTGCCTTTTGAATGCTTTTAGATACTAAACCGCTAAACAAACCGCTATTAAACCGCATCTTCGTCGGGAGTCAAGCTATCCTTAATCGAATCAGCCGTCCTTTGAAACGCATTTTTGGTATTCTCCATTAATCTTCTTGACTACTTGCTTGGGTTGAGCCGCTTGACGAGTGCTTTTGCTGCTTGAAGCCTCTTTTCGCTCATTCTCAATTTTGTCTCTAGAGTCCTGGGTTGCTCCCTACCTTTTCTACATCCTTTACTACAAAAGACTACCAGTAGGCGATGTCCAATATAAATTGGCTCTATCGAACATCGCCAAGTGTATGCGCGTTTCACCCGCTATTGCCTTCGATTCGTGCGCTAAGCAAGCAATTCTCCTGTTTCTTGCAAGGAGTGAAGGCGACGATAGATACCTTCGCGGTTCAGGAGTTCGTCGTGGTTGCCGACTTCGACGATGTGACCGTTTTCGAGAACGACAATTTTGTCTGCCTCGCGGACGGTGCTGAGACGGTGGGCGATGATGATCAGCGTGCGGGTGCCGAGAATAGCGCGCATCGCCAGTTGAATCGATCGCTCCGACTCGTAATCCAAACTGGAGGTCGCTTCGTCAAAAATCAGCACATCCGGTTCCATAATCAGGGCGCGGGCAATGCCGACTCGTTGACGCTGACCACCAGAGAGTCGTACACCGCGTTCACCAACGACTGTGGCGTAGCCCAGAGGCATGTGCCGAATAAAGTCGTCTGCCTGGGCAATGCGACACGCCTCTCGGACTTGCTCTGGAGTGGCGCTGGGGTTGCCGTAGAGTAGATTGTCCATCAACGTACCGTTGAAGATGTCTACCTCCTGGTGGACGATCGCCAGCCGTTTCCGGTAGCCTGTCACATCCAGGCGGCGCAGGTCGTGACCATCCATGAGAATGCTGCCGCTGTTTGGCTCGAAGTAGCGAAACAGGAGCTTGACCAGTGTGGACTTGCCAGAGCCGGAACGCCCCACCAACGCCACTGTTTGATAGGGTTCGATCAGCAGGTTGATGTCTTTTAGCACCGGACGATCGGGGTCATACCCGAAGGTTAGGTGCGAAAATTCCACTTTGCCTGTGAACTGATACGGCTCGGCATCCTTGTCTCGCACCAGACTACCCGCATCTCTGCCAGCCGGAAGCTGCATAAATTCGTGAAAGCGAATCATTGATGCATAGCGACGCGCAAAAACTTCCGCCAGTTGGCTAATCGGCTCCACTTCGGCATACGCCATGCTAGAAACCGTTAGCGTGGTGACAAAATGCCCCAGCGAGATTTCGCCCCGCACTGCTGCCATGAGCGTAAACACCAGCACCAGAAAGACGCAGCTTTGCACGATCGTCCGCTCATACATGCCCAGCATGACGTAGCCTTTGTGGATACGATAATCCACCACCTTGAACTCGCGATCGAACCGTTGGCGTTGTCGGGTCAGCTCTTGCGCTTCGGTGGCAAAGGCTTTCACGGTTTTAATGTTGGTGATGATTTCCGAGTTGCGGCTTTCGGTGTCTTCAATGTAGCGATCGAGCTTTTCCTCCTGCTTGGTTAATTTGGTTAAACCAGACAAACTGAAGCTGAGAATGCCGATAAACGAGATCAGCAGCACGATCGCAATGCGCCAATCGATCAACCAGATCACGGTGAAAATGCCCACAATCCGAAACAGTTTGGGCAAAAACTGCCCGGTAATTTCGGGATACGTCCAGGTGTGGTTAGAGATACCTTTGGCAACCCGTGCTGCAATCCGCCCAGGATTATTTTCGTCGTAAAACTCCAGCGGCAAGGTGAGCACCTTTTCCAACGCTTTCTGGGCATGATCTCGACGCGCACGAAAGGCAGTATCCCAGTTAAACCAGGGACCCAGCCAGGGTTGAATGGGTGCCCGCCCCACCGAGACAAGGCAGACCAACGCCAACAGCACAGCCAACGAAAGCGTTTGTCCTTGGGGTTGTCCTGTCACATTGGCAACGCCTGTAATCAGGTTCTGCACAGGCTGATCGACGGGTTGCTTGGACAGCACGTTGAGAATTTGCCCGATCGCGTAGGGACCAAATAAATCAATCACTTCAAAGGCACTCATCATTGCAACGCTGAAGACGGAGATTCGCCAGTACCGATCGTAGTAGCGAATAAGGTCTTGAAATTTCGCCATGATTCCTCCTAAAACGGTCGATGCGAGGTTTGTGTCGAGCAATTCAGTTAACCCAACGCTAACCACCACCTGTTAACGTTAGATTTTGCTGATTTCCGCTAATGGACGTTCGCTTCAGTCCAGGCGCTTCAATCCAGGCAACAAACGATTGTGCTTCCCAAACCTCTTCGCACAAAGCACTTGCTCATACTACAAAAGTAGTATTGTAATACAAATACAGCACACTGGGTGACATTCCCGAACGAGAGAAACGCTTTCTCAAAATCGCAAGGAAGAAAATATCCGGTGTGCTTTGATTTTCAATGCCCAAGTCTCTGCTTTCTGCGCTCAGGCTCATTTCATCCCTTTGGGAACGATCGCCTCACCCTCAGGAGAGATGAAGCAGAGCCTCGCACTCGGCGATTCTATCTACAACGGGAGACATGATTCAAACGGTGTGTCAGCTCTCTACAGATTAAGGGCGGCTTCAGTTGAGCGTTCACGAGGAAAATTCGTATGATTGATGACTTTAGGATGGCGTTGGATCTCGATCGCCTTCCGATATGGATGGCGCAGGTGCCTTTGGATGGGGCAGTCAGTACACCGGAAAGGGCAGCTTTAGTTTTCTCAGGACCTCAATTTTTTATCGCCTTAATTGCAGGTTTAGTTCTGGCATTTGCTTTTCAATTACTGCTTACCAATCTCTCGGTAGCAGCGGGTATTTCGTACCTTGGGCGATCGTCGAGCGATGATTCTGATTCTGACAGCCATGAGTCGGGCAGTCTGGGCGGCACAGTCAAGAAAATTGGCTTTGCTGTCGGTCTATGGACGCTGCTTACAGTTAGCGTAGCGCTGTTTCTGGCGTGCCTCTTAGCGGTGAAGCTGAGTTTAATTACCAGTTCTGCCTTAGGCGCGATCGTCGGCGTTGTTATTTGGGGCGCTTACTTCGTTTTGTTAGTCTTATTTAGTTCGTTAACTGTTGGCTCTCTGGCTGGCTCGGTCGTGAATACTGCCGTGTCAGGATTTCAAGCAATTTTCGGGACGGCAACCGCGGCTCTCGGAGCTAAAGCTGTAAACAGTCAGGTTGTTTCAACCGCAGAAGCAGCGGCAGCAGCCGTCCGGCGAGAACTGGGTACAGGGCTTGACCCAGCCAGCGTACGGGATTCCATTGAGGATTATCTGGATGCTTTGCGCCCAGCAGGGTTGGATATGTCCAAGATCCGGGGCGAATTTGAGAAATTGGTCAACGATCCAGAGTTAAAAGAGATTGCGGGTAGTGGTTCGCCAGTAGAGATCGCCGATCGCCTGCGGAGTATCGATCGCGCCACCTTCATGAATTTGGTGAGCAGCCGCACCGATCTTTCCCGCCGAGATGTTGAGCGTGTCGTGGGTCAGCTTGAATCGGTTTGGCAAACGGTCGTCAACCAGTTTCAGAAGAAAGACCCAACCTCAGAGTTGGTGGAGTACCTCAAGTCTGCTCAGCCTGAGGCGCTAAACTCTAGCGAACTAAACGCCAAGATCGATCGTCTGACTGAAGAGGTTCGTCAGCAAAGAAGTCTGGCATCATCAGGACAACTGGCACAATCGCCCAAGGCAGACGTTAGTCCAGTCAGTCAAGCGCTCCAGCTTGGCTTTACGACTCTCATGGGCACAGTGCTGCAACGCGGTGATTTGTCTGATCTGAGCGTCGAAAAAATTCTTGGTCAGCTTCAGACAGCCAAAGATAAAGTCAGCGATACAACGAAGCAGATTGCTCAAAAGGTACCAGGAGCACCCTTCAACACGGTCAAGGCAGATGCTGAAAACTACCTGTTGAACACCTACTACTGGCACTTCAACCGCGAAACGCTGCAAACCGAGTTCAGGGATGCCATCTACGATCCTGAAGCCGACCCAGTGACGGTGCAACGCCAACTGGAACAACTGAATCGCGCCTATTTTGTGGAGGTGCTGTCGCAACGCAGTGACCTCACACCTGCAAGAGTGTCGGAAATCGCGGATCAGCTCGAAACGATTCGCGTTTCGGTGCTTGGCACTGTACAGGCAGCGGCAACTGATGAGCAGTCCAAAGATGTTCGCGGTCGAGTAGAAAATTATCTGCGATCGACTGGCAAAGATGAACTCAACCCTGACGGTATTCAGCGAGATTTTCGTCTGCTGCTGGACGATCGCGAGGCTGGTTTTGATGCCTTGCAGTCTCGACTCAGCCAATTTGACCGCAATACGCTGATCGCCATACTCGCGCAGCGACCGGACACCACACCCGAAGAAGCCGATCGCATCGTCAGCCAACTTGAAAGCACTCGTGACAATGTTCTAAGTACAGCGCATGAATCTCAAGAGCGCGTGAAGGCAGAGGCATTGGCAGTGCGCGATCGCGTCGAAAACTATCTGCGAAATACCAACAAGTCAGAACTCAACCCCGACGGCATTAAGCGCGACTTTAGACTGCTGTTAGATGATCCGCAGGCGGGACGGTATGCCCTGCGTGAGCGCCTCAGCCAGGTCGATCGTGATACGCTCGTGCAGCTTCTCGCTCAGCGGCAGGATATGACACCCGAGGAAGCCGATCGCATCATCACTCAGCTTGAAGACGTGCGGTATAGCGTCCTCCATGCACCGCAAATCGTGGCGGATAAAGCGAAGGATCAGTATGACCAGGTGAGTACCGCGATCGCCGACTATCTGCGACGCACTAACCTATCGGAGCTTGATCCTGATGGCATTCAGAGCGACTTGAAGACACTGCTGGATGATCCAAAACAGGGCACGATCGCGCTACGGCAACGCCTCTCGCAGGTCGATCGTGAAACGCTGGTCAAACTGCTTAGCCAACGAGATGATCTCACCGAAGAGCAAGTCAACCAGTCTATCGATCAGGTGCAGGAAGCGATTCGTCGTATTGTCCGCTCACCGCGTCGTCTGGCATCGCGCACCAAACAGCGTGTGCAAGATTTCCAGACCAACGTGGAAAGCTACTTGCTCCAAACCAACAAGGATGAACTCAACCCTGACGGCATTAAGCGCGATCTGCAACTGCTGCTGAATGATCCCCGCTCAGGAGCCAGCAGCTTGGGCGATCGCCTCAGCCAGGTCGATCGGTCAACCATCGTGGCGCTGCTCTCTCAACGCCAGGATATATCTACAGCAGAAGCGGAACGGATTGTCGATCAGGTGTTGGCTGTACGCGATCAGGTATCGGCTCAGATTCAAAAGATCCAGAACCGCATTCAGTCGGTGATCGATGGCATTCTGGCGCGCATTCGGGATTACCTGAACGCGCTCGATCGCCCCGAACTCAACTACGACGGCATCAAGCGCGACGTTCGCACCATGTTCTACGATCCCCAGGCTGGCTTTGACGCAATGCGCGATCGGCTTGGCAGTTTCAACCGCGAAACGCTGGTCGCCGTGATGAGTTCTCGTGATGATATTTCCGAAGAGCAAGCAAATCACATCATCGATCAGGTCGAAGATGCCCGCAGCAGTGTATTGCGTCGTGCAGAGCGTCTGCAAGGCGAAGCACAACGACGACTGGAAGAGGTCAAATATCAGGCGCAGAAGCAGGTAAAGGAAACCCAAAAAGCGGCTGCCAGTGCTGCCTGGTGGTTGTTTGGCACTGCACTTGTGTCGGCTGGTGCTGCTGCCTTAGCAGGCGCGATCGCCGTCAAAGGTGTCTAATCCCATTCCTTAAAAGGCTCACACCATCGCCTCTCTTCGGAGAGGCTTTTTTATAGTTGAATTCGACAAGTCGCGTCACTACAGTGATCGTGATTAAGTCCCATAGTTATATACAGGGACTTCTGCAAAGCGATCTGGCTCTTGTCGAGTCAGGATAATTTGCTGCAAATGCTCTACCGTTGATGGAGAAAAAAACTGTTCTCCAGTTTCTTCATTGATGCGAGCAGGTACATTCTCAATGACAAAGACTTGCCCATTCAGTTGGAGCGTGTAAGTCACTTGTTTTTCAACCAACGTTTCTTGCTCATAACTCATCATTGCGGTTCCTCCTTTGTGTGAAGTCAGCATTCCATCGCTGCGGGTCAGGTTCGTATAAAGTGATAATTTTCAGCAAGGGACGAGGCGGATAACTACATTGAATGTGAAGTCTCCGTTGGGTTTGAGTCACGCCACTAATAAGACAACTCGGACCATACTTATCGTTTGGATAATGCTCAATAACCTGACCCTTGGCGATCGTTTCTCTGACTTCTTGAACCTGGATTTGTCTCAAGATTGACTGATCAACAGCATGTTTGGAAAACTCATATCGCTCATCAGCAATTTTCTGGCGGATGTCTTCAATGAGAGAAGTCATGGGACTATTCTCTTACAGGCTTAAGATGCTTTTAGCAGAACTGCTTCCACATTTTGCGGTAATGGGATTGGATGGAACGATTCGTCGAAAAAGCATAATCTTCACCGCTTCCATCCACAATCCGTACCAACCCATGTGCTGTAGCTTGCTCATCAGCAATCATGCGATACAGTTTTCCGACTTCTAGTGAAGCTTTGTAGCCCTCATTGTTAAGGCACAAAGCGAAATGAATGAGTTGGTCGTGATCTGCTTTCATCAGCGTCCAGCTTAAACTTTGAGCGCCACCATTTTCTGGACGGCTTCGACAATTTGTTGGGGCTGGACGATCGTCAGATTTTCCAAACCGCCATTGTAAGGGGTGGGAATGTCTTGAGATGAGAGCCGCAAAACGGGTGCATCCAACTCGTCAAACAGGCGATCGTTAATCGACGCAATCACTTCTGCCGCAATGCCGCCCGTCCGCATTGCCTCTTCCACAATGATCACACGATGGGTTTTGCGAATGGATGCGCCGATCGTGTCAAAGTCCAGTGGCTTCAGCGACAGCAGATCGATCACTTCTGGATCGTAGCCATCTTTTTCTAGGGTCTTCACTGCCTGCATCACGTGATGCCGCATCCGGGAGTAGGTGATGATCGTGACATCTTCGCCCGATCGCACCACTTCTGCCTTATTTAGAGGCAACAGATACTCGCCCTCTGGTAAATCTTCCTTCAGATTGTAGAGCAGGACGTGTTCAAAAAACAGCACGGGGTTGTTGTCACGAATCGCCGACTTCAGCAGCCCTTTCGCATTGTAGGGAGTGGAACACGCAATGATTTTTAGCCCCGGCACTGCCTGGAAGTACGTCTCTAACCGCTGCGAATGTTCTGCGCCAAGTTGCCGACCCACACCACCAGGGCCTCGAATCACCATCGGAATCTTGAAATTGCCGCCAGACGTATAGCGCAGCATTCCAGCATTGTTGGCAATCTGGTTAAATGCCAGCAGCAAAAAGCCCATGTTCATCCCTTCGATGATGGGTCGCAGACCGGTCATCGCGGCTCCTACAGCCATGCCAGTAAAGCTATTCTCGGCGATCGGCGTATCCAACAACCGCAAATCACCATACTTCTTGTACAGATCCTTCGTCACCTTATAGGAACCGCCGTAATGCCCTACGTCTTCCCCCATGACCATTACGGTTGGGTCGCGCTCCATTTCTTCGTCGATCGCTTCGCGCAGGGCATTAAAGAAAAGTGTTTCTGCCATTGGTTCCTCTAGTTGCGGCAATGTCTGTCATTTTACAGGAGTCTATAGCGTTTAGCTTTCAGCGGTCAGCGGTCAGCGGTCAGCGGTCAGCGGTCAGCCATCAGCTTTCAGCGGTCAGCGGTCAGCGGTCAGCCATCAGCTTTTAGCCTTTAGCCTTCTGCCTTCTGCCCTCTGCCTTCTATCTCCTTTATCCATCCTCCACCGCTCAATGTCAATTTTGAGTAACCCAGTGTGACAGTAGCCCTAACGCGATCGCGGCTACCCAGATTTGAACGAGCATCGGGTTGATTAGCACAACCACTATGCCAACCAGAAGTAGCCCTGTGCCAATGAGTCTGACCATTTTGCTTACCAGTTAACGTCTACTCCCTTCTTCTGGCAGCAGCGAAAAAATCAGCCAAATTGTCGAAAAAATAGCAAACAAAAATTCCCTCAGCCGTTACTGCGAGGGGATTTTTGTTTGCGTTAAGTTGAATGTGCCCTTAGTCTTGTGTCGTCCAGCGGGCAACGAGACGGGTACGATCGCCGATTGACTCAGTCATCCAAACCATTGTCAATTTCGGTTTACGTGCACATCTGGAAGCAGTTGATTCAACATTGGAGGCAAATTCAGCAGATTGTGTTTCTTGTGTACGAGGTAGAAGTTGCATATAGGGGGCGTTCCTTTTGTAAACATAGCTACAATATGGAACAGCTTTAAGAGGAGTCGCGTGACTGACAGCGCAGCCTCAACGTGATTTTTCTCTGAAAAGTGTGTGATCTAAAGTTTCTTACTTAGGAAACGATGTTGATAGCGCCGCATGACTAAAGGGTGTAAATCTGAACTTGCCGAATCAACTCGTCAAAATCGAAGGGTTTGGAGATGCAGTCGTTTGCGCCAGCCGCTTTTCCGATCGTTGCACTTTCTTTACCGTGTGCTGTGATCAGTACCACGGGCAAATCTGCCAGTTTGGTGCTCTGTCGCACGCGCTGAGTGACTTCATAACCATTCATGTCAGGCATCATCACATCCAGCAGCATGAGCTTAGGCGGCAATGCCTCTGCTTTTGCTAACGCAGCCATGCCGTTGCTGGCAACTTCAACGCTGTAGCCTTCTCCTTCTAAGATTGCTTTGAGTAAAAAGCAGTTATCTGCCATGTCGTCAACAACCAGAATATATCCAGTCTTGACCTGTTGTCTTCCTTGAAAAAGTGGTTTCGTCATTAATGCCATCACAAAAAAGAGTTGTATGAAGTGATAAGAGTTTTAAAAATGCTTCGCAGTCCTTAGGTATAGCTTTAACCATTGCTCATATGCTCCTGCTCAAGAAGGATTTTCTCAGAATCTGCTCAAGCGATCGCTCTGTCTGTTCTAAAGTGTGCAGCGTTTGAAGCAGAAGCAAAAAGAGTTACAGCTTTCCTCCTGCCTACCTCTTGCCTTCTGCCTTCTGCCTTAAAACCTAAAACTTGTACTGCACTCCAAATGAGAACCGCTGTAAGGGCTGCTCACCCTACTGTGGAGGGAGCTGACTTGGTGTCAGCGTCGGCACACCTTCCAAAAAGGAACCTGTTAGCGAGAGTACTGTTTCAATATTGAGTTCGCCTGTAATAGGAATGCCAACAGCCGTTTGAAAGCGGCGGATTGCCTTGCCGAGATCCTTTGAGGGTGGGCTGAGATAGCCGAGGCGCTGTAGATAGTCGGCTGCCTGTTCTGACGTAAGGGTGCGATCGCTGGCTCGGAAGATCGGTACGTACTGCTTTCGCCAAATTTCAGCAAACTGGGTTTGGTTGAGGGTGTAAATTTTGCCACGCGCTGGATCACCGATCGCAACCAGTTCATTGCTCATTTCTAGCAGAGCGACTGCATGAGGCAGTTTTCGCCCGCCATCCAGCAACCAAACACCCAGCACGCCAGGACGGTTAATCCGTTGCATTTGCTCCCAGGTAGGCGCTAGTTCCAACCCATCCATCCCTAGCTCATGGGCAGCGACAATTAACTGCGGCATTGAGGTGCCTAGACGACTGGTGCCTGCAAGCCGCGCAACACCCGACTCCGTAGCGTCAAGCTGCCATCGTCGCAGCACGGTTGCCAAAGCCGCAGGCGCGCAGCTACTCATGGAGGTTTGCTTATACACCCCATTGGGCTGCAAGTTGTTGTAAAGCGTAGTGTAAATCGGAGCTAGAAAATAGGCTTCGGAAGCGCTGAATCCAGTGATTCCCATGATGCCAATCAGCGCTACAGCAATCACCTGTACGCGTGCCGTCTGCCAACTGACGATGTATGCCAGCCCACAAAACCCTAGCAGGACGGCACGCATAATCGTCCAGGTGATCCGCATACCATAGACACGCCACTCGACTGGTAGGAACTGCATTTGAGGCACATTCAGTGCCAGCACAATCAGCCCAACGTAAAGCCCTAAAAACAGCAGCGAAAGGGAGGTTCTACCTTTGAATAAATCGTTTGCTGTCGCGCCTTTACGTAGAAACAGCTTGCCAATACGCATACCCCAGCGAAAGAGCAGACCACCCAGCAGTAATGTAGCGATGATCTCTAGCAGCATGTTGGCGATCGCATGTATTGAGTGTCAGACAGCAGAGCGTAAAAGGCAGATGGCTAAACGGCTTGTGAAATAAGCGCCTGTGCTTTTGCAAGTAGTAAGCTATGGCAGCTCTACCGCCCCAGCACAGTTGCCTTTACAGGGAACCAGGCGTTTCTTTGAGTGTAACGCTTGAAGTTGAGCGTCTAAATCCGTCACAACACCGAAAAGGCAGGATGACACTCGCTGCTGGATGACGCTTTAATGCTTTACACCGCTTTGCTGAGGGAATCCGTAATTAATAGTTCATTTGGAAAAGGATTCAGTATCCTTACATAGGTTCATTTGACAGGTGGCAACTGACTCTTGCAGCGCCTGGATGCGACTTGAGAGCGCGAGTGCAAACTGGCGTTTGGAGTCGATCGGATCAGGTTAGGAGATTAACCCTAACTGGTCTGGCAATTTCATGTGTGCCGCTTAATGTGTGCTGAGGGAAACCAGAAGTAATGAGATGTCCAGGGTAGCGCTGCTAATTGGAGTGAGTCGGTATCCAACGGGTTTAGACCCCTTGCCCGACGCGCAAAAAGACGTGGAACTGATCAAGCGATTGCTGAAGCAGCCGCGCTTTCAGTTTGAGTCTGTACAGTGCTTATGCGATCGCCCATTGCAAGAGATGCAGGAAACCATTGAGCTGTTCTTTAAGCAGCGGCGCAGTGATGATCAACTGGTGTTTCTGTTTTGTGGCTACCTCTTGCCCGATGCGGATGGCAAACTGTATTTTGCGACACCCAGCACTAAACTGGATGATCAGGGTGCGATCGTTAAAGCGCAAACGATACCTGCCAGCGCTGTGCTGGAATCAATGAACAGTAGCCCTGCCAAACAGCAAGTTTTCATTTTGAATCGTTACAGCCCGCCACTGCTGGATCAGTCTGCTGTAGCAGAGCCAATGTCTGATCTGACGGCTCCTTTCGGTGGTGCGGGGCGCGTCATCTTAGCGGCTTCAAACGTTAGCCGACCAGCGCTAACACCTGAAGCACTTGATGTTTGGACGTATCCACGTTATCTGGCAGAAGGTATTGAGAGTAGTGCTGCCGATGCTGATGATGACGGTATCGTGACGGCGGCTGATTTGCATCACTATGCTGCTCAAAAGCTGCAAGTGGCAGCCCCCACGCTACAGCCCCAACTGCACGGCAGTGCCGAAACGGCTCAGATGCCTCTGTTAGAGGTGCCAAACAACGACCCACGACTGCATTATCGCAAAGTTCTGGAGACGGCATCGATCGCGATCGATGTGTCAGGTGCTCCTGTGCTGGAAGGGTTACCACTCTTGGAGGAGATGCGCCAGCGTTTAGGCGTGTCGCCGCAGGAGGCTGAGGCGCTAGAGGCACAAGTGTTACGTCCCACACGGGAGTATCGTCAACGTGTGACGCTGTATCAGGAACAGGTGGCAGAACACGCGCGATCGCACGCTACTGACCACCCGCAAGTGCGTCAGACCTTGAAACAGTTGCAGCACGCCTTGTACCTGAATGATCGTGATGTTGCCGTGATGACGATCGCACCATCTCTAGTCGAGCATCAACGTCAAAAGGCGCTGTACCAGCAGGTTTTACTATGGGCAATGCAGCGTCAGTCTCCGTTGGGAGAGGGCGATCGCACGATGCTCCAACGCTTGCAGCAGACACTGCACTTAGGGGATGATGACACTAGAACCATCGAAGCGCAAATCACCACCCAAACAGAGCAATTTGTAGCTGACTTGAGTGAAAAACCAGAGTCAGAAACCGCAAACACCCCAGATGCTGGCGCTACCAGCCAGTCCAGTCCAGTTTCGCCCGCACCAAAAGCGTTCAGCTCATCGCCACCACCATCTGCTGCACCGCTCCCAACGGCTGTACCGCCTTCTCACGACGACTCACGGGCTTCTCACGACGACTCACGGGCTTCTCACGACGACTCACGGGCTAAAGAGGCAGTGCTGCAACGGTTGTTCAACATGAACGAACCAGTGACATCCCCTTTAGAACCAGCGTCGCTAGCAGAAACACCGCTGAACCCCGTACCTGTACGAGAAGAACCGCTTCCTATTCTGCCTGACGCGAAGCCAAATCTTATGGATAGAGTTCGACGCTCTGCTTCTAACTATCAAGCTCTGATCATTCCGGCGATCCTCCTGGCGGCAATTATTGGGCTGGTAGCCGCGATTCTGCCATCGTCCAGTCGTCCGGGGTGGCTCAAATTTGGACAAACACCTGCTGATCCTGCTGCTGCCCAGCGTCTCAACAGTGAGGGGCGAAGAAAAGCGCAGGCAGGCGACAACAAAGCCGCGATCGCTGACTATGACCAAGCCATTGAGAAAAACCCTAATGATGTGTCGGCGTATATCAATCGCGGGGTTGCCCATCACCGACTGGGTGACACAGGTGCCGCGATCAGAGACTATGAGCAAGCGTTGAAACTCGATCCTAAGTCTGCCGTACTCTACAGCAATCTTAGCTATGCCTATTACGATCGCCAGAACTATGACAAAGCACTGGAGACAGGCAATCAAGCCGTTGCGCTAAATGGCAGTTCGGCAGAAGCGCACATCAATTTGGCAAATGCACGGTCTAAAAAAGGTGACTATGACAGTGCGATGCGGGATTATGCCCAGGCGATCGCGCTCAAACCGCCCGCGCCGATTCTAGCGGGTGCCTACAATAACCGAGGGAATGCCCAACTTGCGCTTAACAATACTAGAGCCGCGATCGGAGACTACAACCGGGCGATTCGTCGGAAGCCAGACTATGCCGATGCTTACTACAATCTTGGGCTGGCACAACAGGCGTTGGGTAATCGTTCTGGGGCAATCAGCAATTTACAGAAGGCAGCAGATCTCTATAAAGCCCAGGGTAAAGAAGCGCTGCAAAAAGAGGCGATCGATCGCGTTAACGGGTTGCAACAGAGCAATGTCTAAAGCCTTTTAGACTCTTCAGTGACGGCTGCTCAACAGCGATAGGCTAGAACAAACCGATCAATGCCTGTTAAATCAGGGTGGATCTGAATCTGATCGTAGTTTCCCTGCTGTTGCAGCAAAGCGGCGACTGCGATCGCCTGTCCTGCCATCGTTTCTACTAGCCAAATGCCACCAGACTGCAAATACTCTGGTGCCACTGCGACCAAGTGTCGAAGACAATCGAGTCCGTCAGCGCCCCCGTCTAGCGCCAGATGAGGTTCGTGTCGGGCAACTTCTGGCTGTAGTGCTGGCACCATCTCGCTGGGAATATAGGGTGGATTGGCAACCATGCCGCTTAACCTGCCTCTGAGGTGAACCAATGGCTGTAGCCAGGAACCTTCATAAAATTGAATATGCTCTGTCAGGTGAAGCGTTTGGGCGTTGGACTGCGCGATCGCCAACGCTGCTGCACTGCAATCGACTGCGTGAATGGTTGCTGCCGGAAAGGCTGTTGCTAGACCGATCGCGATCGCGCCGCTGCCCGTGCCTAGATCTGCCCAGTGTTGGTGGGAGAGGTGGGGTGTGGGGCGTGGGGTGTGGGGTGTGGGGGGTACTGCCGCGATCGCCAAGTCGATCAAGCATTCCGTCTCAGGTCGGGGAATGAGTACTGCGGGTGAAACGTTAAGTAAAAACTGTCTCCAGGGGGCAACGCCAGTGAGATACTGCACTGGAACACGATCGCGGATACGGTGTTCCCAGAGTGTTGTAAGTTCAGAGAGGGGCAAGCGGAGCAGAATTTCTGCCTTATCTTTAAAAGTCTCTAGCCGCAGCGATGGTCGGTCTAGCCCAGCCAAGTCTTGCAGCAGCCAGTCTACTTCCTCAAGGGGAATATCGGCAGCGATCGCCTGTTGACGGGCAGCTTCTCGCCATTGCCAGAGTCTTTGCCCAGATACACAAAACTCTCGCCTCAACGACTGAGGCGAGAGCGGGTCTGAGTCTTCTCTAGTGATCACTCATCCCTCCGCACGACCTACTTTTTGGGAGCAGGAGCCGCTGCGGGTTTGTTGGTTCCGGGTGCGCCTTGCGGCGGCGCGATCGATTTGATAAATTCGATCGATTGCTGCGGCGGCACCAGCACAATCTGGTTCAGTTGGGGATCATCCTTTGTCCGTAAGACCTCCATCAACCCTTCCAGGTTAAGCACCTGCACTTCAATGCTTGATGCCATAGCGGGCTGCTGTTGCTTAAAGCGATCGAGCAGGCTCTGCAATTCTTCCTTGTTAAAGAACATAGGAATAATTGATTTGCCATCTTGCTGAATCGTCAAATACCCTTTGTCCTTGCCACCACGGGCAACAAAGAGCGGTGTGCCGTTAAATTGCTGCGGCTGTTGTCCACCTTGTTGCTTTAACAGCGAAACAGCCGTATCAACTTGCTGTTTGGACGGCACGTAAGCAAAGTCGAGCTGTTCAGGCTTACCTTTGTTGGTTTGATTGAGTTGGTAGACCTCAGCTAACGAGACGGGTACCACCTTGACGTTCTTTGCCAAATCCGGGTTTTTAGTCTTAAGGTTGTCCAGAAAGGTCTGAGCATCTTTCTGATTAATGAATACCCCTGCGACCGCTGCTCCTTTCTGCCCAGTGGGAGGAGACGCAACTAGAGGGGCACCCTGCGCGTTAGCGATCGTAAAGACAGGGACGGGGCGAAGCTTCTGGATAATTTGCTCTTGGGGAATGGCAAGCGCCTGCAAGGTACCTGCTAAAAACGACCCCATAAGAGCGCTTCCAACTAGCCCAGCGGTTGCACTCCAGCGAACCAATGATTTCATGACTGCTCCTGGCACTAAAACGGCAAAAAGTTTACAGGGAACTGGATTCAGACTTTAATCCAGGTGAACGGAGAGACGACTAAACTCGATGGCGCTTGTTTGCCTACCCATTCTGATGCATCCAGCGCAATTTGTAAAACTAACGCAGTGGCGGGCTACTGATGAATGTCCAAACGAACTTTGCCTAAATGTTGAGTCCGCTTTGACCTCTATGCGATCGTGACTGACTCAACGTTGAAAGTGTAGCGCCTACCTGTTCAGTGCTAACGCGTGCCTTCAGTGGGCGATCGCTACACTGCGACGAGACAGACCCTTCCCATGCAGAGCGCCCTGGTAGAAACATTGAGCTAAGTTGCTGGCATCGATAAGTTGCTGGCACCGAACAGTGCGATCGAGAACAAGTTTTCGGAACACAACGTCACCCAAGCATCGTCCGCACTCATCCCCACTGACCGCACCGGGCGAGAAATAGTTCCAAAGTAAATGGCAAGAGGTATCGCTTCTTGTGTGCTAGCGATGATTAGAGAAGATTGTTCGCTCATCAGGTTGCCCTACACTTCGGATCGAGAGGACACCGAAGCACTCAACTGAATCCCTCTCCGCTACGCCATGAATCGATCCCTGTGCGCAAGCAAGGAGCTTACAGATTCAGCCTACCTGTAGAGCTTTAGCAAGTTTAGAAGGGCAGACTACGTTCGCCTCTGGCTTGACACTGTGGCGATCGATCAACCTGCCCGGACTCAAAACACCATGGTTGCAAAAAAGTTTGAGCGCCTAAGCAATGGAACAGCAAGCACACAACGCCTTCTTACCAGCGGTACGGGGCAATCTGTGAGCAGACAGTCGCGCTAAGTAGGCGATCAAGTGGTTACTTCTTCGCTTTCGCTTTTGTCTTAGTCGCTTTCTCCTCTTTTTCTGCTTTCTCCTCTTTGGCTGGAGCGACCTTTTCCTTAAACAACTTGCCAGCCGAGAAGGCGGGTACAGTGGTTGCAGGAATCTTAATCGGCTTGCCTGTGCTGGGGTTGCGTCCTTCGCGCTCTTGACGCTGGCGGGCTTCAAACGTGCCAAATCCGACCAGGGTCACTTTCTCGCCAGCGGAGACCGCTTCGATAATTGCATCGACTGCCGCACTCAGTACTGCATCCGCATCTTTCTTGGTAATTGATGCCTTTGCTGCGATCGCGTCCACTAATTCACTCTTGTTCATGGCGTGAGACCTTAGTATTGTTGATTCAAATGTGTGCCGTGATTATAGTTCAGCTATTTGCAGATGGAGCAATAAATCAAGATTCAATCATTGTTAATGACGTTTTATTCATAGTATCCCTACTCACTGTAAGATTCACTGGCTCGGTACCCCATAGAATGACAGGGCACAAACCGCACAAATATTACCGGATGTAACGTAAGAATCGCCTGCTGCCGCCAGCCCAATTTCACCGTAAAAGGTAATGCACTTGGCGTAGATTTTGATGCTATGAATCCTGTTATGGCTCACTACGAGCTAAGCTGTAGATCTGACTTGCTGTTCTTAAAGCCTTTCAGGACAGGGTTTTCAGACTTTTGAACCAATGTTCACGATCGCATCTAAGCGCAAGAAAGGGTTCTCCTGATCGCTGACAGACCCAGCCTTGCTGAGGGTGAGCATACGCAATCAACAAAACGGGCTGCTGCTTTGAGCAATTTTACTCAAGCAAAATAAAAAAGCAGACGGATCTACAGATCCATCTGCTTTGTCGGCATGGCGAATGATTGCCGTCGTCGATCGCTAGTAGGTTTCCACGTGCCA
This sequence comes from Tildeniella sp., assembly GCF_059505325.1. NCBI lineage: Bacteria > Bacillati > Cyanobacteriota > Cyanophyceae > Oculatellales > Oculatellaceae > Tildeniella > Tildeniella sp. The sequence goes on from NZ_JCACKI010000001.1 coordinate 79,999, forward strand.
ACGACCAGCTTTCTTTAGCTCTCGCTGGTACACTTTCCAGTCCTTGCCTTCTTTAGTAGCCTCAGCCGAGAGAGCAGCGTCAATGCCGTCTTCCATGCCCTTCAGACCGCAGATATAGACGTGGGTTTTCTCGTCTTCAAGCAGTTTATAGATTTCTTCGGCGTGTTCTGCTACGCGGTGCTGAATATACATTCTGCCGCCTTCGGGGTTTTTCTGCTCCCGGCTGATGGCATACGTAACGCGGAAGTTATCAGGGTACTTCGCCTGTATTTCTTCCAGTTCCTCTTTGTACAGCACGTTGGGCGTTGTTGCCACACCGAAGACCAGCCATGCCAATCCTTTGAACTGATAGTCAGGGTTAGCGGCTTTCTCGTTGTCCTTAAACATGCGCCACAGGTAAGCACGGAAGGGCGCAATTCCAGTGCCAGTTGCCAGCATGATTACTTTGGCATCCGGGTCTTCTGGCAGCAGCATTTCCTTACCCGTGGGTCCGGTAATTTTAATCTCGTCCCCAGGCTTCAGGTGGGTAAGGTAGGTAGAGCAGACACCGTAGACGGTTTCTTTGGTTTCTGGATGGGTGTATTCGAGCTGTCGCACACAGAGAGAAACTGTTTTATCATCTACGTCGTCACCATGACGGGTAGAGGCGATCGAGTAAAGCCGTAGCTTTTCAGGTTTGCCGTTTTTGTCGGTACCAGGGGGAATAATCCCAATACTTTGACCTTCCAGATAGCGCAAATCCCCTGCGGAAATATCGAACTTGACGTGTTGGCAAATACCGATGCCGCCTTCCTTGACAAGTGGTTCGTTAGAAATCACCCGTCCCACAAAGGGGCTGTTAGGACGATAGATATTCACGGGAATATCTGTCTTAGCCTTGGCTTGAGTCATAGGCTTCTTCTTTGCTCCTGGTTGGTTACCCTCTCCAGTTTCTACTTTTACCGCAGTTTCATTCTGTTCTGGGGTAACGTTCCCATTGATTTTAGAATCGGCATCCAACGGTTGAATGCTGACAATTTTGCCGCCCAATCGCGTAATCTGCTGCATGACTTCGTTCATGCGGTTGTAGGGCACGTTGATAAAGGTGCTGCCGCTTTGGCGAATAGGGTAGCTGACGCGATCGGTTTGGCTGTTCTGCCGCAATCCGACCACTTCATAACGAAAGACGCGGCTACCAGATGCCGTATTAGCAGTACTACCAACTGCGTTTGAGTTGTACATTTTGCTCAGTTTCTCCGGAACCAGACCTCATTTGTTGCTATTGTGCCGCATCTTGGTCTGTGGCGGGTGTGTTTGCGATCGGTGTAGTGCTGCTGGCGATCGTCCTGATATGGAACTTCTGTTTAACCTACACTGTTTAACCAACATACGAGTGCCCAAGCCGTTCTACAGTCCTGAATCACTCTGTCATGCCCTGAATCACTCTGTCATGAAGGTGAATCCAACCAACTGGCTCTTGCTGCCGAAGCCTTCAGCTTTAGAACGTTAGTCACGATGGCTATAAAGCGGCTCTAGCAACTTACCCCTCTGCTGCAATGAATGTTTACTTACAATCTGAGCAGTGAAAATCAATTCTTACTAAGCCTTGTGATGATGATCCCGTTTTTGGTAAGATGAAATCAGCGGTAGTACTAAATACTTACTCGATTCGGTTCAGGGTTCACCATGACTGAGGGTAGCTTTTGCTTTTCTGGTGACCTGCTTCCTGATACTGTGATGTAAGAACCTTTACAGTTTGCGATCGGTCGCTTTCGGCATGACTTTTTGCAGACTGGTCCGATCACTAATGCATCGCTGTTGCAGTTTAACTCAAGACATAGTTAGTAGACATCTTTTCGCTTAGAGGAAACCTATGACCAGTAAGCCAGACCGCGTGGTTCTGATCGGCGTTGCCGGAGATTCCGGGTGCGGTAAGTCCACCTTTCTGCGCCGACTAACCGATTTGTTTGGGGAAGATTTCGTAACGGTCATCTGCCTGGACGACTACCACAGTCTGGATCGGAAGCAGCGCAAAGAGACAGGGATCACTGCCCTCGACCCACGGGCAAATAACTTTGATCTCATGTATGAGCAGATCAAAGCGCTCAAACATGGTGCAGTGATCAACAAGCCGATTTACAACCATGAAACGGGTCTGATCGACCCGCCTGAAGGGGTTTCGCCTAACCACATCGTGGTGATTGAAGGCTTGCACCCTCTGTATGATGAACGTGTCCGTAGTCTGCTCGACTTCAGCGTTTACCTCGACATTAGTGACGAAGTAAAAATTGCGTGGAAGATTCAGCGCGATATGTCCGAACGCGGACATACCTATGAGGACGTGTTAGCAGCCATTAATTCTCGTCGCCCTGACTTCAAGGCGTACATTGACCCGCAAAAAGAATTTGCGGATGTGGTGATTCAGGTCTTGCCGACCGAACTGATCAAAGACGATAAAGAGCGGAAGGTGCTACGTGTCCAAATGATTCAACGCGATGGTGTGGCAGGGTTTGAGCCTGCCTATTTGTTCGACGAAGGCTCTACGATCGACTGGGTTCCTTGTGGTCGCAAGCTCACCTGCTCCTATCCCGGCATCAAAATGCACTATGGACCGGATGTTTATTACGGTCATAGCGTTTCGGTACTAGAAGTTGATGGACAGTTCGACAAGCTCGAAGAAGTCATCTACATTGAGCAGCACCTTAGCAAGACATCGGTTAAGTACAGCGGCGAACTGACAGAACTACTGCTGCATCACCGTGAATATCCTGGTTCGACCAACGGTACGGGCTTATTCCAGGTCTTGACAGGTTTAAAAATGCGGGCAACCTATGAACGCCTAACGGCGACGGAAGCCAAGATTGCGGCTAGAGTCTAGCCGTTGGCGCTCAAGCGCCTTGAATGAGTGCTCAAGCCTTTAAAGGGGACGTTAACGCGTCCCTTTTTCTTTAGGAGCAGTCTGCTTTCGCACAGCTAGTTGAGTGCTGGCGATCGCAATCAACGGGCAAACTCTACGACGGTTTCCGTGCCCAGTCGCTGCTTTTCCAAAGAATAAAAAAGAGGGTGCTGGCAAGCAAGGCACCCAGATTCCATTTGATTGAGTTTTTGAAAAGAGTTTGCTTTTGTGCAGCGCGATTCTCTTCAATCTGAGTCTGGACTTTTGCGCGAACAGTGGTCAACCGCGCAAGAATTTCGGTCTTTAACGCCTGTGGTTCTTTAGTTGGGTCGATCGGAATGCCTGCTTTTGCTGCCAGCGCCTGGATCGCACTAGGGTTGCTTTGGTTGAGCTGGCTTTCGATTTTGTTGAACTGGGAAAGCTGCTGTTCTGCCTGTCGATTTACTTGCTGATCGTTCTGAAAATCCAAACGAGCCGTACCGAACACACCCAAGGGAATTACCAGCAAACAGACGATCGCCAACGCCAAACAAACCCAGGACAGCACCTTGAGCAGAACTTTTTCGAGTCGATTGCGATCGTAAAACTCACCGAAAAAGACGAGTGCCATACCCAGTAGAGGCACAACTACCCGCTCAATTAGGCTGCCGATCGCCTGAACCTCCCAAGCAGGATTTAAAAACTTCGGCGGGTACAACACCTGGACTAGATCCATGAAGGCGTAGCCGAGCAAACCATAGCCAATCCAACGGAATCTGTGGATCGATCGATTTTCAGTCGTTGATTCAGCCATAACGCTGGGGTCTCCTCTGACAAGATAGGCAAGTTGACACTACACCCACAAAAGGGTTCGTTCCGCCAAGAACCCGAACTGGTTGCTTTCTTCCACCCTACATGCAGGCGCTATGGTTAGACTACACCGCGCCGCGCTCAGCGGGTGGAAAGTTGGGCTGCCACCAACGGTACCAGGAGAACCAGGCAGTTTCTAGTGTTTTGTAAGTGTTGTCTAGCGTTGCTGTGTCAGCCTTAGTGTCAAGCGGCACAGACATGAGAGTCCATAAACAGCGGCGATCGAGCAGCGGCTGTTTTCCAGCCAGCCACGGTAGAACGCGGGTCGGTGTGAGGTCATGGGCGCGAAGATTTTGCACGAACTGCTGTGCCGTCACAGTGCTTTCGCCTCGTGGACTGATGCAAGCACTCAGATAGGCACGTCCTTGATGCGGCAGCACACCATAAAACCCAAGCTTGGGCTGATATTTTAAGACAAGACGGTTGTTGTCCTGCCGAATGGGAGTATGGACAAACAGAAAGCGGTTCACGTCGCCGTCTCCTGCCATATAGCGCAGTTCGACCTTGAGCGACTGATCACTCCGACGATATTGATACTCCTGCCCCGCGATCGCTTCTGGAAGCGGCTGCAGCACGGCACTAGAGGTGGCTTGCCAATCAGGTAAGGGGATTGTCGCTGGCAGACTGTAGGAGGGCTGCGTTTCGGCTGCTTTGGGAGCCACGATCGCCCTGCCTAATACGAACAGGGCGCTACCAAAACTCAGCACCAGCAAAGTCATCCGGGCGGGTTGCCAGACCGTGTTAACCATTGGACTGGGTACCTGCATCTGGAAGCGTCGGGGGAGTACGTAAGAACGCCAGCCAGCAAAAACCGCCGAAAAGCCCCACGGCGATCGCAGCAAAAATGAGCGAACCGTCACCTGTATGCCAGTAATCAAACGCACTTTTTTGTGAGAATGCGACTAGCACTGCCATCAGCGCTACCCGTGCGGCGTTCACCAGAAACCCAATCAAGACTGCCAGCACCACGGAAAACAGTTGCTGCCCCACTGAACGCAGCGAAAACATCATGACAAACAGCACAGAGAGGTATAGCATTTGCAACATGCTGCTGACACCAGAACAGGCTCCGTAGACATCCACACGTCCTGTTGGTAGCAGCAGTGATAGACCCTCAAGGCGGATATCAAACCCGGTATACCAGAGCATAAACGCAGCCACCTGAGCCGTGAGCCTGGGCAAATTGATCAAGTCCAAGCCCAACTTTAGAAGTGGATTGAGCGTTAGCAGCCCAAAGATGAGTAGCTCCTTCCAATATTGACGCAACCCGCCCAGACCAGACGCAAGCAGCCCCAATCCCAGCACTGTCACGACCGGAAAACCTCTGAGAAAAGAGCCTGATGTGGGCAGGGTTGAACTGAGGAGCAGCAGCCCTAGCAGCAAACCGCCGCCGATCGTGCCGCCGATCGCGCCACTGTCTAGCATGAGAACGTGTCGCCGTTCCCACACCAAAAAACCGATCGCAAACCACAGCAAGGTGTACGTGGCAAACAGCTCTTGCGCCAACTCTGGATCGCTGGTGCGACTTAGCAGCGTTAAATGTAGCGCCATCATGGCAACCGTTGTGCCAAGCAGCCAGAAGGCTGGCTTTTGGAGGCGATTGAGTAAGTCCATCATGGGTATTTAGTTTAACAGCCTGCTTGCGATCGAAAGAGGGACTGCCGATCGCTCCTCAATTACCCTTAAAGGAAGATACGCACACCTAAAGTCTCTGCCAACACGACGAGCAAAACCACACCTTCATAAAAAGTTCATACTCAATAGTACTCAGCGCAACGAAACAGCGTTAGCCAGGGGCAACAGTCGGTTAACGGCGAACCTGTCTCTTGATTAGAGCCAGCACGGGCAATCAAGCTTGTGTTTGAAACCCTCTTTTTGGAACCTGATCCAACCCCTCACGACTTACCTAAAGGAATACGACGACAAAACCGTCGCGCAACTTTGAAGGCTGAATATATAATGACAAGCGTTGCAGCAGTGACGTGCTAAAGATCTCCATCCTCAGGATGAGCCACCTTCAGGATTAGAACCATGAGTGAAGCTGATAGCCCCAACGACCAATCTGGTTCGCCCGCACCCGCCGAGCCAGTCGAGTTAAGCGCTGCCCTTGATTCAGCCGCTGCTGCGGTGCCGAGTCCAAATAACAGCGAAGGTTGGCAAACCATTGATTTCCCTGGAGCAACGAGTGTTGATGCGATTCCGCACAGACTTGCAGAACCTGTAAAACCCAGATTGGCAGAGGATACGCTCATTTCTCAGGGGGTTATTCACTACAGCAGCGCTGCAATCGACCAGGCAACTCCGTTTGCGTTCTCTGCTGAAAGACCGGACGACGCAGCATTACGGCAGCAGTTACAGGATGAGAATGCTGCCTTGCGCGATCGTCTTGCCCAGATGGAACTAGATCTGGCGCAACAGCAAATCGAATGGCAGTTGGAGTCAGCACACACACAAACTCAATCCGAGGCAGCAGCGGTCACTACAGCAGCGTCGGCAGGCGTGATCAAGTCTTCCACCCTTGAGCCGATCAATGAACGCTTGAGCCAGCTCTTGCAAGAGCTAGAGCGATCGCACCAAGCCGCTCAACGACAGCAAATTTTGGTCGAAACGCTGACCGAACAGTTGGAGAGCAGCCAGGAACGAATCGCCCAATTAGAACGGGACTGTGCGTTGACTCAGCAGCGCCATAACGAACAGGTGCAGCAAGTGCTACAAGCAGAAGGTGCCTGCCGGGATTTGCGCTTGCGCCTGCATCGCCAGCAGCAGCAGACACTGCAATTCAAAGCGGCGCTCGAAAAATGTCTTGAAATGCCAACTGCCTACGGGCAACAGGTGATGCCTGACATGGCGATCGATCACAGTGCCGCAACTCCAGACGCTCTTACTGCCTTACTCAAGCCTAAAAACCAACCCGTGAAGCCCTGGTCGCTACCTCGACAAGCGCACGAGCCAGAACAAGACCAGACAGAGCGATCGAAACCCCTGTTTAAGCTCTTGAATGGGCTGTCAGTTGAGAGCAATGAAAGCAGCGGACTTCAAGACACGCTTCCGACTCCTGCTGACCCATCAGCCCTGCTCGACTCTGACGATCCAGAGTTTGTCACGCAGTTGATGCAGCTCATCTTTCCCGCTAACGCTGAGCACCAGGCATCTACAACTGATGCGCTTCAGGCAGAGCCAATTTTCGATCGAAGTCCTTTTTTAGGCACAGGAACTGTCCCTGCTGACGCGACACCATCTGATGAGTCCAGTCCAGATAAGTTAGTCTCGACTGAGTCTACAGGCTGGGCAACAGAATCTCCTCAAGTGACTGAAGCCGTGAGTCAACAGGAAGATGCTGTGCCGCCGAACGCCAGCGCGATCGACAACGTCTCGACTTTAGCGTTGCCTGACGATCGCACGACCGATCCACTTTGGGATAACCTGGCAGCATTGATCGATCCTCCAAACAAGGTCGAAAGTAGCAAGGTTACGTCAGTCGTAGAGCCAACCTGTGTAAACGACGCGCTGGATTTAGACCCTGTCAGTGGCACCAGCATTCAACCGATCGCTGCCTGGACGTGGCGCGATCGCTTGGAAAAAGCCAGCAGACCGCAATCAGTTGCACCTGAAAAAGCACTACCTGAGAGAGTGGTATCTGAAAAAGCAACTCAGAGTCCAGCTAAGCTGCTGGCGCTCAGTTCTGTGAGTCAGCAGACAGTGAGTCAGCAGACGGTAAATCAGCAGACAGTGAGCGTTTCCAGCCATGCTGAGTCCATGTCAGCGCCCTTTGCGACGGTAGCACCCTCTCCGATCGTGTATCCCCTTCGCGCCACCAAAAAGCTAGCCTCATTAGCGGCTGTAGACCTACCCACATTTCCCAAACGCTAGAATTCGTCTGCGATCGGCTCAATGGGGTTTTCCAGTAAGGGGTAGAAGGTAGAGGGACAAACGAACCCTAGACCGATGCATGGGTTTGCTCTTCCACCGTTTCAATGGTTTCAGGCTGCGGTGTCTGCGGTCGTCCAACACCGTCAGTTAATGTGTAGCTTTGCGTCAACAACCATAGCCAGAAGCCTGGAAAGCTAGTTTCTAGCCACGGCTGGCTTTGACGCAAGAACGCGGGGAACCACCCCCTCACGAGGCTGCTCACAAAGGCAGTGATGGTAAAGTCGAAGTAGCTGCCCAGCCAGCGCCCAAACGCGACTGCTCCTGCCATATCCCAGATCCATAGCAACAGCTTTGGGTTTTTCCAGGCGGCAGTCAGCGCCATGCGGTTAAAGGTTAGCCAATCAACTCGGTCTTTAATGAAGGCTTCGGCGATCGCGGGTGGCTGGTCTGCCAAAATGCCAAAGAAGGTATTGAGCATCGCGTTGACCCTTTCGGGCGGCAGGTTTCGCCCGGTTGGTACCATCATGCCCTTAGAAAACAGCCAGGTAACAGCCACGTTACTCTGGTACGCACGAATTTGATTTAAGTGTTGGACGCTCAGCAGATCATGCTTCAGCGCTGTGTCGAGTAGATGGGTCAGGCGGGGTAGGTTCCGCACTAGTGAACCAAAGCCTGTGAAGATTAGCGGTGACTGCAAGGATGCGGCATCACCCAATGCAATGAGGCGATCGAATGCAACCAGTCGATCGCCCCTACCCGTCGTAAAGTGCCCTGGGATATAGCCAAACGTTGGCTTCTTCCAGACCAGCTTGTCCATGTCACAGCGCCGATACTCCGGCAAAATTGTGAAAAAGTCCTCGTACATCTCCAGCAGCGAACCAGGATTGTCAGGATGCACCTGGTGATAGTGGAACAGGTAAAAGGTGAGTTCTTCGCCATCGGCTGGAAACAGTTCCCAGATGAGCTGTCGCCCTCGTGAGATGTCGCCGTGACTATTGAGCACATCGCCATAGCGAGCATCCCATACGCCTGGTTCAAAGCCGCTAGCAATCACTGCCCCAACGGTTGGACAGACGCTATCGAAGGCGCGCCCACCGTTAAGCTGCCACGCGATCGGAGAAGCTGTCCCCATCGCATCAACTAGCAGCCGTCCGCTCACCGATCGCAGCGCTTCTGTTGGTAGGTGCTTAGCGTGAACCGTTACCTGTGAGCGATCGACTTCAACACGGGTAAATTCCGTTTCATCCCAAATCTCACCGCCATAGCTCCGCAACTTCTCGCCACAGGTTCGCAGCAGCTTTTCAGCATCCAGCCCCACATTCAACACCGTCGGCGTGTGCAGTACAGGTGCCTTTGACTCTGGTGGATTATTGGCATCAAAGAATTTGTGAAACCCGTCTACATACTCTCTGGCGATGACGCTTTCAAACTCATTGGGAGTAAACAACCCCAGGTTGATCAGGCTCTGGAACTCACTACGCGAGATATTCCACTCCCGATTCATTTTGCCAAATGGCAAGCGTTCTAACAGCAGCACCCGATAGCCCAATTTTGCCATTACCGCTGCGTGAATGACACCGAGCGCACCGCCGATGTAGATCAGGTCGTAGGAGGGTGAGGGGTGAGGGGTGAGGGAATGAGGAGATAGGGAGATGGGGGGATGGGGCTGTACGGTTGAGTCTGACCGCTGACCGCTGACCGCTGACTGCTGACTGCTCTGCCCTCTTCCCCTAAACACAACTTGTCGAGGCTGTTGCGGATTCTGCACACCCTCACGCCAGCGCTGCTCCCACCAATAGACGCGGGTGAGATCGTACTCACCATCGGGCATTCTTTGGAAATATTTGACCGTAAGCGGATACTGCTCAGCAAGAGCATCGAAAATAGATTGGCGAGAGAGGTCGATCGCGGGCGGTTGAGGATACTGATTGGGAAAGCGATCGCGTAAAGCCTGTGTAAGCTGCTCTAGCAAGCTTTTTTCTTGAGGCACTGGCTGCTCTGACCACCGAAAAACCTTGAGATACGTTGTGCGTTGGAGCGACCAGACAAAAATTACTAGCGCAACGGCTTCCCCTGCCTGAGTTTCCGCCCTATGGATTGCCGGAACTGTCGCTTGGGGGAACGTTAAGTGAATGCCACTGCTGCCAACGACTTTTACACCCGATCGGGGTTTAAACTCCTGCTGCAACCAGAGTTTGACAGCCTCTACGTCGGGGGTAGGGACTTCCAGATAAAGAACTTCCTTCATTTAGGGGAGCCAAGCTTTAATGAACTACTCAAGAAGACGAGGATAAGCATTGCCAAAGTGCGCTAAACTTCAAGTCACATTATGAGCTTAATAAACTTTACAAGTCTCTCATAAATCTCTTGGGGCTGCCTGCATTCGTCACAATATTGAATCTGCCATGAACTATCCTATTTCAGCGTTTACACCAGAAGGTGATGCCCTTCGACAAAAGTTTGTCGATGAGGAACTGATTGCAGCCGCGATCGTTGGGGTCGTTGATGTGGCGCGGTCTAATGGTCAATCGATCGAAGAGCTAACAGCCGAGGTTCTAGCAGATGACGCTTTGCTTGATTCTGAACAGCGACGCTGGTTAAGCGAAGTTATTGCAGTGGCATGGGAGCAGTTGCTCTGAGGGTGCCTTCAAGGTCAGCAATCATCTAGGGGCAGCGATCGACGACTACAGCCTTTAGTTTAGAGTGTGCAGATACCATCTTTTGCTGACATCTGAGACATTTCAAACTCCGGATCGATAGACTGGTGGCAGTATGACTGTTTACAACCTGTTTAAGAAAGGTATCACTGCACCTTGAATCCCAATGTATGAGCTAAGTCGGAGAATTCTTCGTGTTTGGAGAGAGCGTGTTGGATCTCGAATCCTGCCGTTGCTGACGACGGTTCGTTTCATTGGTCTGCTGATTGCCATATTTGCCCTGTGGGGCTTTTACGAGATTGCAGAGGAGGTTTTAGAGCAAGAAACGCAGTCGATCGATACTCGGATCCTAATAGCGATTCGACAATGGCACACGCTACCCCTCGATCGACTCATGCTGGTCATTACCAATCTCGGCAATCCCTCAGTGCTGCTAGTAGCAAGTTTGCTGTTGGCAGCGTTTTTGCTCTGGCGCAAACGACAAGCAGAAACAGTCACCCTGGCGATTGCGGCGATCGGTGCACTCGGTCTCAACATTGTGCTGAAAGCACTGTTTGCACGTTCACGTCCAGAGCTGTGGCAGCGCACGGTTGAAGTTAATTTCTATAGCTTCCCCAGCGGTCACGCCATGATGTCTGTAGTCGTTTTCGGCATCATCGGTTACTTACTGGCAACGCATGTGCCACGCTGGCGTAGCGCGATCGTCACTGTTACAGTCTTGCTTGTATGTGCGATCGGGTTTAGTCGCCTTTACTTCGGCGTTCACTGGCCCACCGATATTGCCGCTGGCTATGCTGCTGGCACTGTTTGGCTCGTTGCCTGCATCCTGAGCCTTGAGATCTGGAAACGCCGTTATCGTGAGATTCCCACTAAGCAGCGATCGCTCACCTCAGCATCAAGCCGGAAGTAGGAGAAAGGCAGAAGGCAGAAGGCAGAAGAGAGAAGGCTCTGAAGACAAGGAAGGTTTCTTACCAACAACCAACAACCAACACCTAGAAAATGGCACTCCCTCACCCCCTTACCCCTCACTCCTCACCCTCATGACTGCTGCTGTTTCACTCCAAAATGTTTATAAAGTTTTTGACAAAGCGCCCGTTGTCAACGATCTGTCTTTTGAGCTTCAACCAGGTGAGATGTTTGGCTTGCTGGGACCAAATGGCGCGGGCAAATCCACCACGATTAGGATGCTGACAACGCTGACTAAGCCTTCAGAAGGGCGGATTCAGGTAGCGGGTTACGATGTCGTGCGCCAGCGATCGCAGGTCAAGCAGCAGATTGGCGTTGTCCTTCAGCAAATCAGCGTTGACAGCGATTTGTCGGTCTGGGAGAACATGGAATTTCACGGGCGGTTGCACCATCTTCCTAATCCTCAACGGCAGCAAGACATCGATCGCTGGCTGGAGTATGTGGGACTGAGCGATCGGCGGGATGATCTTGCCAAAACCCTGTCTGGTGGCATGAAACGCCGTTTACAAATTGCCCGTGCGCTGTTGCACCAGCCCCACATTTTGTTTCTGGACGAACCCACAGTCGGTCTTGATCCTCAAACCCGTCGCCGCCTTTGGGAAATCATTCGTGACCTCAACAACCAGGGTATGACGATTCTGCTCACCACCCACTACATGGATGAAGTGGAGTACTTGTGCGATCGCATTGGCATTATGGACGCTGGTAAGCTCATCGAACTCGGCACCCTGCAAGATTTTCGCCAAAAACACGGCGAGGGTCTGGTGATGCAGCAAACCGACGATCGCTGGGACTACAAATTTTTTCCCACGATTGATGATGCCAACGCCTATCTCAACCAGCAGCCAGATAAAACTGGCATGATGGTAAGACCGTCTAATTTGGAAGATATTTTTGTGGAATTGACAGGACGAAATTTAGATTGAGGGCTAAAGGCTAAAGTATGAAGGATAAAAAATGGACGGTTGCCTTCAGATTAGTCAATTACGGCAGTTCGCAGCTAAATGAAGTACACCTCTTAGACCGAACGCTATAGTCCTGACCATTTTCACTTCTGACTCCTTCTAACGTCATTGACTCCTGAAGTCTGCTGTAACTTAGCCTTTAGCCTTTATACTTCAGCCTTTATACTTTTGCCTTCCCCATGCCTCGCCTTGCTAGTAAAATCGAAGCCATTTTGTACCTGAAAGCGCAGCCGCTCACTGTTGCCGAAATTGCTGAATTTGCAGCTTGCGATCGCGAGACTGCGGCAGAAGGGTTACTCGAACTCATAACCGACTACGCCCATCGAGATAGTGCGCTGGAAGTGGCAGAAACACCCAACGGCTATACATTACAGCTACGCGAAACGTTTCACCATCTGGTACAGACATTAGTCCCTGCTGATTTAGGTTTGGGTGCCTTGCGAACACTTGCCGCGATCGCGCTCAGAGGTCCCATTTCGCAGACAGAGTTAGTTGAGTTGCGCGGCTCCGGTGCATATCAGCACGTGCCAGAGCTGGTCGAACTGGGTTTTGTTCGCAAACGCCGACAATCAGATGGGCGCTCCTATTGGCTACAGGTCACCAACAAGTTCCATCAATATTTTCAAATGCATCAACTGCCGCAGGAGTTTGATCAACACGTCAAAGCAAAGCCTTAAACAATGGTTTGGGCTGCTAAGGAAGACAGAAAAAATTCCCTATGTCAGAAGTGCCATGACGTTACAAACGGTCAATCGCCTTTTCAGCGCCTGCTATAATTTCTAACAACTGGGGCTGTAGCTCAGCTGGATAGAGCGACCGCCTCCTAAGCGGTAGGTCGAGGGTTCGAATCCCGCCAGTCCCGTCGAACGAAAGTATACATGAGCTAAGGCTTGCAGGCATTTCCGATCGCTGAACGATTAGAATTTTGGTTCAGTTTGACTAACACTTGCAGGCTTTTTTTGACATTTTTGGGGTAATTTCGACCAGAAATTGGGGTAGAGATAAAGTGATTACTCCATGCCTTCCAAAGCGCCAAAACATAAAGCTGCTAAGAGGTCTGTACAGATCAAGCTTTCTCATGGGCATCTACAGCTTGTGTTTTCTCACATCGGCAAACGGCATTACCACCCAGTGCAGTCCTTCGATCATTGCCGCATTTGGATTGTTTCTCAGATAGCGAAATGTGGTGTGGTGAATGCCCAAAATTCTTGCGGCTTCGTGCTTTGTAATCAAAATGGCATCGCTGATGGGAAGATTCATCGTTCTCTCCAGAAGTAGGCAAAGAAGAAGTGCTGAAAGGTAGCCTTATAAACAGGTGTCTGGATCAAGCGAATCCAGCCTGAGCTTCGGTTGAAGGCTGACTTGCTGTTGCCGAACCTGGTCAGGGCTGATCACTACTCCCACATACTGGGGTTGCGTCACATGGCGAACATTAAAGTTATAGAGTCGCTGCTGTCCTGTCTGATCAAGGGTTTGGACACTCAGATTGGTGATGTTAGTGGTGGTGGCACCGGGGAACGTTAGGGGACGAATGGGGCGCAAAAAGAGTGTGTTTGCTTGCCTGGATGGAATCGAAGCATTCGCACCATAAACCAGACGCGAGGGATCGGCTAACAAAACATACGTGATGCGCTCGTGAGCTTGACTAAAGTCGATCGCCCTGGTCCCACCTGCACCTCTACGGCACTCTGCATCGCCGCCTCATGACTGATGACCTGGTAGGCTGGGGCAGCGATGGCTGGCAAGGGTATGAGGCTCATTAGGCTTAGACCAAGGGCAGCGTTGATCAAAAGGTGTTTCATCATGAGAGACCTCTATAGAAGCCATTTGACATCTTCCTGAGATCTCAAATGGCTTCTATAGGAATCCAGCTTGATTTTTGAAAGGGCTTGCATCGGAGATGATAGCAGGCAAAGCGTTTAGTCTCAGTCTGCTGGCAAAATTTCAGTTAGAATGCCACACCAGCGATCCCAAAGAAGGCTAACCGCTAACCGCTGACCGCCGACCGCTAGGCAATTGGCACCAGGTCTGCATAGTTGGCTGCAAGATCGGCTTCGGTCAGGCTATCAGCGGGATCTTGGGGTGTCCAGAGAAGCTCAAACGCCAGTAGAAAGCGCGATCGCAGCAATGTAATGTCTTCTAACACATCGCGCAGCAGTGACGTTGAATAAATTTCGTTGAACAACGGTGAGTCGTTGGCAGTGCCGAGCAACAGCGTGACGACAATGTAAGCCGGATGATTGCCAGGTTGTGGTGTTGGTAGCTGCTGGCTCACCACTCCATTCACGTTGACTAACGTTTCAGCGCTAAATTTAGCCCGCTCTTGCAAAGAGAATTGGTTGAATAACGCTTCTCCTTCTTCGCGGCTATCCACTGTTTGTGATCCGGCTAAAACGTGTGTCCAGAAATCAGCGTTCTCCAGCAGCACACTCGCGGTCTCTTGCAGCAGTTCAAAAAGCCCTTCTGGGGTTGCAGTGTTTGCCCGTAAAGCAATGTCCGAGAACTGGGTTTGCAGACGCTTTGCCCGCGATCGCAGTGCGACTTGCAGCCTGCTAACCGTCACAATGTCGTTTGTGAGTTCGTCGTTGGTCAGTTCGGTATTGTCAGCCGCTTGAATCGCTGATGCTGCCTGCAAATCTTGTTCCATAACACCCTAGTTTTAACGATTCAGTTGTAACGTTGTGCCTTGAACGGTTGACTGGTTCTCTCACTGAATGCCCTTAAAGCTGCACCATCTCTGTATATTCCGTCAGTAGCTCGTCGTAAGTGAGACTATCGGATGCGTCTTGCGGACTCCAGAGCAGCTCAAACGCCATTAAATAGTCTGACGGGAGCGATGCTAATTGCTCTAGAGCATTGCTAAGGTCTTGCTGAGTACGTACCTGGTTAAACAGTTGCTTGTCGTGGGCTGTGCCAACCAGCAGCGTTACGACAATATATGAGGCGGGACCCTCATCCGGGTCAGGCTTAAAGCCATCGCGCTTGTTGACTCTGCCACCAACGTTTGTCAGTGTCTCGACGCTAAACTTACTGCGCTCAGCGATCGAACGCTTGGTAAAAAGTGCCTCCGCCTCTTCGCGGCTTTTAACCGTTTGCGAGTCTGTCAGTACGTGTGACCAGTTTTCTGGCATTCTTAGCAGCGCCAACGCCGCTTCTTGCACCAGTTGTAGCAACCCTTCTGGCGTATCAGTATCAACTTCCAGGGTGAGGTCAGTCAGTTCAGACTGAATCGTGCGCGCCTCTGCCAGCAATGCCACCTGGATTTTGCTCACGGTCACAATATCGTTGTCAAGTTCGCGGTTGGCAGAGGCTCCACCTGTGCTCCGCATGGCTCTGAACACGAGAAAGACAAGCCCAAAAACCACGATCGCCGAAACACCTAGAAAGATGAGTCCGACAATCCAACCGCTGTCATTTGCATTCGTCGAGGCTTGACTGTTGTTGTAGCCGTTGCTGTAGCCATTGTTGCGGTAAGGGTCGTTGTAGATACCAGGTCCGACAGGCACTGGCACAATGACAGGACCGCCCCCGCCGTTGTAATAGCGATCGCGCTGATAGGAGGGGCTGTTGTTAAAACCGCTAGAGCCAGAGGAGCGGGAAGGAGACGATTGTGAAGGGGATGAGCGCGAAGGCGATGAACGTGATGGAGACGAGCGGAACGAGCCGCCACCACTGCGACCACCACTGCTACGGGCAGACGCTTCAGAGGCGACTGTTAGGCTTAACTGGGTTGTCTCCGTAGGCAGGTGAAGGCTGATTGTGCTGGCAAGTAGGGTGCTGGCTGCGATCGCACAGTAGCGTCGGAGTTTGGAATATCTCATAAATTGAAGCTGTGAATGTAAGCCCGATCTCTAACCCTAAGGCTACCCTCACTTCATTCTAAGCAATCAGCCTTCATGCGGCTCCGAATCGTATGATTCTTGACCTGATTGTGATTCAAGCCAACGATTATAAAGGTCAGGGCGACGATCGCGCGTGCGTTGGATCTGCTGTGTCTTGCGCCACTGCGCGATCGCCTGGTGATTTCCTGATCGCAGAACCGCTGGTACGTCCCATTCCCGAAACGTAGAGGGGCGCGTGTACTGTGGAAAATCTAGCAGCCCATCTTCAAAACTCTCAGCCTTCAGAGACTCTGCCTTGCCCACTGTACCTGGCAGCAGGCGGATCACGCCGTTCAAAAGTGCCAGCGCTGGAATTTCGCCGCACGTCAACACAAAGTCGCCTAGCGAGACTTCTTGAGTCACGAGATTGAGCACTCGTTCATCGACCCCTTCGTAATGCCCACAGATCATGATGAGCTGTTCGCAGTCGATCGCCAGTCGCTGAAACATTGCCTGGTGCATCGGTTCGCCCTGCGGTGTCATCAAAACGATCGCGCGTCGGGGTAAGACTGGCAGCGACTCTACAGCAGCAAAAATGGGTTCTGGCTTCATCAACATCCCTACACCACCGCCATATGGCTCATCGTCTACCCGGTGATGTTTATCAAGCGCAAAGTCACGTGGGTTGGTGAAGTGCACTGTCGCGATCGCTTTGTTCAGCGCCCTGCCGAGCAAACCCGAACGAAGGGGCGAAGTAAAAAAATCAGGGAATAGAGTGACCAGATCGAAGCGCATCGCAGTTGGATTCTAGACTATGAACTGTAAACTCGAAAGAGCACGGCAGTCTACCCGGTCGGGATCATCTAGAGCCTGAAGCCGTCTAAACCCTAGCAGGCATATCAAAAGATTGCATAAAATTTCCTAGTCGTTTAAATTACTTTTCAACAATCTGGCATGATGAAGCCTGGGAGCGTATGCAGCTTAAGCGGTCAATGTACCTGCACCAGCGATCGCTCTCAGCCTCTTCATCCAGTCCTCTCAGTCGCTTGTGTCAAGCTAACCATTATGATGAGGACAATGAGCGGTCAGGCGGCAACATGAACAAAAGCAGCGTCTACACCTCAGTCATGAAACTATGGGAGCGCTTTTTTCCCATTTTGCCTGGGGATGAACCAGCGCAAATCGAATTTCAGTCCCTTGGAGAGAACATGCCCCAGTCTACGAAAACTGCCATCATGGTGATTGGGGGCGCGGAGGATAAAGTTCATGGACGAGAAATTCTACAGAGCTTCTTCAGTCGTTCAGGCGCTACTGAGGCTCGCATTGCCATTATTCCGTCTGCCTCTCGTGAGCCTGCCATTATTGGCGATCGCTATCTGACGATCTTTGGGGAGATGGGTGCAAAAGGCATTGAAATCCTGGATATCCGCGATCGTGAACAGTGCGAAGATCCGCTGATGCAAAGCTACGTCGAAAACTGCACGGGCGTTTTTATGACAGGCGGCGATCAGTTGCGTCTCTGTGGGCTGCTGGCTGACACGCCGCTGATGCAAACGGTGCGACAACGTGCCCAGCGGGGCGATCTGACGCTGGCAGGAACCAGTGCAGGCGCAGCCATTATGGGTCACTATATGATTGCTGGTGGAGGCAGTGGCGAATCGCCCAATCGATCGCTAGTCGATATGACGACTGGGCTGGGCATTATTCCTGAAGTCATCGTGGATCAACACTTTCACAATCGCAATCGGATGGCTCGTCTGATGAGCGCGATCGCCGCTCACCCTGATCGGATGGGCATTGGGATCGATGAAGACACCTGTGCTCTATTTGAGGGAGATGGTACGCTGCAAGTGATTGGTAAAGGAACCGTAACCATTTTAGACCCGACCGAACTGTGCTACACCAATCAAACGAAGGCTGGTGCAACCGAGCCGCTAAGCATTGGGAACCTCCGGTTACACATTCTGAGCCACAGCGATCGCTATGATTTGCATAAACGGATGCCCTTATTCTCCGGTTGCGGCATCGCCTAGCGGCTACGTTGGCGAGGGACGGGCACCTCTACCGATGTCTCTTTATGGACAGGGTCAAGTGTTTCTTTGGTGCAGGATGAAATTTTCTTTTCTACCCTCCCTTGATACAGTTTGCATCCTCCGTTACATGGGAGTCTTGAGCCAGAACGGTCTCTATTTCAGACTAAGAATGTTCGTCACGAACAGTCTATCGGCTTTTGAGAGTTTGAAACTGTGTCATTGTTCTCTTCGTTTTAGGTCACAGCTGTAGACAACATTTGTCACTGGTACTCAGTTAGCCGCACCAGAATTCCTCCTAATCAGTCTTATGAAAATACTCAAAGTACAGACATTACGTGGTCCCAACTACTGGAGCATCCGACGACCAAAGCTGATCGTGATGCGTCTGGATCTAGAGGATCTGGCAGACAAGCCCTCCAACGTGATTCCTGGTTTCTATGAGGGATTGACAGAAGCATTGCCTAGCCTGATTGAGCATTTTTGCTCACCGGGCTGTCGAGGGGGGTTTCTGAGTCGCGTCAAAGAAGGCACGATGATGGGGCACATTATTGAGCATGTTGCCTTAGAGTTGCAGGAACTGGCGGGGATGGTCGTCGGCTTCGGGCGTACTCGCGAAACGGCAAATCTTGGTACGTACCAGGTCGTATTTGAATACCAGGATGAGCAAGCAGGGCGCTACGCGGCTAGAGCGGCAGTACGCCTCTGTCAGAGCATTATCGAAACGGGTCACTATCCGCAGGAAGAACTCGATCAGGATTTGCAAGATTTACAGGCGCTGTGGGCAGATGCCTCGCTCGGTCCCAGTACCGAAACGCTGATTAAAGAGGCGGAGGCGCGGGGGATTCCCTGGTTTCAACTCAGCGCTCGTGCCATGATTCAGTTTGGCTATGGGGTACACCAGAAACGCATTCAGGCAACCCTGAGCAATCGCACGGGCATCCTGGCGGTTGAACTGGCATCGGATAAAGAAGGCACAAAACAGATTCTGCGGGAAGCAGGTGTCCCTGTGCCTCGCGGTACGGTGATTGGTTATCTGGATGAACTGGAAGGGGCGATCGCCGATGTTGGCGGCTACCCAATCGTCATCAAGCCTCTAGATGGCAACCATGGACGCGGGATCACGATTAACATCACCACCTGGGAACAGGCGGAAGCTGGCTATGATGCCGCGAAGGAAGTCTCCAAAGAAGTCATTGTCGAACGCTTCTATCAAGGGCGGGATCATCGTGTACTGGTCATCAACGGTAAAGTGGTCGCGGTTGCAGAACGAGTGCCAGCGCATGTAGTTGGTGATGGCAGACTGACGATCGATGAACTCATTGAGCAAACCAACCAAGATCCACGTCGGGGTGAAGGGCACGAGAATGTATTGACGAAGCTTGAGGTCGATCGCAACACCTGGCAGTTGCTTGAAAAACAGGGCTATACCCTTGAGACTGTTCTGCCAGCGGGCGAGATTTTCTACCTGAGAGCAACGGCTAACTTGAGCACAGGCGGCATTGCGGTCGATCGCACCGACGATACACACCCCGAAAACATCTGGTTAGCACAACGCGTTGCCAAAATTATCGGTCTAGATATTGCGGGGATCGATGTGGTCACGCCCGATATTTCTCGCCCGTTGCGCGAAGTCGATGGCGTGATTGTCGAAGTTAACGCGGCTCCTGGGTTCAGAATGCACGTTTGCCCCAGCGAGGGCATTCCTCGCAATGTCGCAGAACCAGTGCTGAGTATGCTGTTCCCGCCTGGTGCGCCTAGCCGTGTGCCCATCATCGCGCTGACGGGCACTAATGGTAAGACCACGACAACTCGTTTGATTGCTCATATTTTCAAGCAAACCGGGCAAGTTGTTGGGTACACCACCACAGATGGCACCTATATTGGTGATTACTTAGTCGAACCGGGTGATAATACCGGACCGCAGAGCGCTCAACTAATTCTGCAAGATCCAACGGTGGAAGTTGCTGTACTCGAAAGCGCCAGAGGTGGCATTCTCCGCTCTGGTCTGGCGTTTACTGCCTCCGATGTGGGCGTGGTGCTCAATGTTGCCGCAGACCATCTGGGGATCGGGGACATCAACTCGATCGAGCAAATGGCACAGGTCAAAGGCGTAGTCGCTGAAACGGTCATGCCAGGCGGTTACGTGGTGCTCAACGCCGATGATTCCCTGGTCGCAGCGATGGCAGACCGTGTGAAGGGGCAAGTTGCCTACTTCTCGATGAAACCGGATAGCGCGTTAATTCGATCGCACACAGAGCAGGGCGGTCTTGCTGCCGTTTACGAAAATGGCTATCTCTCTATCCTCAAAGGCGACTGGACGTTGCGAATCGAACAGGCAGTGAATGTCCCGTTAACGCTGGCAGGACGTGCCCCCTTTATGATTGCGAATGCGCTGGCAGCAAGTTTGGCAGCCTTCGCTCAGGGTGTTCGTATTGAAGACATTCGAGACGCGCTAATGACCTTCCAGGCATCGACTGAGCAAACGCCAGGACGGATGAATCTGGTCAATCTTGGGCGCTATCATGCTCTTGTTGATTATGCCCACAATGCCCACAGCTACGAAGCGTTAGGCGGTTTTGTGAAAAACTGGCCCGGTGAGCGGATTGGTGTGGTGGGTGGTCCTGGCGATCGCCGCGATGAAGACTTCGTGACGCTGGGCAAACTATCGGCGCAAATGTTCGATCGCATCATCATCAAAGAAGACGGCGACACCCGTGGTAGACCGAGTGGAGAAGCTGCCAGCCTCATTACTGAGGGCATTGTCCAGGCAAAGCCAGATGCTCGGTACGAAACTATCCTTGATGAAGTGACCGCCATTCAGACTGCCCTGGATGCCGCCTCGCTCAATGGGTTAGTTGTCATCTTGCCCGAAAGCGTGACTCGTGCTATTAGCCTGATCGAAGCCCGTCGCCCAGAGCAAGCACCCTCGCCTACTCCCGTCGCCGTCAAGCCAGTCGAGAATGGTCAGGCGGCTAACTACTCAGAACAGTCGCAAGCGGTCTCAGAAGTCAACCCTGAAGAATCCGTAGAATACGTCAATTTCAGCCGCTGATGGTTTGTGTAAGACGATCGCGGCTGTGGAAAGGGAGCCAATTGGAATTGAGCCACGGCTCACCGAGCGGCGATCGCCCCTTTTAGACATTACCAAGCTGGTAGCCGATGACTTATTGTCTTCGGCTCACCGTCTTTAAACCAGCAGCAGTTGATAGTCGAACCGCCTTTGATCGTCTTCACGCTATCGGCATCCATCCCGACCCTTCGACGTGTCCATACACTAAAACGTCTTGTTAGACCGCCAGTCCTTCGTGGAATTGCGCGGACGAGTGCCTATTGATGTTCGGTCTTAAGCATTACGTCCAGCCATAACCCCACCGTCGACGTTCCATGTTGCACCCGTGACCCAAGAGGCTCGACCGGAGAGCAAGTAAACCACCGCCTCTGCAACATCATGCGGTTGTCCAACACGTCCAAGCGGATGAAAGCTGTTGAAGCCCTGAAGCGTCGTATGAATGTCATCTGGCTTGATAAAGGCTCCATAAATCGGAGTCTCGACCACTGCGGGAGCAACAGCATTAACGCGAATTTGGTACTGGGCAAGCTCCATCGCCAAGTGCTGAGTGAGAGAGTGTAAGCCAGCTTTCGCCATTGAGTAAGCAGAGGAGGGTGTAGCGAGAACTGCCTGATGTGCCCACATGGAGCCAATATTGACCATTGCGCCGCCTTGCCCGTACTGAACCATATTGCGAACAACCTGCTGAGTCGCAAAGAAGGTGCCGTGATTGATGTTGAGGTAGCGATCGTAGTCTGCCTCGGAATGTTCAAGAAATGTCTTTGGCAGAAAAACGCCAGCAGCATTGACTAAATAACGCACGTTAGATAGTTCGGAAGCAATACGTTCAACCAGTTGGGATACCTCCTGACGATCGCTAATATCTGCCTGCCACGTCTGCACCGTGCCGAACTGCTTGAGGTGGGATGCGGCTGCCTGAAGCTTGTCAGTGGTTCGTCCGACAATGGTTACAGTTGTTTCATGAGTTAAAAGAATTTCTGCGATCGCCCGTCCAATGCCGCTACTACCGCCAACGATCAACGCTTGCTGATGCTTAAATTCCTGGTACATAATGATTTTCCTGCTGAGGTTTTGAAGTGATCCGCCCACAGCAAGCATCTTAAGCAACTTAAATTGGGCGCGAAAGTAAGCACCTCTTGGTGCGGTAGGCACTTTTTGGTAGAAATTAAGACAGGGGTTAGAAAAAATAGATTGCGTTAGATGAACAGCCAGCAAGCAAGTAAGCCAACTTCAGCCGCTGCAATGGTGGAATACATTGTGGGTTGTAAATGGTCAATTCAAATTTTGACCTTGATTTGTCAGGGAGTCGATCGCCCTGGAGCCATTACCCGCTCGATTGATGGACTCACAACCAAAGTGCAAAACGATTGTCTAAACAAGATGGTCAGCTTCGGTATTCTAGAAAAACGCTCTTACCCAGAAGTTCCACCACGGGTTGAATACAAGCTCACCGCATTTGGACAACGCTTCGTTGTTATTTTAGACGCAGTGGCAAAATTGCAGCATGACATAGACGCTGGTTCTACAAGCTTGCGAAATTAACCCGGATCGCCCCCTACCATCTCAGCCGCATCTGCCACCATCCGATCGTTGTTTTGCCAGCACCATGCGATCATTTGGCAGAGCTGAAGCTTTTAGTGACAGAGGGTTAGGCGATCGTAACCA
Organism: Tildeniella sp.; assembly: GCF_059505325.1. NCBI lineage: Bacteria > Bacillati > Cyanobacteriota > Cyanophyceae > Oculatellales > Oculatellaceae > Tildeniella > Tildeniella sp. Next base: position 102,770 of record NZ_JCACKI010000001.1, read on the forward strand.
CAGGACAGGATGTTGTAGCCAGCGCATGAAAGTAGAGATGAGCAGTGCCTACCCTAACACTGTCTCGTTAGCCTGAGAACTACGTGCTACTTGGCGGCAACAAATTCTTCTACGGTCAATCCAGCAGTACGAATGAGGCTTCGCAGCGTTCCTTTTGCTACTTCACGATGATCAGGAACCGAAAGCGTCACAAGTTCCTCGTCTTCAACCATAATGATGTGACTACCTGTCTGCCGCACAGCATTCCAACCCAAAGATTCAAAGACGCGCACGACCTCACGCCCACTCATTACAGGAAGGGCAGAACCCACTACGCTACGACCTCAACTTGATACGTTTCAATTGTAAGCGGCATCCCACGCTCTGCTCGAACCTGTAGACAAGCTGAGATAGCATCTTTAATGTTTTCAAGGGCTTCTTGTCGTGTTTGCCCCTGGCTCACGCAACCCGGAATGCTGGGACACTCCACAATCCAAACGCCATCTTCATCACGATCGAGCGTTACGCTAAACCTCATAAAATCCTTCTGATCAATAAAGGTACTACTGTACATTTTATCTCTCTGCCGTCAAACGCCCAATCCTGCTACATCTCTCCATTGTCTACAGGCGTTGTCATTTCAGCTACATTTGCTAAAGTGCGATCGGTGTTTTGCCAGCAACCCGATCGCACTACTAGTCGATCGCACCCTATCGTTTCAGCCGCATCTGCCACCGCGCGATCGTTGGTTTTGTCAGCACCATCCGATCGTTTGATGGATTTGAAGCTTTTAGTAACGGAGGGGTGAGCGATCGTAGAGAAAGGGAGGGCGATTGTAGTCAGTGCATGAAAGTAGAAATGGGCAGTGCTTGCCCTACCGCACCTATTCACTTTACGGTCTGGTCATTTTGAAAGATATTTCCCTAGTTCCCTCAAAGCATTGAGAATATTTGGATAATCCTGAGCCAAGTCAGCTACCTTGCCCAAGGAATACTTAGCGCTTGATGTATCTCTGCGTTCAATCTCTCTGAGTGCTGTGATTATGTAGTCAGCCATTTCTTTTTTTTGAGGACGTGGAAGATTAGTTGCATTAACTGAAATTCGCATCTTAATCAGAGATTCTTTTATGTCATCTTCTTCTGTATAGTTAATCTTTGCTTCTAAAACAACTAAAATATCTTCTTTTAAAGGATCATCATTCTCAGCAATCGAATCAAGAACTACTGTCAACTTTTCCTCGCCACTCCTAGCATTTTTTGTTAAGTTCCTTGTTAAAAGTGAGCTAAGAAAAGCCCCTCCAGCAACTCCAACCAAAGTCCCTACGCCTGGAAGAATTAAACTGCCAACAGCAGAGCCAATTACTAAACCAAGAGAAGATCCCAATGCTGCACCTAGAGCTATTCCTGAAGATGCTCTCATTAGAATTTCAACTTTTTTGCTTGTCTCACTCATAAGTTTAGATTCTTGATTGTAAAAATGCTACGTAGCCGAGAATTACTGAGGCAATTGCACAAGCGACTGATCCATATGAAAACCGAAAATCATCTAGTAGCGAATCTCCTTTCCCTGTTAGCTGTTTTTGTAGTTTGGTATATGCAGCGCATCCAAATATCACTGTCGAGAGTAATAATACCAACATTATTGGCAGTAAGGTAAATGTATGCAAATATCCCAAATTGGGCGAATTTGATTTGTTCCCTAAAACCACCTCACTCATTGATGTCGCAGATATAGTGCTTGAAAAGAAAAACAATTCACCATCTCTAAAAAGACTAACCCATTTCCATTTACGTCGTTCTTCCTCCTTAAACATTGAGATAACTACCAAATTTACGATAAGTGGCAATAGAGCCAGAACAACATTAATAAAAAACCATCGACTCAAGTCACTAAGGAGATTCATGCCTAAGCTTCCAAGCACCGTTTACACCAACCATCTCACTAATAACCTTGAAGCGATGCCCCTACCGATATCCTTAGAATAACTTAATCCCTAAAGGACTATAGCAATCTGAACGCACCTTTCACCCAAAGGCTTGAATCACTAACTGTAATATTAGGCAGATTTCGATTAGGCTAAAATCTTGCAGCCTAAAATCTCGATCAAGCTGAATAGACAGCACCTTGTCTGCATGTTATCCGTGTGAAAAGGATAAAATCGAAAGCTTAAGGATTTTAACGTGTTGCGAGGGCTGTACTTCCTCTTCTACCTTTATAGTGGCGGTTCTTCCTGATGTTGACTCGGCACGATCGATCGTCACTTCTACACAAGCTGTCGTTACTTCCGCTGAATCTGATCTTGACTGCACCCCATCGGTCAACCTTGCCCTGTGACTGAAAACACCAGCGGTTGGTTTAGCAGGGTAGCAGTACCGAGAGGTATCAGAGCAGAGGTTAGAATCCGCATTAGAATCAGTGAAAGGGCAACGAGGAACGGGCGATGCTGCTGCTGGAAGACCTCTCTCAATGGTTAAAGCTGGATGACCCGGAAGAACGGCGCGTGATTACCAACGTCCCCTGGTCACAGTACGAAGCGCTGCTGACCAGAATGGGAGATAGTCTAGCGTATCGCATCAATTATTTGGATGGAGTCCTGGAAATTGTGGCACCCAGCCGTCGGCATGAAAGTGGCAAAACTCGCATTGGGACGCTCTTAGAAATTTATTTTCTGGAAACGGATACCGAATATTTCCCCACAGGCTCCACGACCTTTCGCAATGCAGACAAACGGGTTGGAACGGAACCCGATGAAAGCTACTGCATCGGCACCGATAAAGCGGTTCCTGATTTGGCAATTGAAGTGGTGGTGACAAGCGGCAGCATTAATCGGCTGGAACGGTTTCAACGCTTGGGAGTACAGGAGGTCTGGTTCTGGCAAAACAACGGCTTTCTGCTTTACCACTTGCGTACAGAGAACCAGGAGCAATGGACGCAAACCTTTGGCTATGAGGCGATCGACCAGAGTGAACTGCTCCCCAACCTGGACATGACGTTGCTGAGTAACTGTGTGCAGAATCCCAATCCACTGGCGGCAGCAAAGGCGTTTCGGCAAGGCATCCGCGATCGCCACCGCCCTTAAACAACACTTGTTGATGTTGCCTTAGAACGAGCGTTGGTAACGTCCGTTCAAGCTGTCGTTACCTATGCACAAGCTGTGGTTACTTACGCTCAAGCTGTGGTTACTTCTGCACAAGTTGTCGTTACTTACGTTCAAGCTGTGGTTACTGACGCTAGAGCGATCGTTAGTAATGATGAAGCTGTGGTGACTAACGGTAAAGCTGTGGTTACTTACGGTGAAGTTACCGTAAAGCGCTTCCAGACAATCCTGCTTTCTGCCTGCGTATAAACTCGCTCTTGTTCTTCTCAGAATCGCGATCGCGTGTGGCAAACCCAAACTGAGAATGCGGCTGCTTCCCTGAAAGCGGGTGTTAGAGTGAATTCACCCTGACTCCTCTCTTGCGGTATGCCCAAACAACTGGACGATCGCTCAAGCACAGTAGCAACTTCCCAACCTTCCCGATGAACTGACCGACGAACCCATCATCATCACTCAAGATGGTGTGCCGGTCATTGTCGCCCTCAGCTACGCGCACCTCACTGAGCTACTCGAAACCCTCGACATCCTGACCGATACCGAATTCGTCGCTAAACTCCGTCAGAGCCTTCTTCAAGCAGAACAAGGCAACACCGTCTCCTGGGAGAGTGCAAAAACAACGCTAGGGTTATAGCAATGGTTGAATACACGATTCAACTCACTCCCCTTGCCTTAGAAACGCTGACTGCCATTAACGATCGACGTGAACAAGAGAAGCTGAGTGAGCGCATTGATCAGCTCAAAGTTGAGCCTGAGAAACAGGGGAAAGCACTGGTGGATAATCTTTCAGGCTTTCGCAGCGTGAGGGCAGTGGGGCAACGCTATCGAATCGTCTAGAGGGTTGAGCAAACGCAAATTCTTGTTTTAGTGGTTGGCATTGGTAGACGTAAGAGGTTGTTTGAAAAGTGTCTGGCGGTTAAAACTGCGACCACGTAAACAAAGTCCGCCTGTGCGGACTACCGCAGAGTAAGGGTTTTATCACCTGCAACGGCAGGGTAAAGTCCTTCGGGCATGGCTGCGCTAGTGCCTCTGTAGCCGCGACTTCAGTCGCCAATGCTACAAGCATCTGGACTTTTAAAGCGTCCTCTTAACAACCAAAATTTTTCCGTTGCTAAAACTAAGCATCAAAGCGCGTCCAACAAATCGATTGCCCCTTTAAGTCATTCGACTAAAGCTCAAAAGCCGAAAGCTCAACAGCAAAAATTGCAACCGCAACGAAAGTCAAGGGCAAAATTTGATCGTTGCATAGTTACCGAGGAGGACTACAGGCGTATGACCGTGCTAGGGCACCTTGTTGACTGGCATGGCTATCTAAATGAAGATTAATATTTTCAAAGCGGCATACATAGCGGTTCAACGTTAGGGAATCTGTGTTGCTCGGAGGTCGAATTCGTCACGGCTGCGTCTAGCACATCCTACAACTGGTTATGTTTGCTACTTACAACTGATGCGACATCGGCAGGCACCGAATTATCGGTTCACTGCGGGTACGTTGCTTCGGCATTGCTAAATCCTCTTGTCGCAGGATCTGATTATCTGCTCCTAAGACGCGCACTTCACAGACTCCGCTGGCTCCAGCAGCAAGCAGTGCGAATACACCATTGCTGCTCTCATCGCGCACAATCTTGCCATTATCAAATGTGGCTTCTACAGCGACAACGCTTGGCTTGAGCACTCGACCATACAGAATGATGTAAGGTTCTTCTTTTTGAGAAGGGGCTTTTTGAGAAGGGGCGCTACCGCTGCGCTGGTTTGAAGAGCGACCAATGCCGTACTCTACCAACTCTTCTGATGGGGCTGATTCGTTTGCTGTTCTGTAGCTGCCACTGCCGCTTACCTGCCATATCGTGCCGTTCCGCTTGACAACCTTATGACCAAAGACTGGACGCATTGCGGTCTTTGAGTCATCTGTGGGACAAAGAGCGGTGTAAAGCACAATCACGCCTTGAGACCATGTTTGTGTACTCAAAACTTTGAAGCCCTCTGCTTTTAAGTTCTCATCGGTTGGGCAATTAACAGTCTGATCAATCAGCGTTTTGGGAGTGACAGTTAGAAGAGACGCAAGGGCACAACTTGAGGTCGTTAACGCTAGAAGCCCAGCAAAGCAAGTCAGCAGCCGTTTCATGGTCTGTTTTAGGGATGGGTGCGCGATCGTCTAGGTCTGCGAACGTTTAACCTAGAGTTTGCCCTTGATGCGAAGAAAGTGACCTCTCTCCGAAGGCAGTTTGTCAAGGGTCAGCATCCCAAGCGTGCAACCCTACAATCTGGTCGATCGCAGCGCTCACTCATCTAAGTTGGCTAGGGAATCAAACGACAAAACCCTACATCACGGGGCAGCAGTACGTTATTGTGATCAACAGTGACCTTTGCACACCTCACGCCATGACCGTAGCGCCCTCCCACAAAAAGGCGAAAGCTCTTAAGCCCACCAGTCGCCGCCCCGCCAAAGCACTGTGCAGCGAATGCGGACTCTGTGACACCTATTACATTCACTACGTCAAAGATGCCTGTGCCTTCCTGAATCAGCAGATTGCTGAACTAGAAGCGCAAATCCACGATCGCAGCCGCAATCTGGACAATCCGGATGAATGGTACTTTGGGGTCAGCCAGGACATGATGGCGGCACGCAAGCTAGAGCCTGTAGAGGGCGCACAGTGGACAGGCATTGTCAGCACGATCGCCATTGAAATGCTCACTCGCGGTATGGTCGAAGGTGTCGTTTGTGTGCAAAACACGGAGGACGATCGCTTTCAGCCTAAACCTATACTGGCTCGCACACCAGAAGAAATTTTGGCGGCAAAAGTGAATAAGCCCACGCTGTCGCCCAACCTCTCCGTGCTAGAAGAAATCGAGCAGTCGGGCATGAAGCGTCTGCTGGTGATTGGCGTGGGTTGCCAAATTCAGGCGCTTCGGGCAGTGGAAAAGCAACTGGGTTTAGAGAAGCTCTACGTACTGGGAACGCCCTGTGTCGATAATGTGACTCGCGCTGGGTTGCAGAAGTTTCTCGATACTACTAGCCGATCGCCCGCCACCGTAGTGCATTACGAATTCATGCAGGACTTCCGCGTCCACTTCAAGCACGAAGATGGTTCCAGTGAGACAGTACCGTTCTTTGGTCTCAAGACAAACCAGCTTAAAGACGTGTTTGCACCGTCCTGCATGAGCTGTTTTGATTACGTTAACTCCCTGGCTGATCTGGTTGTAGGGTATATGGGCGCACCCTTCGGCTGGCAATGGATCGTCGTGCGGAACGATCGCGGTCAGGAAATGCTCGATCTTGTCCAGGCTCAGATTGAGACGCAACCCGTGATGTCGCAGGGCGATCGTCACGATGCTGTGCAGCAAAGTATTTCTGCCTATGACAAAGGGGTAACGCTACCGATGTGGGTAGCCAAGCTGCTGGGCATTGTCATCAAAAAAACAGGACCTAAAGGGTTAGAATATGCCCGCTTTTCGATCGACTCCCACTTCACCCGCAACTATCTATACGTCAAGCGCAACTATCCCGAAAAGCTAGACGCGCATGTGCCTGAATATGCCAAGCGGATCGTCCAACAGTACAAGCTGCCTGAGTAAGGCAGAAGGCAGAAGGCAGAAGGCTAAAACGGCAGCATGTCACTTTCGCAAGTGCTAGATTCTGCCCTCATCCCCAACCCTTCTCCCCCAGGAGAAGGGAGCAAGGATTCAAAGTCCCTCTCCCTGGGGAGAGGGATTTAGGGTGAGGGCGCAAAGGTGACATACTCCCGGCTAAAACTATGTTTTCGTCTAACCCTTGCCTTCTAAATCGTGTCCTCTTGGCTTCAGCCCTTTACTGAACACTCCCTGAAAAGCGGTTTCTTCAGCCACGCGTTTGCCTTCGTTGAGCAGATAGTCATGAAAGGTGCGGGCAATGACTGATAGTTGCTTGCCAGAGGGATAGATGACATACCAATGGCGTTGAATTGGGAAGCCTTTGACATCCAGAATGGTCAGTTGGCTGTTGGAGCCTTCTAGCGCTAATGTATGTAGTGACAGCACAGAAATACCGAGACCACCTGCGATCGCCTGCTTAATTGCCTCGTTGCTGCCTAAATCGAGCTTGACCTTAAGTGGCAGCGCCTGATCATCAAACAGTTTTTGAACCGCTTTACGGGTACCCGAACCAGGTTCGCGCATAATGAACGGCTCTTCTGCCAATCGCTCCAGCGAAATATCCCGCTCATGCGCTAGAGGATGATTGCGTTGCGCCAGCACAACCAGAGGGTTCTCCAAAAACGGATGCACCTGCACATCCATGTCTTCAGGCAACTGGCTCAGGATGTAAAGGTCATCACGATTAGCTGCCAAACTTTCTAAAACCCACTCGTGGTTATTCACTGTCAGCGAGACATCAATACCAGGATACCGCTGACAAAAAGGTCCTAGTAAGCGAGGCACCACATACTTTGCGGTCGTTACAACGGCTAACCGCAACCCGCCTTGCTTGAGTCCTTTGAGGTCAGCGATCGCAATTTCAAACTGAGATAAGCGAGTAAAAATGTCTTGGCAGGTGGTGTAAAGCTCTTTGCCAGCAGCAGTCAGGTAGAGTCGCTTGCCTACCTGCTCAAAGAGCGGCAAGCCGACCGATTTTGACAATTGCTTTACCTGCATCGAAACCGTCGGTTGCGTGAGAAAGAGTTCTTCAGCCGCCCGAGTAAAGCTGTTGTGGCGCGCGACTGCCTCAAACACTTTCAACTGATGGAGCGTTGCATTGTTCAAGTGCGTTCCCCCGTCTAATTGACCATAGATTCTATTCTATTCTATAAAGAAGAATATGTGATTTATGTCTATGGGTTTCGACAGTATGATCGTTGGTATGAGTTCAATACTCCCTTCAAACGGCGTTGTATAGGTGCATAGCAGTTGAGTTCACTCGGTCAAATGCCGACCTGTCTACTCGCAGACGAGATAGTCTGACCGCAACTGTTGCTCGCTGATATGCAACGCCTTTCTCTTCGCAGGTTTTCTTGCCTCACGTCCGCTAAGGCGCGTCATCAATTTAGCTCCGAAACCTTACGGTATCAGCATTGTCGCGCCCGTCCCAACACACCAGGCTAGGGGCTGGAACCCTTGTTGCAAGTCATGTGTAGTCGTAATTGATGACAGCCCCTAGCCTACTGAATCGTGGCATCAGTGGCATCAACAATCAGAACTAACGCACCCAGAATGGTCATTCTGTCGCCGCTTCTTGCAGGATGTCAAAACAAACGATCGTGAAGCTCATTGAACAACATAAGGGTGCCTTAATGGTGGTTGATTTTCAGAGGAAAACGGTGAGTTGAAGACTGTTGCGCCTCCAAGCAGCGCCAAAACCGGATCATCTGCTCTCCAACCAACTGAGGCTGAAAAGAATGAAAAAAGTGACGACCATCGGGGCACTGCCAAAGCGTGTCGTCTGACTTGAAGTAAGCCAGCCACTCTTGTAGTACGGGTGGGTGAACAACTGGATCAGTCTTACTCCCACAAACCAGCAAAGGCATCGTCACGCCGCCTTTGGGCAGGGTCGCCAAGCTAAATAAGGAGTGCGGTGAAGGAGCCTCTTCCAGGTCGCGGGCAAGCGATGTCACAAGCGCCTTGGTGGGGTAAGAAAACTGCTGACCCAAAAGGCTTTTGGTTGTACACGCTAGTAGCTGCTGACGGCTACAGGTAATGAGTTGACGTTGAACATAGTAGTGCGCTTGCCACGTGATCGCGGGTTGTGCTCCAACTGCCAGCAATGTTAGCGATCGCACTTGCTCAGGAAAGCGCCGTGCGTAAATTAATCCCACAACGCCGCTGATGCCGTGACCTGCTAGATGGACAGGGCGCGGCTGGCATTGCAGATAGTCGTGCAATAGCGATACGGCATGATCCAGTGAACTGGCTTCATCGAGAGACTGCCTGTAAGCCCACTGCGCCACAGTATGATGCTGGGAGAGCGATCGCAGCAACGGCTGGTCAAAATGTTTCAAGCTGGGGCTGGCGTTTAACCACAGGACATCGAACGAGAGAGTCATGGGGGTTTTGAAGGGTGAGTGCGTGAGTATGGGAGGACTAAGAGCTGGGATAATCCTATCACAGCTATTGAGATTAAATATCAATAGTGAATTGTTAAATATATAAATTCAGTACTACCCCGTCTAGGAGGAACCGCATAAAAGTAGTTTTGCGCGATCGCTACAGCCATCAAACACGCATTCTTTACTGCTATTGTTCTCAACAGGCGATCGTGCGTTAGACCTCTGATGAATCGTGATCCAAGGCAACCATTTCAACAGCAGGCAGGTTGAATAATTCGTGTGCGTACGCTCGAGTGCCCTCATCCCCAGCCCTTCTCCCGAAGGAGAAGGGAGCTAAAATCCAGTCCCCTCGCCCCTATAGCCCAATGGGCATTCAAGAAAGGGAGAGGGTAAGGGTGAGGGCGGCTAGGTTGCTTGATCTGTAGCGCCTGTTTTTGGATTTGGTATCACAACGGTTGCAGTGAGGCAATCCAGCGATCGACGCTACAAGTCCTTACGCATTGGGCATCTTAAAATCACTCGACGCAAATCTTGGCAGTGGTAGCAAAATTAGGCTAGGGTTGCCTGAGCATTGGGTGCTGGAATGGTTCATGTTCCTAATTAATTGACGGTTGAACTAATTAATGGTTGGAGGAGAAAGCATTGTTCCGTCGTGTTTCTGTATCATTTCTCGTTGCTGTAGCAGTCACACCCAGTTGCGCCCCTGTCCGTGCAGTGCCAGCACCACAGCTATCCCCACCTGCTGTCACGACTGTGCTGCCAGCCAACACGCCAGGATTGGTGCTCGTCAATGCGACACCGGCCGTGTGGTCAGAGGTCGATCGCTTTAACCCGTTGCCCGAATCGCTCCGAACGCCCCTCAAAATTCCGTTTTTGCCAGCTAAGATTGACTTCACACAACATATTCAGCCCTGGTTGGGGGACGAAGTGGCGATCGCTTTAGTACCAACGGCGGGATCGATCGAGCGTTCTGTTTTACAAACGCTGGATGCAAGCGCGGTTTTGCTGGCACCCATTAAAGATCGCGATCGCTTCGATACCTTTCTGAACAAATTCAAAGCCACGCGAGGCAAACCCGAAGTAGAGCGGGAGTACAAAGGCATCACCATTCTGCAATGGACTGCACCCGCTGAAGACAAGCCATCTAAGCCCGAACCCGACTCCACAACCCGTCGCATTCAGCCGCTGCCCACGGGGCAATCTACACAGCCACACTCATTGTTATTGCCCTGGACGGTAGCCAGCGTCTCTCAAGGTAAGGTCGTCAAACCTGCGCCTCTACCAAAAGCAACGCCACCAGAGCCGAGTACGCCTACTGAAGCAGAACCAGCCGTCCCTGATCCGTCAGAATTTAGCAAGCCGCGTGGACTGGCGATCGCGCTGCTGCCTGGTAATATCGCGATCGCGGTGCAGGCGGATACGTTAGAAGACCTGATTGATGCCCGTTCTGAGAATACCCCTCTGGCGCAAAATCCCCTGTTTCAGCGAACACTACGGCATTCGCAAACGGGACGCTCGCTGCTGATGGGTTACGGTGATGTCGCAAAAATTGCAAAATTCGTCCTTGCGATCGCGAAGGCTGCACCGTCATCCGCCGAACTCTTTGGTTTTCCGACTTTCAGCGAAGGTCAGCTACGTAGTTTAACGAAGCTGTACGATACCGCTGATGCCCACATCTGGCTGCAACCAGAGGGGCTTCGCAGCCAATCAAACTTTTACTACACCACGCCTCAGCCTGATAAGGCAACGATACTCTCTCCCGATGCAAACCAACTTTTGACGCGGTTACCAGCCACCACCTATTTATCGGCAAACAGCCGCAACTTTAAGCGGCAGTGGCAAACGGCGCTCGACTCTGTACAGGATGACTTGCCTAACCAGTTGGCGATCGCCAGCCTCCGCAATTCCTTCCGCAAGGCTACCGGGTTAGACCCCGAAAAAGACGTGATTTCCTGGATGGACGGGGAGTATGCACTGTTCTTCTTTCCCACCACTGGCGGACTGTTCAACTATTTTTACAACAAGCTCAATCTGGGCGTGGGGTTAATGATTCAAACGAGCGATCGCCCCGCTGCCGAAGCGGCGTTAAAAAAGCTCGATCAGTTTGTTAAAGCACAGGCGAAGGGTGAAGTGGCGATCGTCCCCCGACGCATTAAGGGTCAGCCGATCGTCAGTTGGGAAGGCAAAGAAAAGGGCAAAGTCATCAGCATCTTGTCTCATGGTTGGGTTGATGACAAAACGCTGCTCCTAACAACAGGTGTACAGCCAATGGCAACGCTTAACCCCAAGCCGTATCTGCCCCTCGATCGCAACTACACTTTTCAAACTGCCACTGCCAGTTTCCCAATACCCAATGAGGGCTACTACTACATCAATATGGGTGCGACGCTGTCCTTCTTCTATAACCTCCTCCTCCCGTCTGTGCCGGAGATCTATGCGTCCTATGTGCAGGAGGCACAGCGGATTGTTGGGTCAGTGCGCAGCATCAGCACGTCCAATTCCACCACCGCTCAAGCAGAGCGGATGGATGGACTCTGGGTTTTAACTCCAGTGAAGCAGCCGAAGTAGGGGTTTCCGGATTCGACCTCGCATTTACGCGTTGGATCGAGTAACTTACGTGCAGGAGACTGAATCTAATCTGCTAATACGGTTCAGCTTGATGAATGAGTACTGCGCCCAACACCGCGATCGAGGTTTTCTTTTCCTATTCTCACCGAGATGAAACGCTGCGTGATGAACTGGCAAAACACCTGAGCATCTTGAAGCGTCAGGGTGTGATTACGGCGTGGCACGATCGCCAGATCACGGCAGGAAGCGAATGGGCAGGCGCGATCGACGATCATCTCAACTCCGCGCGAGTCATCTTACTACTCATTAGCGCGGATTTTTTAGCATCAGATTACTGCTGGGATATTGAATTGAGGCGGGCGATCGAACGCCATGAAGCCGGAGACGCTTGCGTAATCCCCATTATCTTGAAGCCCGTCGATTGGAGCGGTGCACCGTTTAGCAAACTACAGGCATTGCCCAAGAATGCTCAACCTGTCACCACTTGGTCAAATCCCGATGAGGCGTTTTTGGATGTTGCCAAAGGTATTCGCAAAGCAGTAGAGGCGATCGCGCAAGCAAAACCAAACGCGTCAGTTGTAGATTTAAGTCCTGCTGTCACGGCTTCTACTACAGCAACAACATCACCGTCAGCAACAGGTGGGTTGACCAGCCGCCAGCGCCGCAGACTGGAAGACGATCTGGCATCGCAACAACAAGAGTATGACTTGCTCAATCGCAAGCTCAAGCATCTGCGACAGGCGCGGGCGATCGAAACTGATGTGGCTGTCAAGCTGAAGTTAGATATGCAGATTGAAGAAACCACCGCTGATCTGGAAGTGGTGGAACAGCGATTGGATCACATTGAAAGCCAGTTACATTAGTCTCATACTTGTGTCCCCGTTAGCATAGCTCCCCTTCTGTAAATGCCCACGCTCGATCGCCTGCAAACGAAACTTGATGACCTCCAGGGTGAATATGACCTGTTGAGTAAGAAACTGCGTAGTCTGCGACAGGCGCGGAGACTCGAAACTGATGTGGCAGTCAAGCTAAAACTGGATGTGCAGATTGCGGAAACTACGGAGGAACTGGAGCAGGTCGAACAAGACCTCGATCGCCTGGAGTGCCAGATCAAGGAGGTTGCTGAACCCGCCAGCATTAGCCCAAGTGTCAATCTGGATCAGCTTCATGGGGCATTACTGAAACTGGGGTATTGGGAGCAACAGCGATCGTTCAAAAAGGTGATCAAAGACCATCCTGTGGGTGCCTTTTTGATTCAAGGAACCTCGCCAGAATACGGTCAGCGTTGGCTATTAAATCGACTTGCATTAGAAACCTCCAGAAGCCTGGAAGCAAAAGTAGTCAAGGTCAATCTTGGTAGAGTCTCATCGCGCACTGATATTCCTGCCTTGTGGCGAGAACTGTCTGGACGCGTAGGACTAGGGCGACAAAGCACACCTACTGAAATTGTCGAGAAAGTCCATCAGTGGTGGCAGACGCAAAATGTGTTAGTCGTGTTTTACGATGTGCATGGCACCATTGAAGACAATCTGCGTGACCTGATTACCGACTTTTGGGCTGTGCTGGCAAATCGCGTGTCTGAAACGGCAACTCAGGGCAACGGCTTTAAGCTACTGATGTTTTTGCTGGATGACAAAGGCAGCGTAAATACCTGGAATCTCACCTTTGCCAAGCAGTATGATTCTACCTGGAAACCCATCATTCCCTTTGGCTTGCCAAACCTGACGGAGTTTTCGTCAGACTTACTCATCACCTGGATTGAGCAACAAAGTGATGTGCTGCCAACCGCCATCACTGATGATGCCGAAACAATGGTTGAGACGTTGTTGGCAAACACAGACAATGGGCTTCCAGAACCAACGCTGCGCGAAATTTGTGACCTGTGTGGCTGCAACTGGTATGACCAAGAGGATAGGTGGTTAAAACTGTGAGTTATCGATCGCCAGAATATACCGGAAAACGACAGCCGCAACCAGGCGAGCGGGATGCTGCTGGGCAAATCCTCTACCCGTATCTACCCAGCGATGCACTGGTGGAAGCTGTGAACCTGGCGATTTACCTGGAACGCCCCTTGCTACTCAAAGGCGAACCGGGATGCGGCAAAACCCAGCTTGCCCGTGCCGTTGCCTACGAACTCGGCTTGAACTTTGAACCCTGGTATGTGAAATCGACCAGTCGCGCACGGGATGGGCTGTACACGTATGACGCGATCGCCCGTTTGCGCGATGCTCAGCTTGCCTCCTCCAATCGCCTCACCCCAGCCGAACTGGAACGTATCGACAATCCTGCTGCTTATATCCGCTTTGGACCGTTGGGACGCGCTTTTCAGACTGCTGAACGCACGATCGTCCTGATTGACGAAATTGACAAAGCCGATATTGACTTCCCCAACGACTTGCTGGTGGAACTGGATGAACAGCAGTTTGTGATCGAAGAAGCCCGACAGAATGGCAAAGAGCTACGCATTCGGGCAACCGTCGCGCCAATTATTTTCATCACCAGCAACGACGAAAAAGACCTGCCCGATGCCTTTCTACGTCGCTGTCTCTTTCAACAAGTCCAGTTCCCCAGTCAGGAACAGTTGGTACGCATTGTGCGCGATCGCTACCCCGATGCCTCCGATACGCTAACCCAGGCAGCCGTCGATCGCTTCCTGCAACTGCGCGACCAACTGCGAAAAGAAAAAGGCGAATCCGCCAAAAACGTCAGCACCAGTGAACTGATGGACTGGTTTCGAGTATTGAAACGCCATCCCGACGACGAAGCGCTGCAAAAGCTGGATGGCAAACTCCCCTACCTCGGCGTGCTGCTCAAAAGCTGGGACGACCACCTGCGCTACCTGAAGCGGAGCTAACCCCATGAACCCCCATCCAGTGGATGAACTGCCCTTACTGGAACTCTTTACCCGCTTGCGTGAGGCTGGCTTACCGCTGGGCATTACTGAATATCAACTCGTGCTGCGATCGCTCCAAGCAGGCTTCGGCATCCAGAACCGCGAGGCTCTCGCCAAACTCTGCCGCACCCTCTGGATCAAATCTCCCGAAGAAGAACGCCTCTTTAACTACCACTTTGAGCAGATTATTGGTCAGTCTGCTGTGTTGTCTACTGCCGTAGAAGGTGCGTCCAAAAAACGGTCAGCAAAACGAATCTTGTGGTTACACAAGGTTAAGTGGTGGTTGATAGGACTGTTGGCTGCCATGTGCCTAGTAATACTCGTTGTAGTGAATATTGCAATATACGCGTCCCGAAATTCATCTACTCAATCTACAACCTCACAGCCAAATCCAACCAACAGTGATTCCACCCTAAAACCGACACCGCTCAAATCTCCAACTCCTGATAAAAGTGTAGCTCCTTCACCAGCAACCCCAACGACTACAACATCTCCAATGAGCTTAGCTATTGTTGTAAATATTGGTTTCCTTTTGTTTTGTGGAGCAATCTGCCTTCTTATTTTTGGAGTGGTGTGGTTAATTGAGCGATTAGCATGGTTGCTTGAGCAAGCTTTGAAAAGATTAAGTCGTTCAGAACAAACACAAGCCCCTACTAAAGTAGGCACGATCGCCGCGACCAATCTTTCAACCGAACTCATTCAACAAATTGGCGATGAAGTGCGGGCTGCTAGAGTGGTACGGCGACGGTTGGGAGCCGATGGGGAAGTGGGCGATCGCGTCCTCACCAATCCCGAATTCTTTCCCATCACACGACGACAAATGAAGCAGAGTTGGCGCTATTTGCGTCGCTTCATCCGTGAAGGCGCACTAACTGACGTTGATATTGATGCCACCATTCATCGCGTTGGGCAACAGGGACTCTTGCTGGAGCCTGTTCTCGTACCCGGTCGCGTGAATCGAACCGAACTACTGCTGCTCATTGATCAGGATGGTTCAATGGTGCCCTTCCATAGTCTGTCGCAGCGGTTGATCGATACGGCGTTGCAGGGTGGGCGTTTAGGTAAGGCTGGCGTTTACTACTTCCATAACTGCCCAGCCGATTATGTTTATCACGATCCCGTGCATCAAGAGGCAGTGGCGATCGATGACTTTCTCGCGCAACTCAATTCACGTACCGCTGTGCTCATTTTTAGCGATGCGGGATCAGCACGGGGTGGCTTCAATCCTCGCCGCCGCCGTGCCACCAAAACCTTTGTTGATGATCTAAAACAGCGCGTCCGTTACATCGCGTGGCTAAATCCTATGCCTCGATCGCGCTGGGCAGGCACTACCGCAGGCGACATTGCGACTGTGATCCCCATGTTTGAAACGAGTCGTCAGGGGTTGGATGGGGCGATCGATGTGCTGAGAGGAAAAGCATCAAAACATTCGGCTAAGATTGACCTAGATTCAAGGACTTAGCCATGAACATGCATGAATTAGTGCAAACAAAACGTGCAGAGATTTTGGATCTAGCTGCAAAACATGGAGCATCGGATGTTCGTCTTCTTAGCTCAGTTCCATCGCACGAAGACCAGCCCGACCAGGCAGTCGATTTTTTAGTGACGCTAGATGCTGATCGGAGCCTTCTAGATTACGTCGCGCTTGTGCAAGATTTTGAAGATCTCCTTGGTCGCACTGTCACCGTTTCGACGGTTGAAGGACTGCAAGAAAACTCCAGCGCGCACCTGCTGAAGGAGGCAATTGCTCTGTGAGCGAAGACGGTAAATATCTGAGCGAAATTGTGAACCGAATGCAGCGTATGCAGCGCTATACCCAAAGCGGACGCACGGAGTTTTTTCAGTCCACACTGATTCAGGATGGCGTGATACGCAACTTTGAAGTAATCGGTGAGGCAGTAAAACGGCTTTCTTCAGAGTTAAAGCAAACGTATTTGGATATTCCCTGGCGACTCATTGCAGGCTTTCGAGATGTTTTAATTCATAACTTTTTAGGGATCTCGCTCAGTAGCGTTTGGAACGCAGTGGAGCAGGATTTGCCAGCGTTGAAACGAGCGATCGAACTAATTTTGCAGGAGTTGGATCATGAAGCTTGAGGTCTCCCAACCACAACGGTTGCATCCGCGTTTGGACGCATTTCGCAAACGGTTTAGCGAGGCGCATTTGCATCTGGCGTATCATGCTGCCTTACCGCTGGCGCTGACTCCCGACCTGATGTATCGCCTGTGGGCAAATTTTCAACAAGACACGCAGGGAGAAATGCTCAATATTCCCTGGGTCGCAGTTGCAGATGTATTGCTCTCGAGTTTGTGCGAAGAAGTAGGGCACGAACTCTACGAAATGGATCGGGAAGTCAGGACAGAGTTGCTGAGTCAGTTGCAGCAAGATTCCCGGTTTGGTCAGGTGCGAATTCAGCAACTCTCTGACTTTCTGCTGACCTATGTACAACAGCAGTTGGATAGCCCAGACATTGACGTTCGCGATCGTGCCGAGGCACAACGATGGGCTGCGATCGCCTATACTCAACCCGGTGCAGCCGCCCAAGAACTATCACAAATGCTGTCCAAAACCTACCTACACGACAAGACCGAATGCCTCCGTATTGCCGCGATCGTTGAAACGTTGGCAGATCCCCTCGTTGAGTTTGAGCCACTGCTAGCTGACGCACGGACGAAAGCCAATGCCGTGCGATCGGGCGTAACCGATTCCGTTCCAACTCCACCCAAGTCCCGGAAGAGGCTTTATTGGGCGATCGGCATTACGGTTGTCGCGTTCCTCGCTGTCTTTGCGTATCGCTACATCTCAGTGCCAAAACCATCGCCTACGCCATCACCTTATCCAGAGCGATCGCCTTCCACAGCGTTACCACTGCCCTCAGGCAACCCAACTGTCCCCGCCGCTGCGCCGTTGCCTGCTGCAACCTCTACGCCTGAACCATCAGCAACCCCACAGCAAGCAGACGTACCAGAAAGACCTGCGAAAGCAACAATTGTAGATATTCCCCCAACACCAACTCCTATAGCCACTGATCTGCCAGCACCAGCGCCAGTCTCACCTTCTACTCCTCCACCTGCCCCTTCCAACTCACTGCCAAGTCCATCTCCAACGCCTCCAGAACCCTCACCCTCACCATCCTCAGATGCACAGTGCCTCACGTACAAATGCACTGATGTAACAGATCCAGGCACGTCTGGTGGCGCAAGTCGTTGATTTCATGCGTTTTATGTTGACTGAAAGAGCAAGCGGCAACCACGATTGTGATACGCTGCTGATAGTGCTTTCAGCGAAGAAAAATAACGCTTCTAGATTTTATGCGCCGAGCTACGACCACCACCCTTTTTGCGTCTGTGCTGGCTTACCTCGTTACACCACATTTCCCAGCAAGATCGTTTACTACAAATGTCCTGGCGTTTCATCACCTGCCCACAGTTGCTGATGACCGAAGCCCCTCCAACGCAACAAAAACAGCTCTTCAGCAGCAAGCGCCTCAATTGGCTGCAAATCTTCAGTCAGATCAAGTAACCTACTCGCTCGTCCTGAACGATGATTTCTCTGTGTGGGCTAGTAGCCTTGTCTTTAGCGCGGATGGTCGTACATTGGCTTCTGGCGGTCACTATGAGGTGAGTAAGGGGGCTGTGATTCAAAATGGAGCCAGACTTTGGAAGCTTAACTACGACCCAGATCAGAACCTTAAGATTGACCTTGATCCACGCATCTTCGGCGGCTATGCAAGTATTGTGCGATCGGTAGCGATTAGCCCCGATGGACGCACGCTAGCAACTGGCAGCTACGATGCTCTTGTCAAGCTATGGAACTTAAACCAAGTAGGCGAACAACCGCGTGTTCTGACTGGTCAAAAAAAGGCAATTTACACCGTTGCCTTTAGCGCTGATGGGAAGATTCTGGCGAGTGCTGGGAGAGATCAGCAAATATCTTTGTGGAACCCAACCACCGGAGCAGTGCGTGGCAAACTACCTGAGAACGATGACATTAACTCGATCGCCATCAGCCCAAACAGTCAGCTTGTGGCAAGCGGTAGCAAAGACAAAGCGATTAGATTGTGGGATCTGACCACCGGAAAGCTCTTGCGGACTCTGACAGGTCATGATGGGGAAGTAAATGCAGTGGCGTTCAGCCCCGATGGGCGCACATTGGCAAGCGGTAGTGATGATAAAACCGTCAAACTCTGGAATGTTAACGGTGAACAGTTACATACCCTACTCAAACACTCCGGCAAGGTGAATACAGTTGCGTTTAGTCCTAATGGACGCACCTTAGCCAGTGGCGGCGAAGACACAACCATCAACCTCTGGGACGTGTTCGATGGCGAGCTGCTTTACACACGAGGCAAGCACGATGGCACCGTTTACTCTATTGTCTTTAATCCAGTTGAACCTTACTTTGCCAGTGGCGGGAATGACGGTAAGGTCAGACTGTGGACGTATTGACATTGCCTTGTGATGACAGATGGCAGCGGTTTACGTTTTTGTTTGAGAACCTGGTGGGCTGACTCACGATCGTTCTTACTTTCCTGATGCGATCGCCCCCTCAAGAAAACGAATCGAGCCATCGAGCAAGCGAATTGACTCATTGAGAGAACCTATTGGCTCCTTAAGGAACCGAATTGACCCCTTGAGGAACCGAATTGGGCAATCGAGAAACCGAATCGACTCGTCGAGAGAACGAATTGACCCGTCGATATGAAGTAATGGTAAACGTTACGTCTCTCCATACCCCTATTTTCGCTCTCTGATTAAAGAGTCCTTAAAGCCAACCACTCGTTTATACGTTTTGGGCTGCGATCGGGCACCTTCACCTTGTCCAGCTAAAGCTTCAGGGAATCGAACCATGATTACTCAAAACACCAACAACCGCTTAAGTCCCAGCATCCTGAATTCCGATCAAGACATCTTCCACGGATTGCAGACCATCACTGGCTACACCCCTCATCGCCAGGAAGCTTCCGTCCCCCAGATCGAACAGGCTCAGGCTGAAATGCTGAAACTACAACAGCTCGAAGCCCAACTCAAAGCCCAATATCGTGCGGCGCTTGATGCTGCTCGCATTGCCGAATGGGCATTTCACAACACTATCCTGGAAGCCAAAAACGCCGTGATTGCTCAGTTCGGAGCTGACAGCAGTGAAGCCCAAACCGTTGGACGCAAGAAAAAATCTGCCTACAAGCGTCCTGTACGGCAGAAGAAAGCGGCGTAGTTCTCGCGTTCGTGCGATCGCAACACACGGAGCAAGCAACAAACAAGGCACTGTTTGCTCCATTGTTTTCAAGCCACTGAAGCCTACTTTGCAAGTGGTAGGAAGACGGTAAGGTCAAGTTGGTAGCCTATTGACGCGACTTTTAGATGCTAGTGGCGCGATCGCTCGGCTTCTCAGTCAGAATCGACACCAATCCTTCTCGCGCGAACAAGGTTTAACGTTCAGAACTTTGTAACAATCCGTATCATAGAGGTAAAGCACAACACATTTGATTCATGCTTGCCCAAATCAAAGATCTCGCTGCCAACTTAGCGCCACGTCTGATTAAAATTCGGCGACACCTGCACAGCCACCCTGAACTCAGTGGGCAAGAACAGCAGACAGCGGCATATGTAGCAGGGGTTCTCTCCTCATGTGGGCTTCAGGTCAAAGAAGGAATTGGCAAAGTGGGTGTGGTTGGCGAACTACCCGGTCAAGGGGCTGACAGCCGATTGCTGGCAATCCGTACCGATATGGATGCGTTACCAATTCGTGAGCAAACTGAATTAGCGTTCGCTTCGCGGCAACCCGGAGTGATGCACGCCTGTGGTCATGATGTCCACACCACCGTTGGGCTAGGCACAGCAATGGTGCTATCTCAATTAGGACAAGCCTTGCCGGGTAGTATTCGCTTTCTGTTTCAGTCGGCGGAGGAGATTGCCCAAGGTGCCATGTGGATGGTGCAGGATGGTGTGATGGAGGACGTATCAGGCATTTTATCGGTGCATGTGTTTCCATCGATTCCCGCAGGTGTTGTGGGCATTCGCTATGGCGCGCTGACTGCAGCAGCGGATGATCTGGAACTCACGATTTTGGGCGAGTCGGGACATGGGGCGCGTCCGCATGAGGCGATCGATGCGATCTGGATTGCCTCTCAGATCATTACCACGCTACAGCAAGCCATTAGCCGCACTCAGAACCCCTTGCGTCCTGTTGTGCTGACGATCGGGCAAATCAACGGCGGACGCGCACCCAACGTTATTGCTGATCGGGTGCAGTTATTGGGAACCGTGCGATCGCTCCATCCCGAAACCAGTGCTGCCCTACCTGCCTGGATTGAGCAGATCGTTGCGAACCTCTGCCAGACCTACGGTGCTCGGTATGAACTCAACTATCGACGCGGCACCCCCTCTGTGCAGAATGACAAAGTGTTGACTCAGCTTCTAGAGTCTTCTGCTAGAGCCGCTTGGGGCGCAAAAGGCGTTCAAATCATCCACGAGCCGTCGCTGGGTGCGGAAGATTTTTCGGTGTATTTGCAGCATGCACCAGGCAGCATGTTTCGACTGGGTGTCGGTTTTAGAGAAAAACACAACTACCCCCTTCATCACCCGCAATTTGAGGTGGATGAAACGGCGATCGTCACTGGTGTCGTTACGCTCGCCCACGCTGCCTGTCAATACTGGCAGTCTCCAACGAGTAGTAGTCCATAATCCGCCTGTCGATGGATAAGTGCTGGTGCAGTTCGTTCCATAGTGATAGGAGTAGAGTGAGTAAATGTAAGATGGCAGCAACCACACCGCTGAAAGGACTAGAGCTAGTCGATTGTGCACGAGCAAACGCAAAGCAGGGAGCCGAAACAGCGGCTGAGCTTTGCGGCTATGGTGCCGATCTCAATACGTTCAAGCAGTCGTTGCAGCAAGCCTGTGAGTCGATGGGCGTTGAGTTCCACGAGCTAAGTGATCTGATTACCGACCAGCAGCAGCTCTTGACCCTGGGCGAAGGAGAAATCGTTGCACCCGATTCACCATCAGATCTTTAGACCAGGACTGGTGCCTTTTGACCAAAACCTCACGGCAGGCTTTCCACCTAATTTCAAAAGAGGGCAACAATTCCTACCGCGAAGATCCCATTCCAGACACTGATCGAGAAAAGGGGTTTGAGCGTTGGATTGATTCGGTGATTGGGCTAAATTACGATACGTTCACGTCATCGGTGCTGCTTCTACAGGGGCAGAGCACGCGGCTTTTGGATGTGCCTCCTCCCAAACGCCTGCAAATTCTTAAAGAGTTGGTCAATTTGAGTGCTTATGAGCGGTTACATGCTCGTGTAGAAGAACAGCGTAAAACGATTGAGTCTCAGGTCAAGGCGTTAAGTCATCGTCTGAATGCGATCGCTGCTGTATGCGAAGAAGATCTAATTGCTGCCCAGGTTACCTCGACTCAAGCTCAAACGTCATGGGCTATGGTACAAGCAGATGTTTTGCAGCTAACAAGGTTACTGGAGCAATCGAAACAGTGGGAGCAGCAGCAAGAGAAGTTGCTGAGGCTGCAAGAAGAATTACAAAAACTGTATAGCCTCCTCGATCGCAAAGATGAGATTGAACAGGGAAGCGATCGGTTGCAAAGCTTTAGAGGGTGTTTGAGAAGTCAGGAAGGGCGTAAAAAAGCTCACTCAGTGTAGGCTGCGAATAGCAAATATCTACAGCCCTGAGTGAGCCAGATGAGTAAAGCAGATCCCAGTCACCGCACCCACGCCCAATACGAAGTGTCGTCCTTTCACGGTTGCTTGATGGTGGCGATCGCCGATGCCATCGCACCCCAGATTTTGCCGAAGTATTGTATCGAGATTGAGACGCGAACTTACCGCGATGAAACTGAGAGCGAGTTGTTAGTTGGGATTCCTGACATCGTGGTTTTAGAGTCAAGTGAGTTTCAAGCCTTACCAGGAACCGAAGGAGTAGAGTCATCAGGGGTGGCAACACTTACACTTACTTCTACTACGCCCAAACCTGGTTGCTTGATAGTTTTCAGACCAAGATGATCGAGGTAGGAAACCTGCAAAAAATCCACTAGAGGCTTAATTTTCTGAAGTTTGGCAAGCGATATACTTTGGGAGACGGCTGCCAGCCCTTCGTCGGGGGAGAGTCCAATGATCCATCTCGCTCAATTAATTGCCACATTGATGCAGGTCGTGATCGAAAATACAGGAGCCGAAACTGGTGCTCTGGTTCTCCTGGAAGAGGATCAACTCACTGTAGTAGCTCAATGCAGCGGAAATAGACAGTGTGACGTAGAAAAGCTTGCTGTTGCTGATTGTGCAACGATTCCTGCCTCCATCATTCACTCGGCAGAACGCACTCAAGAAACGCTGGTGCTTGATGATGCCGTCAGCGAATCGTCTTTTTCAACTGATCCTTATATTCAACACCACCAGACGCGATCGCTCCTCTGTCTACCCATTCTCAATCAAAGTCAGTTGATCGGCATCCTTTATTTGGAGAACAATCTCAATACCGGAGTGTTTACTAGCGATCGCTTACAAGTCCTCAAACTATTGATGGCTCAGGCAGCGATTTCACTGGAAAATGCTCGGCTGTATAAACAGTTAGCAGACTATGCCGAAACACTGGAAAGGAAGGTGGAAGCGCAAACTCAAGCCTTGCAGCAGGAGATCGCTGAACGTCAACAAATCGAAGCCGCATTGAGACAAAGTGAAGCAAATTATCGCAACCTGTTACAAACCGCGAATTCAATCATCATTCGCTATGATCTGCAAGGACGGATTCATTACATCAACGATTATGGGATAAAACTTCTTGGCTATGAAGAACATCAGATTCTAGGGCGAACCTTGTTTGAAACCATCATTCCAGACATCGAAATCTCTGGGCGCGATGTCAAACCGATGGTCCACGATTTACTTCGCCATCCTCAAGCGTATCCGCAAGGTGAGGGTGAAAATCTGTGTCGAGACGGTCGGCGAGTTTGGGTTGTTTGGTCGAATCAAGCCATCTTCAATGAACAGGGAGAGGTTATTGAAATCTTATCGGTGGGCAATGACACCACCCAGCGTAGACAAGCAGAAGAGGCATTACAACGCAGTGAAGCCAAGTTCCGAGCGATCTTTGAAAACTCGCAGGTTGGCATCTACCGCACCCGCCTCTCGGATGGATTAATTCTCAATGCCAATCAACGCTATGCCAATCTGCTTGGCTTTGATTCACCAGAAGAAATCATTGGGCTGGAACACACCATCGACTATTTTGTAAATCCCAACGATCGCCAACAGGCAATTGAGGTGATGAAGCGGGATGGGGAAGTGCGAAACTTTGAAACTCAGCTGCGAAAACGAGATGGGACATTGTTCTGGGGACTTTCCTCTGCTTATTTGAATGCAGACGATGGCTACCTCGAAGGAGTGACTGCAGATATTAGCGATCGCAAACAAGCAGAAGAGGCATTACAAGCCTCAGAGTCAAAGCTACGGACTCTCATTGAGGCAATTCCCGATCCGTTATTTGTACTGACTGCTGAAGGGCGATTCCTTGAAATCATCGTACTGGAATCAAATCTGCTCTGGCACCCCTTTGAGGAGATGATTGGTCAAACCATGCATCAACTCGGAAGGGAAGAAGCCGATGAATTTCTAAGTTATATTCAGCAGGTGCTGAGAACCCAACAAATCCTCACAGTCGAGTACAGTGCGTTTTTAAATGGACGAGAAGCCTGGTTTTCGGCTCGCATTGCTCCAATCGCCCACGATCAGGTGATTTGGTTGGCGCGAGATATTACGCTGCAAAAGCAAGCAGAAGCCGCGTTACAAGCTTCTGAAGCAGAACTGCGGGCGCTCGTTTCAGCCATTCCCGATCCGCTGTGTATCTTCAATGCTGAAGGGCAATTAGTCTGTGCAATCAAAGGAAATCCATCCTATGGAGAGGAGTATAGGGAGGAGTATACTGGCAAAACACTGTATCAACTTTATGCTAAAGAACAAGCTGATGAATTCCTGAATTATATTCAGCAGGTGGTGAGAACCCAACAAGTTCTGACCGTTGAATACAGCGAGTGGATAGCTGGGCGAGAAATCTGGTTTTCGGCTCGCATTGCCCCAATTCAGCACGAGCAGGTGATTTGGTTGGCGCGAGATATTACGCCGCAAAAGCAAGCAGAAGCAGCTTCAATTTTGGAAGAACGTAACCGCATGGCACGCGAGATTCACGACACACTGGCTCAGGCGTTTACAGGCATTCTGGCTCAGGTCGGAGCGGCAAAACAGGTGCTAACGGATGATTTAGAAGCAACTCAGGCACATCTAGACTTGATCAAAGAATTGGCACGAACCGGACTGATTGAAGCACGGCGATCGGTTGTCGCGCTCCGTCCTCAGCTTTTGGAGGAAGGCAGTCTACAGAGCGCTCTCCATCGTCTCGTCGCTCAACTCAGAACTGCCGCACTAGATACCACTTTGTCTTATGAGATTGAGGGTGCAGTGTATGCTCTACCGACTGAAGTCGAGAGTAACCTACTGCGGATTGGGCAGGAAGCCTTAACCAATGCGATTAGACACGCCAATGCTGACGAAATTCGAGTGGAGCTAGTCTACGATCGCAATCAGTTTTGCTTGCGCGTGAAAGACAACGGGCAGGGCTTTGGAGTTGGGAGTATGCCAGCCTCTGAGGGTTTTGGTTTATTAGGCATGAGCGAACGGGCAGAGCGCATCGGCGCACAACTCACGATTCGGAGTCAACCTGGGCAGGGAACAGAGATTATCGTAGTCGTTGGGGTGTAGGGTGTGGGGTGCAGGGTGTGGGGTGTAGGGTATGGGTAAGTTAGAGAGTTATCGTGATTTGGAGGTTTGGAGAGTGTCAATGCGATTGGCAAAGGAAGTTTATCAAGCAACAGAAGCACTACCAAAGCATGAAATCTATGGACTAACTTCACAGATTCGTAGAGCCTGTGTTTCTGTGCCTGCCAACATTGCTGAGGGATATGGGAGAAATCATCGTAAGGAATATCTTCAGTTTCTCGGTATTGCAAATGGAAGTCTCAAAGAACTAGAAACCTTGCTTCTCCTTGCTAATAGTTTAAATTATATTGATGACATTACTGAATTGATGAGTTTGTGTGAAAGCACGGGACGGTTACTCAGTCGTCTTCGTCAAAGTCTTCAAAGGGGGATAGACAATTGACACACCTTACACCCCACACCCCACACCCTAGAGACTTCTCCACACCCCACACCCCACACCCCACACCCCCGATTCGAGTTTTGATTGCAGATGATCACGCCATTTTTCGGCAAGGATTAGCCACGATTATTAACCGTGACCCAGAGATGCAGGTGATTGCCCAAGCCGAAAATGGGGAACAGGCGATCGCGCTATTTGAGGAACACCAACCGGATGTCACGCTCATGGATCTGCGAATGCCGGGTGTGGAAGGCGTTGCCGCCATTGGTGCAATTTGTGCGACTACTAAATCGGCTCGGATTATTGTACTGACCACGTATGATAGCGACGAAGATATCTATCGGGGCTTGCAGGCAGGCGCAAAAGGATACCTGTTGAAAGAAACTGAGCCGGATGAGCTTCTGAATGCCATTCGTACCGTTCATCGGGGTCAGCAGTATATTCCGCCCGATGTAGGAGCCAAGTTGGTGCAGCGCCTCAGTAATCCAGAACTGAGTGAAAGAGAACTGGCTGTACTTCGTTCACTGGCACAGGGGATGAGTAATGCTGAGATTGCGACTGCTTTAAGTATCGGTGAAGGCACTGTTAAATCCCATGTCAATCGGATTTTGAATAAGTTAGATGTGAGCGATCGCACCCAAGCTGTAATTGTTGCCGTTAAACGCGGAATCGTCTGTTTGTAGAACTTTCGATCAAACTCGGATTCTAACTTGAGTTATAACCTACCTTCTATTTTGGGTTAGAGCAATTGCTCCACCGATTTGTACTGTAAAAAATTTAACTCACTGTAGACGACAACTAAAAGTCAATTGCCTATATTAATTCATGTGGATTGAGCAAGTGAATTGCAAGGTTCCAGGCTTGATACAGATGTAGAAAGATGATCGGCGACCATAGTTCCAGTTTTTTAGTTGTGCCAGCTTCAACCCAAGATCACAGTCAAGGTGTGCTAAGTGCCGCCGTGGTGTTAGTGATGTATGGGGACTACCAATGTTCTAGAAGCGCGGATGTTTACCGATTAATTAAAGCCATTCGGCAAGAGCTGAGTGTTTCTCTTGGAGAGGATTATTTATGTTGTATCTTCCGCCATTTTCCACAGATCCAGATTCATCCTCAGTCTCAACGTGCGGCTCAGGCAGCCGAAGCTGCCGCTGCCCAAAGTCAGTTTTGGCAGATGCACGATAGTTTGTTCAACCATTACCAAGCACTAGGAAACGGCTATCTTGTCGAGTATGCCAATCAGCTTGGACTAGACATTCCCCAGTTTTTACAACAGTTGTCTCAACAGACGCACCTCGATCGCATTAATCAAAATATCGAAAGTGGAATACGCAGCGGAGTGACCGACGCTCCAGCCCTATTTATCAATAACATCCGGTATACCGCACGCTGGCGAATGGCAGAGTTGATGACAGCCATTGTTGCTGCAAGTCACTAAGCTCTATTCATATCTGACTTGTTTGTGAGTGCTAGTAAGTTATCTAATGCGTGATAGCTAGTTTTTGCCTGTTTTGTTGAACAACTTGCCAAGTTTTGAACCATGCTAACCACTACAACACCAACCATTGAATGCAAGCGCAAAGGTCTAACACACCTCCAATTGCAACAAGTACTCGACTATATTCAGACCCACCTCGATTCGGCAGAGCCGACGCTAGGCGAACGAGATTTGTCACTGGTCGAACTTGCAGAGGCGCTGAATCTTAGTCCGCCTTACTTTACCACTGCATTCAAACAAGCAATGGGAGTTTCACCGCACCAGTACGTGATTCAACAGCGGTTGGAACGAGTGAAATTGATGCTGTTGTAAACGAACTTAGCAATACGTGCTACGCACAGGCTACGCCAACGCAGACATTGCCTCACAAGTCGGCTTCTCCAGCCAGAGTCATTTGACACAACAGTTTAAGCGCCTGACTGGAATGACCCCAAAACAGATTCGCTAACTCGATCACGCACGAGTCAAGGAGACAAAGATGAAGTTTAAAGCAATCACAGGAAGGCAGGGATGCGGAACGGACGTGAAAGACGCGACTTACGTGGAGGCTGCCGGGTGGGGGAAGTATCGGTGGTGGCGGTATGTTCTAGGGCTGATGATCATCCTCTTTGCATGGATGGTCGCCGCCAACTTTGCCAGTGCGATCGTTGCACTCGCGATCGGCGGTCAGGAGGGTGTCGCAGCATTTAGTCGGCTGGATTACGCTGCGTTCGGTCCCGTATGGGGCTTCGTCGTGGTCATGGCGGGTTTCCCGGTGTTCCTCGCTGGAATCCTCATCGCCGTCACCCTCATTCACCAGCGTCATCCCCGAACGCTCGTTACGGCGCGGGAGCAGATCAGTTGGCATCGCATCGGTCACGGCTTCGTGGCTGGGTTCGTGCCCTGGGTTCTGATAGGCGGGCTGGGGCAGTACCTCCTCTACCCCGATACCTTCTCCTTCAACTCCGACCTGAAGACGTTCGCGCTCTTCGTGCCGATCGCGCTAATCCTTACTGCGATCCAGACGACCACCGAGGAGCTTTTCTTTCGCGGGTACATCGTGCAGGGCGCGAGCCTGATCTGGTCGAACCGCGTGTTTCTGGCGATCGTGTCGGCTGTGATCTTCACCCTGCCGCACGCCACCAATCCAGAGTCACAGGAGGGTGGCTGGATCGGGATGTTCCTCGGACTCTTCGTCGGCACGGGTCTGCTGTTTGCGATCGTTTCATTGATCGACGGCACGACTGAGCTTGCGATCGGCGCACACTTCGCCAACAACATCGCGTACTTTCTCTTGTTCAACTGGTCTGGAAGCTTTTTCGCTGCACCAGCCCTGTTCAGCATCAGCGAGTACCATGCAAGATTCTACGACATCATCTCCCTCGTGCTGATTCCCGTTTTCCTGGCGATCGCCTACAAGGTGTTCAAATACGATAAGTCATCCGAACCCGTTTTCCAAAGCGATCGAATTGGTCGTCGGTGATCTCGTCAGTTCGTTGCTGAAGGTCAATCTTGATTGAAACAGGAGAAACAACAATGATACTGCAAGACAAAGTGGTGTTAGTTACTGGAGGCACATCGGGAATTGGTAGAGCTACCGCGTTGGCGAAGCCTACCGGAGGTAATCGCTTATGCCCAACAACAAGCAAAGGTGGTGGTGGTGGGTCGTCGAATTGATGAAGGTGAAGAAACTGTAAAAAATGCAAAAACTGAACACCGCTTTCCAGCGACCTACAACAGGAGCATTCTATATGACCCAGCGTGACGCCGTTTTCCCCGCCGATCGGCATGACCTCTACACCTCATACACCTATTCCGCAGCGATCAGATCAGGTGACCTCCTGTTCGTGTCTGGTCAGGTCGGCAGTCGCAGCGATGGCTCGCCCGAGCCGGACTTTGAGGCTCAGGTCCGCCTGGCATTCTCCAATCTTGAGGCGACCCTACAAGCGGGTGGATGCGGGCTTGACGATATCGTCGACGTGACGACCTTTCATACCGATCCCGAGAATCAGTTCGGCACGGTCATGACCGTTAAAAGCGAAGTCTTCCCGGAAGCGCCTTATCCGAATTGGACGGCGATCGGGGTCAACTGGCTCGCGGGGTTCGACTTCGAGATCAAGGTCATCGCCCGTATTCCAGGCTGAATTCATCAGGCGGAGCGGGCGGCAGGATAACCCGACACTGCACTCGACCGCCCGGCATTTGTCATCAGGGCGAAGCGATTCGCGGGCTTATTGGTAAGTAAATTGCCGATTTGACGATCACATTAGTAATCACATACGCAGTAAAACACTATGTCACAAAAACTCTCAGGAAAAGTTGCGCTTGTCACTGGCGGAACTTCAGGAATTGGCAGAGCAACGGCGATCGCTTATGCCCAACAACAAGCAAAGGTGGTGGTGGTGGGTCGTCGAATGGATGAAGGTGAAGAAACGGTTCGATTGATCAAGGAAGCTGGCGGAGAGGCTATTTTTGTGCAAGCCGATGTCACGAAAGAAGCCGATGTTAAAGCAATGGTTGATAAAACGGTTGACGTTTTTGGTCGGTTAGATATTGCCTTTAATAATGCAGGAACTGTCGGCGAAAATCCCTCATTGATTGAGCAAACAGAAGCGGAATACGATCGCACGATGAACGTCAATATCAAAGGCGTTTGGTTGTCGATGAAATATGAAATCGCTCAGATGTTGAAACAGGGAAGTGGTTCGTTCGCCTCTGGCGGCACTATGTGCATCGTCAATACATCATCTGGGGCTGGAGTCGTTGCAGTTCCTACCCAACTCCTCTACACCGCGAGTAAACATGCAGTAGTAGGCTTAACAAAAGCCGCCGCGCTCCAATATGCCAAAGCGGGGATTCGCATCAATGTCGTTGCACCAGCAGCAATCGAAACAGATATGTTTGAAGCAGCTACAGGTGGGCAGGATGAGGTCAAAGCTTATATAACAGGACTTCACCCGATCGGACGAATTGGAACACCGCTTGAAGTTGCAAATGCAGTCCTGTTTTTATCATCTGACCTGGCATCGTTCATAACAGGTGAAACGTTGATGGTAGATGGCGGGTATGTAGCGCAGTAGTCGATTGACAGTGCGAGACGATGCAACAGACAAAAACACGTCATCAATTTACAACGGAGAAACCTCTCATGCCTTACGTTACTGTCGGTCAAGAAAATTCTGCAACCATCGATCTCTACTACGAAGATCTGGGGACAGGTCAACCGATTGTTCTGATTCATGGATTTCCCCTCAACGGTCATTCCTGGGAAAAGCAGGTCTTAGTGCTGCTAAATGCGGGGTATCGAGTCATTACCTACGATCGCCGAGGATTCGGTGCTTCTAGCCAACCCTCGTTTGGCTATGACTACGATACCTTTGCAGCCGATTTGAACGGGCTGATGACCAAGCTTGACTTGCAAAATACCGTGCTGGTCGGTTTCTCAATGGGAACAGGTGAAGTCACACGTTATCTTGGCAAATACGGCTCAGAGCGGGTGCAGAAAGCCGTGCTGATGGCTCCCGTTCCACCTTTTCTGTTAAAGACAGACGACAATCCAGAGGGTGTTGATCAAAGTGTCTTCGATGGCATTATGAAAGCGATCGTTGAAGACCGTCCAGCCTATTTCTCTGCGTTCTTCAAAGAGTTTTTCAATGTCGATGTATTGCTTGGCGATCGCATCAGCAATGAGGCAATTCAAGCCAGTTGGAATGTGGCAGCAGGGGCTTCTGCAAAAGGAACTTTGGATTGTGTACCGTCCTGGTTGACTGATTTCCGCGATGATCTGCCCCGCATTGATGTACCGACTCTGATTATTCATGGCGATAGCGATCGGATTTTGCCACTGGAATCCACCGCAGCAAGACTCCCAAAGCTGATTAAAAACAGTCAACTGGTTGTCATTCCTGGCGGACCGCACGCCATCAACTGGACTCACGCTGATCAGATCAATCCCCTGTTACTGGACTTTCTTCAACAGGAATAATCAGTGATCTGCTGCATTTCTGGCTTGTGAAAAAACGCTGTGATTCATCCCGTTGAGTCAGGCTCAAATGATACACATATTTGTCTAGTTCTGAAGAGGCAATTCTATGACTGTCCCTACTCAAACGTCTCGAACCGTTGCCGGAGTAATTAACAGCGTTGAAACACTCGAAGGGGCTGGATTTCTTGTCCGTCGGCCCTTTCCCAAAAGTAGCTTCTCTGAATTTGACCCGTTTCTCCTCCTCGACGAATTGGGGCCGATTAATCTCAAGCCGGGTCAAGCAAAAGGTGCGCCCGATCATCCGCATCGGGGCTTTGAAATCGTCAGCTATGTCTTGGATGGACGGTTAGAACACAAAGATTCTGTGGGGCACGCCGGGCTACTAAATCCGGGTGATGTTCAGTGGATGACAGCAGGTGCCGGGGTCGTGCATTCCGAGATGCCAGAGTCAATGTTTACTCAAACGGGTGGACGGCTCCACGGCATTCAACTATGGGTCAATCTGCCACAACGAGACAAAATGATGCCGCCCCGCTATCAGGAAATTCCAGCGGCTCACATTCCGATCGCTCAAACTGAAGATCGGTCTGTGACGGTGCGGGTGATTACGGGAGAAGCGTTAGGGGCAAAAGCCGTCATTCAGACGCGCACGCCCATAACTTACCTCCACTTCACACTGCAACCAGGGGCAACGATGATCCAGCCTGTACCCAAAGAGTACAACGCCTTTGCCTATGTACTGGAGGGGTCTGGGTTGTTTGGGACAAAGCCAGCGCCTGGTGATGATGGGCAGATGGTGCTCTTTTCTCAAGATGGAGAAGATGTGATAATCTCCAACCCTGCTGCTGCTCAACGTCCTCTAGATCTGCTGCTGATTGCAGGTGTACCCCTTAACGAACCCGTCGTGCGCTACGGTCCATTTGTCATGAACACTGAAGCTGAAATTACCCAGGCGATCAACGACTATCAGGAAGGAAGGATGGGACGGATTGATGTTTAACACATCTCAATATCAAATTAGTCAACATCAACGCTTAAGTGAGTTACGAATCAAACTACTGCGTCTGCACAAGCTTTTACTAGAGACTGAGCGCCTTACCTATGAGCAAGTTCGAGGGCAAGTTTCTAGCGGTGAATTGCTACAACTGGTGATTAGTCATGAGCAGTTTGCCTGGTTGCACCAACTCTCAGCATTGATTATCCAAATCGATGAGTTGCTTCATGACGGTGAACTTGTTACACCAGAGGCAATTGCAGCGATCGACAGTGACATTCGGACACTGCTCAGCCCCGACGAATTGGGTGATGAGTTTGCCATGAAGTATGATACGGCGCTTCAACGCCACCCCGATGGCGTGTTAGCTCATGCAGATGTCGTGATGTTGCTGACCTCTAACAGTATTTAACCTCCAAAATTCACAGATTCTGAACTTGCTCCGATAGCCTCAATCATTCTGTTCACCGTTGTCTCCTACCAGGGATACCAAAAAACTATGACCTGCGAACATCTCAACAATCTAACTGTGGAAAACCTGATTTCTAAAGCAGCCTATCCCATATTTCGTTGTGAAGAGTGCATTAAAATAAATAGCCGCTGGGTACACCTCCGGATTTGCCAAACCTGTAGCAAAATGCTGTGCTGTGATTCTTCTGAGCATCAACATGCTCGTCGTCATTATGAAGCAACCAATCATGCAGTGGTTAGTTCGGCTGAATTGGGGGAGCAGTGGTTATGGTGTTTTGCAGATGAACAGGGAAAAGACTATTGATAGCGATTCTGATTTCATCTAGATTTCCTTCCTATTTCTTCAACATATTCTCCTCATGTGGGTGATTTTCATGGCTGTTTCTCATCAAAGTACTCCCGTTGACATCGTTTGGCCCAGTTTGCCCTTAGCAGCTTGGCAGGATACCTATGCAACTCTCCATCTATGGATGCAAATCATCGGTAAAATCCGGTTGGCACTGGCACCTAAACTCAATCACTGGTGGCAATCTACTCTTTATGTCACACCGCGTGGACTAACAACCGCTTCAATCCCCTGCGGAACTAGTAACTTTCAAATTAGCTTTGATTTTCTCGACCATCAACTACAAATAGACACTAGCGACGGCATCACTAAAAGAATTGCACTGGCTCCTCGCTCTGTGGCAGATTTTTACCAAATGGTGCTAACTACATTGAGCGACATCGGCATCGAAGTCCAAATCTGGACGATGCCGCAAGAAGTGTCAGAACCAATCCCGTTTGAGCGAGACTATCAACACGCAGCTTACGATCCGGAGTATGCACAACGGTTCTGGCGAATTCTTGTGCAAGTCGATCGCATCATGACCGTCTTCCGTTCCCAGTTTGTTGGTAAATCCAGCCCTGTACATTTTTTTTGGGGCAGCTTTGATCTTGCTGTGACTCGTTTCTCTGGTCGTCGTGCGCCAGAACATCCCGGTGGGGTTCCGAATATGGCAGATTGGGTCACGCGCGAAGCCTATTCACACGAAGTTAGTAGTTGCGGCTTTTGGCTAGGGGGTGGGTCAGTTGTGGAGCCTGTTTTTTACGCTTACGCTTACCCTGCGCCGGAGGGTTTCCGTGATTACCCAATCCAACCCAGAGAAGCGTTTTACAGCCCAGAGATGCAAGAGTTTATCCTACCCTATGAAGCCGTGAGACAAGCTGACGATCCAGATGCAATGCTCCTTGCTTTTCTCCAAAGCACCTATGAAGCAGCAGCCAACTTAGGACATTGGGATCGAGTAGCCCTGGAGCGTTCCCCAACCGTGTAAGGCTAACAAATTGCAAATTGCTGAAGCGGATGGACTGGCGACCTTGATACAAAGTTTGAGGCGATCTGCTGTCACCTAGAGAGACTCAATGGATAGTGGATAACCGGACATTTTTGCAAACGGCAGTTATACAAAGCGGTAAGCAGAGCGGTAAGCAGACAAGGAGCATACCCAAAAATGATTAAAGGTCGGTTAGAAGCATTCAGTGATGGGGTAATTGCTATTATTATCACCATTATGGTACTGGAGTTGAAAATACCTCATGAGTCAGATTTAGCTGCGCTACGTCTGCTGATTCCAACCTTTCTAAGCTATGTGTTGAGTTTCGTGCATGTTGGTATCTACTGGAACAATCACCATCACCTGTTTCAGGCAGTCCGACAAGTGAATGGTTCAACTTTGTGGGCAAACCTACATTTGTTGTTCTGGTTATCATTATTTCCCTTTGTCACCGCATGGATGGGTGAAAATCATTTTGCTGCGTTGCCTGTGGCGCTTTATGGTGTGGTTCTATTGTTGGCTGCGATCGCCTACTTCACTCTGACCCGCACACTTGTTTTTCACCACGGTCAAGATTCCACACTTGCAAACGCTCTGGGTCGGAACTTTAAAGGCAAGTTATCGGTATTGATTTATGCAGTTGCAATTCCACTTGCTTTTGCAATCCCTTGGCTTGCATGTGCATTGTACGTTCTGGTTTCAGTTCTGTGGCTCATTCCCGATCGTCGTATCGAAAAGGCGTTGAATTCATAAAGTTCCATGTTTGATGCAACAAAAACCAGCTAATAAACCCTCTTCACCAGTACGAATATAGGTTGTTGGTCACAGACAAAGGTGATCTGAATCCGGTAAGCGGGAACGTTATGCCGCTTAAACCTAAGACGGGAAGGTGGCTGATTCTCGTACTGCGACATCTGGCGTTTTCGCGGCGACAAGATGGTCGAATTAAGAGCTTTCGTAATCACAACCGAAGTCAAAGTTAAACCCAGCAGCGCGGTGTAAATCATTTGCAAAAGGTAGGAGGTATTCTCATGAAAAACGCAACTTATGTGGAGGCTGCTCGGTGGGGTAAGTATCGGGGGTGGCGGTATGTTCTGGGGCTGGTGGTCATCCTCTTTGCGTGGCTGGTGGTCGGGACTGGTGCCAGCGTACTCGTCGTGATCGCGTTTAGCGGTCAGCCGGATTACTCCATGCTTGGTCCTTTGGGGAAGTTCCTGTATATCATGGTAGGCTTTCCGGTCTTCCTGGCGGGAGTCCTCATCGCCGTTACCCTTATCCATCGCCGTCATCCCCTGACGCTCATCACGGCGCGGAAGAAGATAAGCTGGCGTCGCATCGGTCAGGGGTTTGTGGCGTGGTCCGTTCCAGCGTGTCTGATAGGCGTGCTGGGACAGTACCTCTTCTACCCCGACACCTTTTCCTTCAACTTCGACCTGGCGACGTTCGCGCTCTTTGTGCCATTGGCACTGGTCTTCACCGCGATCCAGACGACCACTGAGGAGCTTTTCTTTCGCGGATACGTTGTGCAAGGGGCGAGCATGATCTCGACCAACCGCGTTTTTCTGGCGATCGTGGCAGCCGTGATATTCACCCTGCCGCACCTCTTAAACCCGGAGGCGATCGCAGGCGGCTGGCTCACGGTTTTCTCCAACTACTTCCTCGTTCCGGGTCTGTTGTGGACTGTGGTTTCGCTGATTGACGGCACCACTGAACTCGCCATCGGCGTACATTTCGCAAATAACATCATTGGCATACTCCTGTTCAACATAGCCGGAAGCGCCGTGACCACACCGGCTCTGTTCACAATCAGCGAGTTCCACGCGACCTACGTGGCGCTATCGGTGCTAGTTGCAATACCCATATTCCTGGCGATCGCCTACAAGGTGTTCAAACGCGATGAGGCATCCGAACCTGTTTTCCAGAGCGATCGGAAGGGTTTTTAGTAATCCCATCGAACCCTGAAAACAATCGTAAAGGCAACTAGCGGTCAGATCCAAGCACTACATATATGCACGAGTCAAGGAGACAAAGATGAGGATCAAAGCAATCAAAGGACATCAGGGAAGCGGAACGGACGTGAAAGACGCGACTTACGTGGAGGCTGCCCGGTGGGGTAAATATCGGGGGTGGCGGTATGTTCTAGGATTAGTAGTCATCCTCTTTGCGTGGCTGGTGGTCGGCGGCATCGCCGCCCCGCTCGTCACGTTCTTGCTCGGCGGTCAGGAGGGGCTTATAGCGTTCGGGCAGGCAGATTACTCCTTGCTCGGTCCCTTTGGCAACTTTCTGGCGATCATGGCGGGGTTCCCGTTCTTCCTCGCGGGAATCTTCATTGCCGTTGTTGGAATTCACCGCCGCTCCCTCCGGACGCTGGTCACGGCGCGGGAGCGGATAAGCTGGCGGCGTGTCGGTCACGGGTTTGTGGCTGGGTTCGTGCCATTCTGCCTGATCGATGGGCTAGGACAGTACTTCTTCTATCCCGACACCTTTTCCTTTAACTCCGACCTCACGACGTTCGCGCTCTTCGTGCCGATCGCGCTAGTCTTCACCGCGATCCAGACCACCACCGAAGAGCTGTTCTTTCGCGGCTACATCGTGCAGGGCGCGAGCCTGATCTGGTCTAACCGCGTCTTTCTAGCGCTTGTGTCGGCAGTACTCTTCACCCTGATGCACCTCGGCAACCCGGAGGCGATCGCGGGCGGCTGGCTCCAAGTGTTCCTTGGCTACTTTGTTAGCGGAGGACTGTTGTGGGTGGTCGTCTCGCTGGTGGAGGGAACGACCGAACTCGCCATCGGCGCGCACTTCGCGAACAACATCAGCTTCTTTCTCCTAGTCAACGCAGCCGGAAGCGCCGCGACCACGCCAGCGCTGTTCATGGTCAGCGAGTACCATGCGACCTTCTACGCGCTATCAGTGCTGGTTGTAGTACCCGTGTTCCTGGCGATCGCCTACAAGGTGTTCAAACGCGACAAGGCATCCGAACCCGTTGATTCCTAAATCTATTAGCCACTTGAATCAGCAACTCGATCAAAGGAGTTGATCATCATGTCTAAAGTGTCTTCTAACCGCCCACAGAAGCCTCCTGCCGCGTTCGCACCAAACAGGGACTCTCGTCCAGGCTGGCTTGAGATCATTGTGGGTCTTGTCGTCTTCGCGATCGTAGCGTTCGGAGGCATCTGGCAGTTCAAGCGGCTCGGTCTCGACCCAGTGGTTTACGGAC
Source organism: Tildeniella sp. (assembly GCF_059505325.1). Classification (NCBI taxonomy): domain Bacteria; kingdom Bacillati; phylum Cyanobacteriota; class Cyanophyceae; order Oculatellales; family Oculatellaceae; genus Tildeniella; species Tildeniella sp. The sequence continues at coordinate 139,942 of NZ_JCACKI010000001.1, forward strand.
TGATCTTGACTTCGTGGACTGGCATCGCCGGGATTGCCGGGTTCGCAGCGGCAGTGCTACTTCGGATTCGTTCCCTGAAAGCCTTCGGTGTGCGCCCCGTCTCCAGGCGCTGGTTGCTCATCGCGGTCGGAGTCGGACTGGTTGCCTTCGTACTTAAGGGATTGGCAGTTCTGGGCTGGATTCAGATCACCGGGAACACCAACAATGTTCAGGGTGTTTACGCAGAGGGCGGTAGCGGCGGGGTACTCTCTCTGGTTTTAGCGACATTTTTCCTCGGAATCGTTACGCCTCTTGGTGAGGAGTTGCTCTTCCGGGGTGTCGTCGCCAACGCGCTGCTGCGCTACGGTTCGTTCATCGGGGTTGTGGGTAGCACCGTGATCTTTGCCCTCGCTCATGGCATCAACATCGTCTTTCCCGCAGCCGTAGTCGCGGGTCTTGCCACTGCCGAGATCTTCCGCCGTAGTGGATCGGTTTGGACTGCTGTCGTCGTTCACGTCGTTTTCAACTTGCCCACGATCCCGGTGATGGTAGCTGCTGGCATGGGCTAATAGGACGGATCATCTGGAGATTAAATCAATGGCAGTTTTGAAACAATTTGGGATTTTATTTGTCTTGGGCATTGCAGGAATTGCGATGGTTACGATTACGTCGGCTCCATTAGTTGAGCAACAGTTGGCGAAACTGTCTCCAGAAACACTGGCAAAAGTGCCGCCATTGTGGATTTTAATGCTTCTGCAAGGACTACAGCTTACAGTTCTACTGGCAATCAGCATTCTGGTCGGCATTGGTTGTGCTGATCGTGTTGGATTACGCTCCCATTTGATTGATCATTGGGTGTTTCACACCGCTAAGTCTCCATCTTTTGCCGTTGAGATGAAGTGGAGCTTGGGTGTGGGTGCAGCGGCGGCGATCGTTCTCTTGTTGCTCGATCAGTTGATGCAACCTGTCCTCCCTGAAGCGCTACGGGCTGCCAATCATACAGAGCTAAGTGGGTTGAATTTGCTCACAGCAATGTTCTATGGCGGCATCACTGAGGAAATTTTGATGCGCTGGGGTTTAATGTCACTGCTTATTTGGATTGCGTGGAAAGGTCTAAAACAAGGCGTTACGTTGCCGAGCCAAGGGATTTACCAGGGTGCGATCGTTCTAGCCGCGTTGGTCTTTGGACTACTACACCTGCCAGCGACTGCCGCGATCGTTCCCCTCACTCCAGTTGTGATTGCCCGAGCGATATTACTCAATGGGATTGCTGGCATTGCGTTTGGCTGGCTCTTTTGGCAATACTCGCTTGAGGCTGCGATGTTATCCCATGTCAGCGTTCATGCCTTTTCCTTTGCTCTTAGCCTTTTGCTGGCAAGATTTGCCTAAGCTTTTTTCTGGCAAGCATCACTGCATCCATCACCAAATATCGGAGCTAAAACATGTCACGCAAAACGATCGCCACCAAAGACCAGTCTCCACAACGACCCCTTACTCCCAGTGCCAAACACCCGCTTCTGCGATTTCTTCGCAAACCTCTTCAGATCATTCGCACTAATTTTCGCGCCTACTTCACCATCAACGCCATTGTGTATGGCTTAGTCATCACCGGGTTGATAGCGGCGACAGTCTTCCCCAACCTGAGCGCAACTCGGGTAGCCATCCTGGAAGACAACGGAACGGCTGATCTTGTCCGATCGCTAATCAATACCCCCTGGCTGTTCTCGCTGACCATCCTGGGAGTCAACCTCACGACCGGCGCGCTGTGGATCGTGCTCCCTTCGCTGATCGTTCCCTTTGCTGGCATCGCCATGTTTGCGTATAAGACATTCACTCTCGGTTTAGCTATGGCTCCGACTACCAAGATTATGGCGGTGGCATTGATCCCGCACTCGCTGACGATACTCATCGAATTCCAAGCTTACGCTCTCTTGATGTTTGGCGCATACATTCTTGGTCGGTCTTGGGTTCGCCCCGCAACCATCGGTACTCGGAACCATCGTCAGGGTTACGTCCGTGGGCTGCAACAGCTCGGTTGGTTGAGTTTGTCCACGCTCCCACTGTTCATCGTCGGCGCGATCTGGGAGGCGTTCTCGCTCCGCTACCTGGTTTCTCCGCTGACCCAATGGTTGTTGTAGCGCTAAACGGATCAAATCATGATGGTTTCTTGAATCGATTGTCAACTCTACAATTTTAAGATGGTGAATCAAATGATTAAGTACAAAGATTTTGCGCCTCGGATTACGGAACGGGGACCCTTCGGCGGACCTGCCGAGTATGAATCCTTCTCTGAGGTTGTGAGTGAGGTCAATCAGTGGATTGAAAGTAGCACGATCCAGGTGATCAATGTTGAAACTGTTGTTTTACCCGATCGCATCGAAGGCACCAGTGATGATGTTTACGGATTGACGACCAGTAATGCTTTTCACCCAGTGATGATCAGTCAGGGTCTTGCAATCAACTGCTTTCAATGTGTGCGTGTTTGGTACAGAGAATAAGCTTCACCAGAGAAGAAATAATGAAACGATTTACCTTGTTTACTTTCCTGTATCTCGCGCTGGGAGTTTGTCTGACAGCGATCGCGCTTGGATACCCAAACCTGCCTTCGGGTCTTCAAACCAGCCTGTTCATCAGCGCAGGAGCATCCTACATTGTTTGTATTCTCAGTACTTTCCCATTTTGGCGCGAGACGACGATCCGCTTCTATCGCAGCCGCAATTCAGCGGTCATTCTACCCTGGTTGGTGATTGGAGTGAACATTATTTGGATGATCTGGGAGGTTCAGAGTCAGAACTGGACGATGGAAGCCATTTTACAAGCGTTTTCGCGGCTAATAGTTGTCTTACTGTTTGCAGAAATCATTGTTGTTACATGGCAAGTGAATTCTGAACATTAGTGTCTAAAGCGGATGATCCTGAAACAAACTCGTTTCAGCAACGCGAGATCGAGTCAAACGTACTACACAAGGAACACCATGAATCAGCCCGAGTTTTTTGTCACTCCCGGTTATGGGGAATACATGTTGAATAAATTGCACTACTCGCAAGCGGTAAAAATAGGCGATCGCGTGGAGACATCTGGACAAGGTGGTTGGGATGACAACCTGCAAATTCCAGAATCGCTTGCGGACGGGATTGCTCAGGCGTTTCGGAACATGGAACATAGAGCGAACCTTGGCGACTGCTGGTGCGGGTTGGGAGCATGTGGTTCACGTCAATTCTTACCATGTTGGCGGGTTTCCCCCAGAGGTGAACGATGAGATGGTCAGGCTATTTCGTCATTACATGCCCAACCATGCCCCCATTTGGACAGAGTTAGGAGTCGCGGCGCTTGGACTGCCAGCGATGCGGATTGAAATCCGCGTGACTGCAATTGTTCCGTGAATTTTGCACAAGTGGCAACGGGGTGATTCGGCGACTACGCTGAGGAGAAGGAAGCGCCGATAGAAAAACTGCCCTCGCTCCGTTAAAGCACCCACTCAAACAAAGGAAAGTTTCAGATGTCAGAGAACAATAAAGCAATTTTATTAGAGGGAAATGCGGCGATCGCTGAAGGCAACAATGAAGGATTCTTGTCGTTCTGCACCGACGACACGCAGTGGACGTTTGTAGGTGACAAAACCCTCAATGGAAAAGAAGCCGTTCGCCAATGGATGGCAACGACATACGTAGAGCCGCCAAAGTTTAGGGTCGCTAACTTAATCGCTGAGGGTGATTTCGTCACGGCACTCGGCGACATCACAATGAAGGACGCAGACGGAAAGGCGGCTCATTACTCGTACTGCGACATCTGGCGCTTTCGCAACGGTCAGATTGTCGAATTAAAAGCTTTCGTCATCAAAACCTCGGTCTGACCTGCCGTCTCTACTGACTGTTTAGTCAGTCATAATTATGATATAGATGCTTAGCGGCTTTAGCAAACGAACTAGTCCGCGTTCTTTCTGCTTGCTGTAGTGGTCGCTGGAGGCTAACCCTGAATCTAAGGAGCGATGTCTATGGCACACGCAAAGCGTACTCGCATGAGAGGAAGTTGTGCCTGTGGTGGCGTGCAGTACGAACTCAACGATCGCTTTCTGATTGCTAACCATTGTTACTGTTCAACCTGTCGCAAGGTACATGGAGCCGCATTTGGCACGTTTGGTCATGCCCAGTCAGACCATTTCCGCTGGATTCAGGGAGAATCGTTGTTGACTGGATATCACTCCTCAGCGGGCAATGTGCGGAATTTTTGTCGAATCTGTGGTTCCAATCTACCAAGCGTATTTCCTGAAATGAACTACGTGCGGATTCCCTTAGCGACGCTGGATGATGATCCAAAAACACAGCCCGTGGCACATTTGTATGTGAAAGCAAAAGTGTCGTGGCTTGAGATTAGTGATGCCTTGCCTCAATATCCTGAAACTGTTGATTTACGCGAACTGGTGAAAGAGTAACAACAATGCCACGCACTCCAGCCGAAAACGATCGCATCCGTCGTGCCACCACTGAACAAATACTGAATACCGCATTGAGTTTGTTCTGCGAAAAGGGCTATTACTCCACGTCAATTGAAGATATTGCCAGACAAGCAGATATTTCAAAAGGGCTACTGTATCACTACTTCAAAAGTAAAGAGGAGGTGTTGGCGGCGCTGGTGGAGATTCGGATCAATGATGTGTTAGTCGTGATGAATGCGGCTCAAACAAAACCAACGCCTGCTCAACAAATTCAGCACATTGCAGAGGGGGCACTGGATGATGTACGCCGTAAACCAGATATCTTTCGGTTTTATCTGAATCTGTTCACTCAGCCGAAACTTGATCCAGTCGTTGCAAAATACACGCAACAGTTGATGGATGAACAAGCCCAACAATTTAAGGTGCAGACAGACATGTTTGAAGCCTTGGGAGTCGAAAATCCGAGGCAGCGATCGCTCTATTTCTCCTCAACGTTGCAGGGCATCATGCTGATGTATTCCACCTATCCCAAAAATTTTCCGCTAGATGAAGTCAAAGCCCAAGTGATTGCGGAGTTTTGTAAGAATCCCTGAGTTCATGGGTCTAATATGAATCATTCACCTGAACTGATGCAATGGGGGATTGGCGCATACTTTTGTCACCTGCTATCTGCATCGGGATGCTCAGGAGGCGAATCGATTTACACTGTATGAATAATGGCGAAAATCATCTGTTGAAGCGTTCATCCACACCTAGAAGCCAAGAGTTACCGAAAGGCTTAGGAGGAACTGTCTACCCTACTTGAGCATCAGAGGACAGTATCAGTTTTAAGCGATATCAAGGAATGGTATCAGGCACCATGATCGACTATTCGGCAGCTCAAACGAAAATGGCTCACAATTCGATCGAACTCAGAAGAACGAAATACTTCAAGCTCAGCTCACACGTCGCTCAGTTGAACAATGCAGAATTGCATTCTCTGCTTGACAACAGTGAGTCGCATGAGTCGAGTACGGGTTGGGGAAGTAGTCAGGTCGTCATTCTTGGACAATCCAAAGTCTTTGTGAAACGGGTTCCAGTAACAAACCTTGAATATGACAACCTGTTCTCCACCAGAAACCTCTATGACCTGCCGACTTACTGTAATTACGGCATTGGTGCCTTTGCTTCCACGGGTTTTGGGGTCTTCCGTGAACTCGTGACCCATCTCAAGACCACCCACTGGGTCTTGGAGGGAGAAATTGCTACCTTCCCACTGATGTACCATTACCGGATTATTCCTTTTGTTGGGCAGCGGGCGGCGGTAGATAGGTCGCAGCACAGCAGGTATGTGGAATCCTGGGGTAATAGTGAGAACGCTGGGAAGTATGTGTTAGATCGAGCGATCGCTAACTACGAATTAGTTTTGTTTCTAGAGTATATTCCCTACGTTCTGGAAACATGGCTGCGGGAAAATCCTAACAAACTCCAGAAACCGTTGAATGACTTACGCGCAACAGTTGACTTTCTGAGGATGAAAGGAATCATCCACTTTGACGCGCATTTTCAAAATGTGCTCACTGACGGTGAACAGGCTTATTTGACCGATTTCGGTTTGACACTGGACAAGAGTTTTGCATTGACGAAAGAAGAAGAGTCTTTCTTTAAGCAGCATATATTTTATGACTACGGAGAAGTTCTGCGGAATTTAGGACACCTGATTCGACCAGTCTATGATGCCTGTTCGGAAAACGATCAGCGTAGAATCATGGCAAAATATAATATCAAAGCAGGCTTACAACCCTACGAATTGCGATCGCTATTATTGAATCACATTGAGCAAATCCATGCTGATGGAGACATGCAGCTAGATGCGCTCTATGTTGCCAGCATTGTCAACTATCGCCGCATCATTGCGCTGATGCAAGACTTCTTTGTTGCTATGTGGGGAAATCACCAGAAGGATACGAAACTTGATCACGCAAAACTACAGCGGTTGCTCAAAGAGACCGGGTTTCTCTCTAACTCTCTCTAACAAAGTAGTTCTTGTGGAGAGATATTATGCAAGAATCTACTGTTTATCGTTCAATTCAGAGAGAAGTCCAGGAAGAAAGAGATCGGGCGATCGCACTCAACTTTCTGCGAGAGGGCTTATCAGTTGAAATGGTCGCTCGTGGAACGGGATTGTCGATCGAAGAAGTGCAACAACTTCAGCAACAACTCAACAGCTCCGCACAAAGTTGAAGTCGATTGGTGTACAGAGAGTTGATCGTAAAAAACGGCATAACAACCCGGTTGGAGCGGACAGTTGAGAGTCTTTTCGTTGATCGCTATGGTTGATCTGCTGCTGCTCAACTTGGTCGTCAGCAGAATGCTCATAAGAATTGTTGTGACTCGATCCCGAACGGCGGTGGATTAGTGCTGTTCGTTGTAACCATTTCGATCGCTTAATTTTAGAGGAGACGTAGCATGAATCGATTCACTGGCGGTTGCCTGTGCGGTAATGTCCGCATTGTGGCATTGGGACTCCCCTATCGAGTCGGTCTTTGTCACTGTCTCGACTGCCGCAAACATCATGGGGCGCTTTTTCACGCTTCTGCGGTGTTCCCTCAGGATGCAGTCACGATCGAGGGCGAAACCCAATCCTACGCCAGGCGGTTTTTCTGTCCCCGCTGCGGCTCGTCCATTTTCGCACGCACCGCAGACGAAATCGAAGTGAACCTCGGCTCCCTGGATGCTTCTGACCAACTGATGCCCACCTACGAAAGCTGGATCGTCCGTCGCGAGTCCTGGTTGCCGCCGTTTCCGCTCACAAGACGATACGATCGCGATCGTGACACCACGGGTCGCTTTGAGGAGTAGGTCGCATGATAAGATTTCCATCACCAAAGAACGCAGCGGCAGCGCAGGTCGCCGCATAGTCTGAAGTTGATGCCAAGAATAGGAGGTTTGAAGCAGACCGTCCTATTCTTGACAACGAAGTAGCAGCGGGCGACGCGGAGTCAATAAAACATTAGAAACTCCCCAAATTCGTCAGCAACATCGTCCACTATAGAATTTCTACATACCCTTCTGTTCCATGTACGCGAATTCGTTGCCCATCTTTGATCAGTTTGGTAGCATTTCCGACTCCGACAACTGCTGGCAAGCCATATTCACGGGCGATCACTGCTCCATGGGTCATCAGCCCACCGACTTCGGTGACTAGACCTTTGATGGATACAAATAGTGGTGTCCAGCTAGGGTCAGTAAAGGCGGTGACTAATATATCTCCAGCTTCCAGATCCGCAGCTTCCATCTTTAAGATGACCCGTGCCCGTCCCTCTATCACTCCGGAGGAAACAGGCAGACCTACCATCGCTGCGGCTGGAAGATTTTCTCGTTTGTACTCACCCGTGATGATTTCACCGTCAGATGTGATCACCCGTGGTGGCGTTAGTTTTTCATAGAATTTGTACTCGTCTTTTCGTTTACTGACGATCGGGTAATTCAGTTTATTTGTGCGTACGACTTCGTGAAGTTCTTCAAACGTGAGGTAGTAAATATCTTCTTTTTCCTGAATAACCTTAGTTCTTACGAGTGGTTCGGCTGCTTTCAGTAAAGCCTGCCTATAAATGAAGTAGCGATTAATCATGCCGTATTTGGGATATTCACGATAACCGCTGAAATTCCGGATCAGGCTGATCATTCGTTTTGTTTCTTTAGCCTTTTGTTCACCACCCGGTAATTGCTTCAGTCGCTCCAATAACTCTTGTTCTTTTTCCAAAGCTTCCTGTCGCCCTTGCTCAAATTTCCGATCGCTAGCACCAGGCTCAAAATTTTTGATATGACTGAGAATGATGGGGACAAGCGTCATTGGTTTTTCGCTCCAACGAGGTCTTGTCATATCGATCTCACCCGCACATCGCATTCCGTATTTGTTGAGAAAAACAGCGATCGCGTCCTGGATTTCCTCTCCACCATCAAACTGAATCAGCTCGTCCAAAAAGCTATCATCTTTTACATGATGTAAATAATCAATTATTTTTGGATAAGGACGAATCACATCTGCGACATCCAATAGTTCCAAACCCATTTCCGAAGTAATATTGTTGGGTACAGATTGAGAAAGCGTGTCTGCTGCATTTTTCTCACCTAACCACTCGTTCATTTTTTCATTGATCCACGATGAAGCATCCATCGCAGCCATAATTACACTATGACTTTGCGGGGCAAATAAGATCTTCTTTAATTGCTGGAGATCTTCCAGGATAAAATCAAATAAATCTGATCCTGATTTCGTCTGGATGTTTTGTTTTAATGCTTCGATCGATGTTTGACTCTGTTGCATCAAATCAGCAACGATCGCCGGATCGTTTTCGATTTGCGTACGAAAACCCGCAGGCGAAATAACTTTATTGCTTTTACCGAAGCTTAGTTCTTTTTTATCGTCTGGTGACGATTTGATAAAATCCCCTCGCTCTACGATAGTCAAAAGTGCGTCTTTTATGAGGGGATCGGATTGTCCCAGGCTATCTAATAAAACTTCTCTGTTGTCAGGTGAAGCCAGTATATTGGTAACATCAACAAACAACCTTCCACCAGCTATAGGCATGGGTCTGGGGGTCGTTAACAGCCAAAAAGACAGTCCCAATGGTTTCATGGCATCGGTCATCATTTGTTGATGACCGACAGAGACATAGACGTGATTTTCCTGATCATTCGCTTCAGGAATTGGGAATAAAGTCGTGATCGGACGACTCTGAACCATGTAAAACGTATCATCAACCAGGCACCATTCAATGTCTTTGGGACTGTCGAAATGTGCCTCGATCGCCCGACCAATACGCTCAAGCTGCAAGATCTGCTCATCCGTCAACACTTGTTTATTCTGCCGCTCAGGCTCAATCTCCTGTGCTTTCGTACCGCCATCCTTTAAAGCATAAATAGCCAGTTTCTTGGTGGATATCTTCTTATCTATTACCTTACCGTTCTGCACTTTGTAGTTATCCGCATTCACTAGACCGGAGACCAATGCTTCCCCAAGCCCGAAGCTGGCATCAATGGATAATACTTTCCGATTACAAGTGACGGGATTGGCAGTAAACAAAATGCCTGCCGCCTGCGGAAAGACCATCTTCTGAACCACCACAGACAGGTAAACGTTACGATGGTCGAAGCCGTTTTGCAGGCGGTAGGTGACGGCTCTATCGGTAAATAGCGATGCCCAGCACTTGCTGATGTGCGTTAGGATTGCTTCTTTTCCAATAATGTTTAAATAGGTATCGTGCTGACCTGCAAAAGAGACTGTCGGTAAATCTTCTGCGGTTGCGCTCGATCGCACTGCATAAGCGTCTTTTTCACCAAGTCTGGAGAGAAAGTGGGCGATCGCTTCATCAATGTCTTGAGGAATGACTATCCCTGCGATCACTCTGCGAATCTCAGTACTAAGCTCATGGATTTTAGCTTGGTCATCTACCTTCAAAAGCGATAACTGATCCAGTAATCTGTTAATCGACGGTGTTTCTTCAATGATTCTTTGAAAAGCGATCGTAGAAATACAAAAGCCCTCTGGTACGAGTATTCCTTCAATTTTGGAAAGTTCTCCCAGATTCGCGCCTTTCCCCCCAACAATCCCGATTTTTGTTTGATCAATGTCCTGAAAAGCAAGCACATCAGAACTCATAGTTTTACCTCCTTGCGATCGCGTTTTGCTTCGAGAGTTAAGAGTATGACGAGCGTTGGAAGTGCCATTATTGTTGCGCTAAAAGCATTCTCTAACTCGTGCTGATTGATCTGCTTGCCCGCCATGCCCAGATGAAGGCTGACGCGATGAGCAGATGAATCAAACCGAACACCACCGCCAACTGCCGCGCGCCGCTGAGCAATCCCCATACATCTAAAGCAGGACCCACACTAAACCCAACAATGTTGCCGAGGATAATTGCCTGACGTGCTGTAGATGGCTCCGCGTTCCGAGCCGTCCAGTTGAGAACGGCAATCCCCAGAAAGGTGCTGCCGAACACCCGGAGATAGGCGATCAGCGCGGCGGGTGCATCTGCTGGAACGGCACCGATACCGATTTCTCGTGGAGCAAAGATGAATCCGAGTCCGAGTAGCCCCATATAAACAGCAGTGGTACTCAGCAATAGCTTTTTCATGAGATCATCCTCTCTCCGAAATAGTTGGCGACTCGCATTGGCTCATATCGGACTCCACCAACCAACTTGATACGATCGGTGGTTCAGTCTGCCGCAGCAAAATGCGCCATCTGGTCTGCGTGTGCCTTCACAAACGACGGGCGTGCCGTGGCGCGCGCCACATAGTCGCGGCAGGCAGGATATACCGCCAACCCGTCGAATCGATCGACAAGGCGCAGCACATCCGCCATGAGAATATCGGCGATGGAGAAGGTGCCGACCAACCATTCGTGTCCTGCCAAGACGGTTTCCATGTGCTTGAGCCGAGCCTCAAGGAAGCTATCAAAAAACTTCCGCATTGGAGTTTCGTCGGTGTCACCTGAGAACTTGAAGAATGACCAGGGCTGGCTCGCGGCTTCGACTGAAGCGATCGCTGCAAATAGCCATTCCTTGACATCACTCCGATCGTGCGGCTCGGTAGGCATCAGCTTGCTACTCAGTTCGCCGAGATGAAGCAGGATGGCACCACTCTCGAAGATAGAAATGTCTCTATCGGTCAACCACGGCACCTGTCCGAAGGGTTGGTGCGAGAAATGATCGATCCCTCGATCGCGAAATGGCACACTATTGACGCGGTAGGGTAATTCAGCCTCTTCTAGTGCCCAACGCACACGTAAGTCGCGCACATAGCCTCGCGGAGCTTCGGGAACCCAATCGAAAGTGGTGAGAATCAGATCGGTCATTTAGTGAACCCTCACTCTTAAATAACTGTATGTATGCCACAAATCATGGTGCCGTTCGTGCTGCCACACTCTGCCCGACTCTGCCGATCAAACAGGGGAATCCTGTCCTCGTGCAGGTTGATGACTAACTCCATTGAGCCGATCGGTAGCAAGCACGACTGGGATTGTGGCAGATGATCGCCCTCCCGAAACCAAAAAAATTCTATGCACTGTGAGAGGGGCGATCTTGGTCGATAAGTCGTCTGGTGGATCATAGCGGTGAAAGAACCATTTTCGCGGTCGATGAGCGATCGATGGTACAGGCGATGAAATACTTCAATTCACGCATCTCAATGTCCTTTGAGCGAAAAGCTAGCGCGACGAGGTCATCAATCTCAATTGTAGTACAATGTACTACAAAGCTGATCCAGGCGTTCAGAAAAAATCATCTAATTTGCGACTGGTTTGGTTAAGGATTCGACAAGTGCCCGTACCCGTGCGGCATCACCGACTTGAACCAGGGGAGTTCCATGTGCGGGTACGATCGCTGGATCGCCCTCTAACGCTCCCAACACCGTCTGCACGACTGCTTGTAGATCGGGGCAAAACATTTGTTTGTAAATCTGATTGACTCTGAGTCTGGGCGCACTGTTGCTGAACTGGAACCAGAATCTTGTCCAATTATGGGGGAGCGATGACCAGTTGATGATTAGTTCATCAAGATAGACAATCGGTCGTTTACCTCGACGCGAGATGGCGATTGTTCCGCCTTTCTTCGTGCCCGGAACTTCTCGAAACTCCACAGTTGAAGCAAATAACTTAGAAACGGGTGTAAACGATCGTTGTCCTACATGCTTCAGTTGCTCGATCGCAATTGTAGGAGCATAGGGAATTGCATCGGGATAACGGGCTTGCCACTCGTTTTGCCCTAAATCATGTGCAGAATGCGGGGCGATCAGTGCTGTTACCTGTCCCTTTGCATCAATTTCAGTAAAATCGGCTTCTGATAGTCCAATCGGTGGACTGACGATCGCGAGTTCACCGTCTTCGAGTGTCACTGCGACCGCATTCGCTTTGTACCCATTTGCCACGTATTCGTAAACCCAAACATTGCTGTCTTCAATGACTTCTTGCCAAATCATCATTCTTCCTCCAACGGTTTGCAGAGTTCTTGCTTACTTTTCAGTGTATTTATGACTGAACAAACAGTCAATATAAAATCACGAATTGATAAACCGTAGTCTAACTGTTTAAGTGTTGATCAAAGAATTGCAGCAGTTCAGACCATGCATCTGCTGCTGCTGATGGATTGTAGTCAGACCTTTCATCACAGAAAAAACCGTGCCCTGCGTCTGGATAGATCTTCAGCCGATAGTCTTTCTCTAGGACTTGAAATCGGGATTCGATCTGCCCAATGCGATCGCTTGAAATGAACGGATCTTTACCGCCAAAAAACACGTAGACGGGCACTGTGATCTCTTTTACAGACTCAATCCATTCATCAAGCACCATGCCGTAAAAGGAAGCCGCTACTGCAATTTCATCGGATAGCTTGCAGGCTGTGAAGAAGGTCAAGCCACCGCCCAAACAGAATCCTGCTACCCCAATACGACTAGGATTCACCAATTGGTGTGACGTCAAATAAGCTAGCGCGGCTCGTAAGTCGTTTTCCATTAGTTTGCCGAAGTCCAAGCGCCACATTATCGCCATTGCCTGTTCTACCTGGTCATAGCCAAACTTATTGTGAGGCAATTCACGGTAGTAAAGGTCTGGAATAAGCACTATATAGCCTTCGTTCGCAATTCGGGCTGCGACAGCTCGAATGTGTGAGGTTAATCCAAATGCTTCCATTAGTAGCAAAATGGCGGGTTTGCGATCGGGTTGAGTCGGTGTCACTAGCACAGCAGGCATTTGTCCATCCGATGTTTCGATTAGCACCTCGTTTGTGCTGATTTTCATTTTCTCTCCAGCAAAGCCTGTTCATAACTTAAAAAGCTGGTGGTTCAGAATGCTAGAAAAAAGTTGCGGGATTTTAGTAAATTCTTGCGATCAATCTTGCAGCAGTTGTTTGGGCGTTACACCAAATCTGCCTTTAAAGCATCTCGTTAAGTGGCTTTGGTCAGAAAATCCTGTTCGCACAGCAATGTCTGCAATGCTGAGGTTGCTGTGTTGCAGCAGGTGCTTTGCCCGTTCAATTCGTTGTTGCAGAATGTATTGATGCGGAGTGATGCCCATATGTTGCTTAAATAGACGCAGAAAATGATAAGGACTGAGTTGAGCGATCGCGCTTAACTCAATCAGTTTCAGATCCCAATTCAGATGTTCGTTGATATACTCCTTGATCTGTCCCAGTCTGAATTGAGATAAACCAGTTTCATTACCGAATCGCCTCGGTTGGAAAGTACAGTAGTTGCGTAGCAGATGAGTGGCTAAGGTTGTTTTGAGGCTATCGATCAACAAATTACTGCCAATTTTGCCAAACTCTAATTCCTCTCTCAGTGTTAGAAAGATGCCTTGAATCAACGGATCGACTTGATTCATGAACTGGGGAGGGAGTTCAATCTGATCAACATCCACAGCATCCTGCCCAACTTGCTGAAGCAGTACAGGCTCGATCGCCAGCACCATAAACTCAACCGAGGCATTCCAGTTACAGCGATGGGTAACCCCCGCCGGAACGATCGCAATTTCCCCCTGATGGCGCGTTTCGTGACATACCTTGCTATCTAACCAGCGCTCTCCAGTGGAGGATGCAGGAAAATGGTTAGAAATGGGCGAGTGGGCAATCACATGCATCGTGTGCTGGTGTTCAGCAATTTCAAATTTGGGTTGCTGAAAGACCTCTAGATGTAATTGACTCCAGCCAGAGCTTGAAAGGATGGACGGCTTGGGCAATAACGAATGAGCAGCATTTGCTTCGCTGTAATCAATCACCCTAATGGGTTGTGTCGTCATCTTATCCCTCGCTACGTTTCCTAACTCCTTTGAGCGGCTTTGACCAATCGCTTGAGCAATCTTATATTGTGCCTTTTACCCTGCCAAGCTTATGTAGAACATTGCCATTGGCACCGCTCTGACGAAATTCGCTCTGAATTGGATGAAAGAGGCTGGGATGTCTGTTGCGATGGTTGAGACCGGAGGTGATCCTGGTCATGCCCCAGCACGTCATATATACGAAAAGGCAGGCTTCGGGCTGTTTCCAGTTGCCAGATACTTCAAGAAGCTCTAAAGACACAGAGAAAGTTGTTTAATTCACTCTGTAGGTTTTTGGGGTCATGCCTGTAAGCTGGCGGAACTGTTTGCTGAGATGACTGTGGCTGTTGAATCCACATAGGAAAGCAATGTCCATGATGGAGCGATCGCCCTTCTTCAACAACTGCTTTGCCCGTTCAATTCGCTGTTGCAGCAGATATTGATAGGGAGTCATGCCGATCGATTGTTTGAATCGGTGGCTGAGATGGGATTTACTAATGTTGAGTAAGGTCGCCAGATCAGCCAGTTTGATGTCTTGATGGAGATGGACATCAATGTACTCTACGACTTGCAGAACCTGACGTTCAGATAAACCACTTTCGTAAACGATAAACCGAGATTTGGAAGCTGCGTACTGTCTGATCAGATGCACTGCCAGTACATTTGACAACGATTCAATGTAGAGTTTTCCGCCAATACCTTCCTGCTTGAGTTCAGCCAGCAGCATCATGCCGATTGCTTCAAGCTGTGGATCGCGAGTCTGAAATTCCAGGCGCAATTCTAAGCGATCGGAATCGGTGGCGTTGACTTGTCCGTGCGAAGCACTTATCGTCTCCCTAGCAACAGTCTGGATAAACTGCGATGCAATACGAATTTGCAAACAACTATCGTCACTCTCCCAACGGAAATAAGATGGAATCTTTGCAGGCGTAAGCGAAACGTCCCCTTTGGATTGCAAGCCTACATGGGTTTTGCTGCCCTTAATTTGCAATAGGCGCACTGGGCGAGGAGCCAGAGACAGACAAATGGCGTGTTCTTCGCTGAAATGACTCTTCTCCTCGCCGGGAGGGTGCTGAAATTGCTCAACCAGAATATGGTTCCAACCCTGGGCTTGACTCGACCAGATAGGCAAGTCAGTGGTTCCAGCCAGATGGGTGAAAAGTGTCTTCATTTTGCAAACCCAATATGTCTAGTTCTGATTCTATTCACTTTCAGAGCCTTTCTGTTGGGTCGCCTGAAAACTGGTTGCAGGATTTTGATAGTTGCACAGGATTTTGATAGTTGAATCGTGAGAGGTTTCCCTAAGGTGAAAGAGTCATTCATTTAGATTGGTTGCTCTGCAATCTCAGCATAGGGAGAACACACAATGCTAGAAGCTTCAGTGATTGGTCTAGGAACAATGGGTTCAACATTGGCTCAGTTGCTGCTGCAAAACGGATATCGCGTGACGGTCTGGAACCGGACGATCGCCAAAGCGAAATCACTGGTTCAAGCAGGAGCCGTGCTTGCTCCCAACGCCGCTGCTGCCGTTAGTGCCAGTCCCATCATCGTAGTTTGCGTTCATGATTATTCAGCTACGAACCAGATTCTTGCTACCAAAGAAGTCGCTGCTGCTCTCGCTGGACGCATTCTGATTCAGTTGACTACAGGTAGCCCCTAAGAAGCACGAGATAGCGAAAGTTGGGCGAAAGAGCGAGGTGCGGGCTACCTCGATGGTGCGATTCAGGCAGCTCCCAGCCAGATGGGAAGACCAGACACGCCCATTCTGGTGTCGGGTGCCGAAACTACATTCCGGCAGAGTGAATCGCTGCTCAAGATTTTAGGCGGCAATTTGACCTATCTAGGTGAGCAGATTGGTTCCGCCTCTGCAATGGATTTAGCAACGCTTTCCTACATCTACGGTGCAGTGCTTGGCTTTTTTCACGGTGCTCGTATTTGCGAGGCGGAGGGCTTTCGCGTCAATACCTACGGCTCCATTGTCGCGGATATTGCACCGAGCTTTGGCGAGTTTCTCAAACACGAAGGGACGGTCATTCAGACAGGAGATTACACGGTTTCCGAAAGTCCGCTCAAAATTTCTGTGGAAGCGACAGAACGATTGGTGAAAACCGCTCAAGCCGCCCAGATCAATGCTGAATTTCCCACATTCGCTTCAGGGCTGTTCAAACGAGCAATGGCGGCAGGTTACGGCAATGAAGAAGCCGCTGCGCTAATCAAAGTACTTCGTTGAGTAAGTCTTTTAGGAGTTATCTTATGCAACCTGTATTGTTTTATGGTGTGCCACAAGGCAGTTCATTTGGCTCGATCGTGGCACTCGAATGGCTCGGTCAGCCCTACCAGCTCTGTCGTATTGAAATGCTTCAGCACCCGTGGAACCCGCTCTATGGTTATATCAACCCGCTGTACCTGACTCCCGCGCTGCTGCTAGAGGATGGGCAGACATTAACTGAAAGCTTCGCAATTTTGATGCATCTGGCGAATCGTGGTTTGGATCAAGGCTTGGGCTTTCGTCAGGGTACACGAAAGTTCGATCGCCTCAACCAGATGTTAGCCTATCTCAACACTGACTTTTATGCAGCGTTTAATCCCCTCTGGACAGCTGATGAAATGCCAGATCTGGAGCCAGCCGATCGCGAACTGCTGAGAACTGTTGGACGAGCAGAAGTTGCTAAAAATTGTGCCTACCTGGATACATTTCTAGTCAATCAGGAATGGCTGTTAGGCGGCAAAACCCGCACGTTAGCCGATGCCTACTTGGCTGGGATTGGTCGTTGGGTGGACTATCATCAGCTCTTTGACTTGCAGCAGATGTATCCCAATCTACACAGGTATTTGCAGAAGCTGAAGTCTGACCCTGCTGTCCTATTTGCTGAAGCAATTGAGAATGACCAGGCAGCGATCGCCAGTAGCAAGTTTATGGGTCATGTGACGTTGGAGGAGTTGCACGCTGCTTCCCGGATGCCGCAAGTGTCGCGTTTAGTTGCTTAGCAACATCAGGAAATTGATCAGAACAGACTTGTCACACCAGATGACACTGCTTCGTCTTAACTGGTGCTGACTGATTGTGTGAATTCCAAGCATTGGAGATCAAAATGGACAATACGCTTTACAGCTATTCGCCGATCGTCAATCGCCCCAAGCTGATTTGGTCAGACGGTGCGCGGATCGCGTTTTATGTTGGCTTGAATATTGAACACTATGAAGTTGACAAACCGTCATTCAACATCTTTGACGGCACAGCGCATCTAAAACCTGATCCGCTGAACTACGGTTGGCGCGACTATGGTGTCCGGGTAGGCATTTGGCGCATGATTGAGACCCTGGACAGATATAACATACGTGCCACAGTTCTGCTTAACTCGGACTGTTGCAGCCGTTACCCTCAAATCATTGATGCAGGGAAGGAGCGCAATTGGGCTTGGGTTGCTCACGGCAAGAACAACTCGATTCTCCACGCCAATATGACGGTTGAGCAAGAGCGCAGCTATCTGACTGCTGTGGTCAAAACCATCTCGGATGCAACTGGACAATCGATCAAGGGCTGGCTGGGACCAGGTCTCACAGAAACCTTTGAAACTCCAGAGCTACTCAAGGAACTCGGTCTTTCCTATGTCCTGGATTGGTGTGCTGACGATCAGCCATTCCCGCTCAATATTGCAGGCATGATATCTGTACCCTATTCGATCGAACTCAATGACGGAATGTTGTTGGTCAATAAAGGTCTATCTGGAGAAGACTTTTACCGTACAGTCGTCGATCAATTCGATCAGCTCTACAAAGAGGGAGAGCAGTCAGGCAGAGTGATGGCGCTTTGTTTACACCCCTTTATTATCAATCAGCCGTTTCGTCACAAGTACCTTGAAAAGGCACTGGAATACATCACGGGGCATGAAGGTGTTTGGTTAACGACGAGCGACGATATTGCCGATTACTATGCGAACACAACTCAGATTTCAAAAACAAAGTCTTTAGTGTAGAAACAGGAGATTCAAATATGAAACATCTATTGCACATTGATGCGAGTCCACGTAGAGAGCGATCGCGCTCTCGCCGCATGACTAAAGAGTTTGTCGAGCAATGGAAACAGCAGCATCCCAACGATACCGTTACCTATCGAGATCTGGGTCACAATCCTTGCACAGTATGATGAGCGGTTCTTTCGGAGTTGCGCTTTGCGCTAAGCACAAGCAGAACGATCGCACCGATCGCGAAGATGCCATTGCCAATCAAATCAACAACGCCCTTTGAACCCGCAGCCGGGGGGTGAGGAAACCCATACCAGACATAGGTCAACAGTGCTCCACCTGCGAGTGCTAACTGGTGGGCGTTTCCCCATCTTGCCGAGCGTGACCATTGAGAAACGAGTTTGATCATCAGAGCATAAAGCGTCAGTTAAATTCCAACGATCGCCTAGCCAAGTACAACATCAATGACCAGACTTAATGCCATGAACACACTCGACGCAAGCAGCGAAACCAGACCCACGACCCTCGGACTAGGTGTTTTGTCGGTGACCTGCGATCGCTGGGGTGGACGAACCTTAAAGGCAAAAACAATCAGTGCTACGATCGCGAACAGGCTTAGTGATCGCAACGGAAAGATCTTTGGTCGTTCAAGCATTCAGTCGTGCCGGAAGTCACTAAAGCAAGCCGACGCTAACTCTGTGTCGCGCACCGTCTGCTGAATGTTCTTGTGCCCCAGAGAGTGCTGAATCGAGCGTGGGTCATGCCCGTCCTTAACCAGCTTGTAGCCACAACCATGACGCAGCCTGTGAGGAGGCACTGGGAACGTGAGCGCTGCATGGCTACCGAGACGACTCAGCAACGTCCGACCCATTGACAAACCATCATGGGACAGTTTGCCCTGTTTGCATCCTGCCCGTGCAATTGCTCTCCCAAGCCGAGCAAGACCAATGGCATCGGTTTCCAGAGGCAATCAGCCAGGAGGAGTTAAACCGCTTCTTTGGGCTCTCGCCTGCGGAACAACAAGCACTTGATGCCGTTCGAGGCGATTCCAACCGTTTGGGTTTTGCACTGCAACTGGGCTGCTTTCCAGAGCACCGCTTGCAGAGTCCTCACGTGGTCATCCAGTACGTGGCTCAACAGGTAGCGGTTTCACCAGCACTCTTGGCTTGTTACGGCACCGCACCAGCACACAGCAACACCACCAACGACAAATCCAACCCCTCACAGCCACTGATTCGCCCGGCAAAGGATACCTACGTGGACGACTTCGGCAAGTCGTCCAAACGGGTGCGGCACTTCGCCAGTCGGTTCCTGTCCACCCTCGGTGTCAGTCTCGCCAGGAAGATCAGGGCTGGCAGCAAGCCCTGCAGTGGGTGCGTGAGATCCATGCCGGTATGCGTCGCAAGCTGCCGGAGGCGGCGCCGACTGGCTTTCTCCCAGCAGCCTGACGACCTTACGTGGTGCCATCCGAGGGGCTAGACCGTGGTTACGACGAACGGACGGCACTCTGGCTTTTGCGTCCAGACTTGCGTTCTGGTGCCATCTACCGACCCCATAGCCGTCGCTTCAGTGCCTTGGAAAGCTATTTTATGCCCCAAGAGGAACTGAATTTGTATACTATCCGCCGACCAGCCTGCTTGCTTTCAACTTGCTTGTTTAGGAGCGAAGGTTGCAACTCAATGGGAACTCCCGTGCGGTCAAAAGTAGTCACGCTAGGACAGGCAAGCAGTTATCACCGCAGGGGTTGTGTTGCGAATTTTGAATTTTGCCGTTGGGTCGAAAGCAACCGGAAGGGGTGAGCTAGAATGAAGAGGCTCCACATTTCCAAGCAAGTTTTTGATTTCGTACACTGTCGTTCACTGCAACTTACCCTCTCAGCCTGAACACTCTCAGTGCAAACTAGGAGACCCTTGTCTGAATGCGTGAATTAGACGGCAACATGGATTCTTATGACACCGCAGATGTAGGGCATCTGAAGCCTGTGAAGCAGTCTGTAGAGCGGATTGCCGACAAAGCGCTCTCTGCCGCATCTCCTCAGTCTCCAAACGCTCAGTCTTTGAACCGTGTGCCGTTTGATGATCATTCACAAGCTGCTACGACACTACCGTCTGATAACCCTCATGTCAGCACCTCTGCCTCAGTGATGTCCGTCGAGTTGCGCGATCGCATCATTCGCTGGCTGCAAAGAAACGTGCCCATCAGTCGACTGCAACATATTCTGCGTGTAGAGCAGTGCTCAATCGAGCTGGCTCAGTGTCATCAGCTTGATCAAGCGCAAGCTGCACAGGCAGGTCTAATGCACGATCTGGCGAAGTTTTTTAAGCCGCAACGTCTGCTGCAAATGGCGCAAGCTGAAGGAATCGTGCTTGATCCAGTCGATATGGCAAATCCGCATTTGCTTCATGCCGCAGTAGGCGCGATCGTCGCTAGAGACGAGTTTGGTATTCAGGATGAGGCAGTGCTGGATGCTATTCGCAACCATACGCTGGGCTGCCCTGGCATGAGTGCGTTGAGTTGTGTCGTTTTTCTAGCCGATAGTCTGGAGCCTGGTCGCGGAGACACACCAGAATTGGATGTGTTACGTCAAAGTAGCCAGCAAGACCTCTATCGCGCTGTTTGGCTAACCTGCGATGAATCCTTGCGCTATCTGTTGTCTCGCGCTCAGCAAATTCATCCCCGTATGGTACTCACTCGCAACTGGGCGCTGGGGTTGACTCACAAGAAAACGCCCGCGCCCGCCAAGATTCAGTCTCAATGACGTTCAAGCTCTGAATGCTTCTCAATCTAAGATGTTAAAGACGAAACAATGTTGCTTTGATCAACCTCTGATCAAACTTGAATGACCCTTTTCTGACTCGCAACTGTTTAATTACCCTACGAAGCTGGAGATTGAATGCCAAACTACGCTCAAGAATCCTCTCTAACGTCTGTCTTAGCCACTGCTAGCGAGGGTACTCCTAGCACCGAAGATGATTCGAGCCTGCAACTGGCGATCGCGGCTGCCCATGCCGCTGACGATCGTAAAGCCGCTGATATTACGCTCCTGCGGGTTGCCGATATCTCTACGCTGGCAGATTACTTTGTGATCGTGACGGGCTTTTCAAAAGCGCAGGTACGGGCGATCGCGGGTTCCGTCAAAGACAAGGTTGAAGAGGAATTGCAGCGCACTCCCATCCGCACCGAAGGGCAGTCAGAAGGTAGCTGGACACTCCAGGACTACGGCGATGTGATTGTCCATATCTTGATGCCGCAAGAGCGAGAATTCTACAATCTGGAAGCCTTTTGGGGTCATGCAGAGCGCGTCGATTTTGCCGCGATCGACCAGCAAAAAATCGCTTCTCACTAAGCTCGACTTTATCCAATTAGGCAGCGTAGCACAATAGGCTGAAACAGCAGT
>NZ_JCACKI010000002.1:0-9660 GCF_059505325.1 Tildeniella sp.
TATCAGCTATCAGCTATCAGCTATCAGCTATCAGCTATCAGCTATCAGCTATCAGGACAAGCTTTAGGGCTGACGGCTGACGGCTGACGGCTGACGGCTTCTTACTAGGCTAGCGCCTTCCACCAATCAGTTCGCTGCACCTGGTTTAGGCTTCTCACTGGGCGGAAACGTGACATCCTTCACCTCACCAGGCGCACCCAAACGTTTTGCTTCGCCCTGATTGTAAGAAACCGACACTGCGCCAGCATTTCCCGCTTGCAGCACCAGTGTTTTTTGCGCCTTCCACGTTTTTTGCTCGCCCTTTTTCAAGATGCCTTCGTACTCGGTTTTACCATCTGCAATGACCTGAAACCAGGATTCGTCCGTCAGCTTCACTGCTACCTGAATCGGCGAGTCCGCTGCTGGTGTGGCTTCACCTGGGGCAGATACCGTCGGCAATGGGCTGCTTGAGGCTTGAGGCGCGATCGAGGTCGGGGCATCTGCGCTGGGCTGTGGTGAAGGAGCGGCTGGACTGACGCTGTTGGCGGTCGTTTCAGACTGTGACTCGATCGCGGTAGGACGATTTAGCACATTGACCAGCCCAACTCCCACCAAAAGCACTGCCGCTGCGCTTAACAGCACCCACGGCAAGTAAGAGCGCCCAGCAGGAGGGGTGCGATCGTGCTGGATGAACTGAGGCGGCAAATCGATCGGCTCGACAGCAGACGATTCAGCGACATCGTGCTCCACAGGCTGTTCGACGGTATGGGGGCGCTCTGCCTCCGGTGCTTTGCGCTCAATCATAAATGATGGCTGTGGTGTAAAGGTTTTTGCCAGCGCTACACCATCCAGCCCGATCGCGTCTGCAAAGCGTCGAATAAAGCCCTGAACAAAGACTGGCTCTGGTAATCGCTCAATGTGCCCCTCTTCCAGCGCTTGCAGAAGACGCAGCGGAATGTAGGTCTTGACCGCAATTTCGTCCAACGAAACGCCTCGTTCCTTACGCTCTCGACCAAGATAGGTACCAATCGTTTTGAGTTGCTCCACCTGAGTGGCATCAAGCTCTTTCATTGCTCTTCCTTACAGTCCTTAAAACTCGTGTTAGCTCTGATGTTAGTAAAGCAGTCTGGTGCCAATGCGTAAACCCGCAGCGATCGCAGCGCTGGTGTGAGTCCTGACATCACTCAGTATGATAGGGATGCTAGTAAAGAAATGTAAAATAAATGCAAGAAAACGTTATTGTTAAGGCGAAAGGCGCTTTTGACTAAAGAGAGACCTGAAGGTAAGGGCAACCAGAGAGAATTAACATTCGGACGCGTTGTTTGCCTGAGTCAAGTTTGATGAAAATTGACCACGTTTGTTTCTATGTGAACGATGCGATCGCGACCCGTGATTGGTTTGTCCAGCAATTAGGGTTCCGCTCTGTGGGCAGCCATGTGAATGCGGATCGCGCGATCGAGGTCGTTAATGCGGGTGCTATATACTTCGTGCTTTGCTCTGCAACGAATGCGCGGAGTCCGATCGCCGCCTTTTTGCAGCGCCATCCTCCAGGTGTTGCTGATGTCGCTTTTTGCGTGGAGGATATCGCAGCCACGATCGCTCAGGCAACGCAGCAGGGCGCTACTGTGCTACAGCCCATCCAAACCGAAGTGCAGGCACAAGGAACACTCAAGTGGGCAACGCTGGCTGCCTGGGCTGGTCTCACGCATACCCTGCTGGAACGGATAGGTATCACCTCTCTGCTGCCCCAAGCCACCGCCAGGTTGGACAACTTACTCATCGCTCAACCCGGCTATACAAGCGATTCTCCTCCAATAGCGGTTGAGCTAGACGATGACAGCAATCCTGGTCTGTTTACAAGCATTGACCACGTTGTCTTGAATGTAGCAGCAGGTGACTTAGAGCGATCGGTTGCCTGGTATGAACGGGTCTTAGGGTTTCAACCCCAGCAGGGCTTTGCGATCCAGACTGCTCACTCAGCCCTATGCAGCCAGGTCATGCGACACCCTTCGCCAGGTGGGGCACAGTTGCCAATCAACGAACCCGCTTCATCCAACTCGCAGATTCAAGAGTTTTTGGATGTCAATCACGGCGCTGGTGTGCAGCACATTGCCCTCGAAACGACTAATTTGGTGAGGACGATCGCCCAGCTACGGCAGCGCCACTTAGCGCTGATGCATGTTCCTGCAAGCTACTACACGCAGTTGCGTCAGCGATCTGGGTTCGCTTTGCCAGAGGTCATGATCCAGCAGCTAGAGCAGCAGCAAATCCTAGCCGACTGGCAACCTGACGCGCATCAAGCTGTCTTACTCCAAACCTTCACCCAGCCGATTTTTGACGAGCCTACGTTTTTCTTTGAACTCATTCAACGACAGCCTAGCGATGACAGTGGACACTCACAGCTAGCGCAAGGGTTTGGTGAAGGCAATTTTCGTGCCCTGTTTGAGGCGATCGAGCGCGAACAGATGAAACGCGGCAGCTTACACACCTCCTAGGGCGCGTCATCAATTAACGATCAAACGCTTGCAGCATCAGCCCAGTCGCGCCCGCTCCTAAAAAGCAGGCTAGGGGCTGTAGCCTTTCTACCATTGGATGTTGGCTGAAATTGATGACAGCCCCTAGCGCAGAAAGCTGCTCACCAGCCACAGAACGAAGAACGTCACCACGCTAACAAGGACATTTGGGTTTGGAATCAGGCTGGTGACTTGAGCAGGTAAGAGGGTGCTGAGTAACCCACCCACTAGAAATCCGCTGACCAACCCCAGGAAACCCAGTAAGACCGTTCTGCCAAGCTTCCGCTCTTTGCGGTAGAGAAAGTAGAAACTTGCGCCCATGCCCAAAATCAACGCCATTTGCACTACATTAGCGCCTGGAGCAAAGATGACGAGCGCACTGAGCGCACTAAGCACCCCGGCTGGCAGCAGAATATCCGCTCGGCTGGGAGTATCAATGAAGCGCTGTAACCATGCCGGACCTCGGCTAGTCGGCGCGACGGGTGGATTGGATGGCAGCGGCACAATTTTTTCGGGAAATCGAATGCGATCGGGCACTTTAATTTTGCCTTCCTGCCGCAGACGCAAGCGATCCATTAAAACGGCATCATAGGCAGCTTCAATGCTCTCTAGCTGCTTGCGATCGCCCTGATGCTGAGCAAACAGTTGATTACGAGCATCTTGAATTTCCTCAAAGCTGGAAGCCTCTGTTACCCCAAGCTGTTCGTATGGACTTTGGCTACTCATGGTTTGCGTCTCCACCTCTATCCAAAGCTAACGTAGTCTGATACCTGTTCACAAGCATTTTTAGCATCGATCGCAAAATCTTAGTTATGTTGGGCTTGACAGGCGATCGTCTCATGGCTTGCCCCTTTCTCTAGCGAACGTCGTGATTGCCCAAGACAGTCTGTGAAAGCTGAGTCATACTGTTCCTGGGAAGAGTACTGATCAGACAAGCGTACTGATGAGAGGCTGTATGCTCTGTAATAACAAACTAGATAGAAAGCAACAAAGCGTTGTTGTCGTAAATCTCGTCATCAAGGGCATACTTAACCATCAAACACTAAATCAACAATTGTTTAGAATGTTGGGTGCATCGCTTGACTTAGCATAATAGCTTGTCAGCCTTGTGTCGCTTCTTCCTCGTGCTGCTTCACGGCTACTCTACTTAATCCAGTCCTCTTTCTTCTCCAAACGCAAGGTTATGGCTATGGCTCCAGCCAAGATTCTCGTAGTTGATGACGATCCTGCAATCCGGAATCTCATTCACCGCTTTTTAACTAAGCAGAACTATCAGATGGAATCAGCCGAGGATGGCAAAAGTGCCTTAGCAACGTTTGAACAGTTCAATCCAGATTTGGTCATTCTAGACGTGAATCTACCCGATGCCAACGGCTACAACCTTTGCCAGGAGATGCAAAGCCGAACAAACGTGTTTATCCTCATGCTGACTAGCCGCACAGATGAGGCGGATAAAATCAAAGGCTTCTCGCAGGGCGCTGATGACTATATCACCAAGCCGTTCAGTCTGGGAGAGCTGGGTGTTCGTGTGGGAGCCATCTTAAAGCGCCAACGCCCGGTTACGTCAGCCGAGCAGCAATGCCTCATGTTTGACCAACTGATGATCGACCCGGTGCGGCGCGAGGTGAAGTTTAACGATGACATTATTCTGTTGACAGCGCTGGAATTTGATTTACTTCATTTTTTGGCGAGTCATCCGGGTCGTGTCTGGCGACGAGCTGAGCTGATTCAAGAAGTCTGGGACTATGAGTATGTCGGCGACCAGCGGGTCGTTGATGTCCACATTGGTCAGATTCGGAAAAAGATTGAGATTGATACCAGTCAACCAGCTCTTATTCAGACAGTGCGGGGTGTCGGTTATAAGTTTGAGGCACCTGGCAGTGGAAAGCCGGATGCCAGTGCCTAGTAATGAGTTTCAGGTAATGTGGCTATGAATAACGTGGCTGTAACGGATGTTAAAAAGATTTTGGTGGTTGAGGATGATATTGCTATTCGTAATTTGATCCAACGGTTTCTCAACAGCAAGCCAGCCTATCAGGTGAAGTCTGTTGGCGATGGTAAAAGCGCGATCGCCAGCTTCAAGGAGTTTGATCCCGACCTGGTGATCTTAGATATCAACTTGCCAGATAGCAACGGCTATCAACTCTGTCGAGATATGCAAGCCGCTACTAATGTTTGCGTTCTCATGCTCACTAGCTCCACCGATCAGGCGGCTAAGCTCAGGGTGCTGGCGGAGGGCGCAGATGACTATATGACTAAGCCGTTTGACCTGGAAGAACTGGCAGTGCGAGTTGAGGTGGTACTGCGCCGAATGCGGGAGCGCACATCGCTACAGGAAAAGCCGCTGACGTTTGGCACACTGACGATCGATCCGCCCAGACGCGAAGTCAAGCTTAATAACGAACTTGTGCGACTCACAGCACTAGAATTCAACCTGCTGCATTTCCTCGCCAGCCATCCTGGTCGTGTGTGGACACGCCTCGAACTCATTCGTGAGGTCTGGGGACACGAGTTTCCTGGTGATCCCCGTGTGGTCGATGTTCACATTGGTCAGATTCGCAGCCACATCGAAGTAGACACTAGCCAGCCAATGCTGATCCACACAGTGCGAGGCGTTGGCTACAAATTTGAATCAGCCGACCCTGCACAGGGCGACAACGCTTAGTCTACCGCCTGGCAGCGACTGACCGCGATTGTTCCTACCACATTAGATTCCTACCACGTCAGATCCGCATAAAGATTGACAGTGAGGCGCGATCGACCGTCTGGCACTGCGCTGATGCAGCTACAGACGGACTCTTCGCCATCCAGCTCTACCTCGCAAGCATGGCATGAACCCATCAGGCATCCTGTAGGAATCGAGACTCCAGCACGACTAGCCGCCCGCAGCAGCAACTCTCCAGGCTCGGCATCAATGGTTACATCGTCAGGCAAAAAGTGGATACGAACGCTCATCGGTGGAGAACCCTCGAAAACGTCAATTCTAAGCCAAGACTGTGGGAATCCCAAGGTGACAGTTCTTCTGGAGGTTGGTTGCTAGTTACTTTGCGGTAAAACTGTTGTGAGATTGAGATGCGGCTCAACGGCATCGGCAAGGGCGTTAAGCATCAGTTCGCGCTGTTCTCGATAGTTGGGCACGCCTGTTGGTAGGGATTTTAAGCCACGCTGCTGGCGGAGACGGTTAAGCCATGCCCGTCGCCACGGACCGTTGTCGAACAGACCGTGTAAATAGGCACCCCAAACGGATTGGGTATCATCGACAACGCCCAGGTTAGGGTCATCGAACAGTTGCTGAATATTTTCACCTTCAATCAGGCGTGTTCTGCCCTGGTGAATTTCGTAGCCTGCGACTGGTAGACCCTCTTGCGGAAAATTGGATGTGACGAGGCGCTGTCGGGCAACTTTTTGCCCAGCAATGACAGTTTTGAGTGGGAGCAGCCCCAAGCCTTTGTAGCGTCCTTCATGCCCTTCGATGCCTTCTGGATCTGCCAGAATTTTACCCAGCATCTGGTAGCCGCCGCAAATGCCTAGCACCGTACCGCCTGCTGCGACGTAGTTTTGGATCTCTTCTGCCATACCCGTTTTGTGTAGCACGATGAGGTCAGCGATCGTCGTTTTGGAGCCAGGAATAATCACTGCATCTGGGTGCCCTAACGATTGTTTGGGGCTGATGTACTTGACCGAAACCGTGTCTTCTGATTCCAGAGGGTCAAAGTCGGTAAAGTTAGAAATGCGAGGCAAACGGACGACAGCGATGTTGAGATCGCCTGTCGGGTTGCTGGAGCGACCGTCGATCAGGCTTAAGGAATCTTCTGCCGGGAAGCTCTGATCCAGCCAGGGAATAACACCAATAACGGGAATACCTGTGCGTTCTTCTAGCCAGTCGATGCCGGATTGCAGGAGCGATCGCTGTCCTCGAAACTTGTTGATGACCACGCCTTTAATAAGGGCACGTTCATCTGGATCGAGTAGTTCAAGCGTACCAACAACGTGAGCAAACGCACCACCGCGATCGATGTCCACGACCAGGATTGTAGGCGCGTTTAAATGTTTGGCAATCCGCATATTGGTTAGATCGCGGTGCTTGAGGTTGATTTCGGCTGGGCTGCCAGCGCCTTCGCACACCAGCATGTCAAATTCTTCACCCAGGCGGCGGAGGGATTCTTCGATCGCCTGCCAACCAACGTCAAAATACTGCTCGTAATACTCAGCGGCACCCACTTTACCGACCGCTTTGCCCTTAATAATCACCTGGGAGGTCATATCCCCCTGGGGCTTCAGGAGGATCGGATTCATTTCGACCCAGGGTGCAATACCAGCCGCCCATGCCTGTACTGCCTGAGCGTGACCGATTTCACCACCGCTAGCAGTGACATACGCATTAAGCGCCATGTTCTGCCCTTTGAAGGGTGCTACCCGCCACCCGCGACGGCTAAGAATGCGACAGATGGCAGCCGTAAGCAGCGATTTACCTGCGTGGGAGGTGGTTCCCACAACCATAATGGCTTTCATGCAAAACCCTCATGAGACAGACTGAAGGCTAGAGGCTGAACATTCTTGCCTAATCCTTGATCCTTCATCCATCCTTGGTCGCTTACCTTTTCTTTCATCTTGATCTAACGTCTAAATGGGCAACCGAAACCAACGATTCCAGGCATGCTGGAGGCGATCGACAAGAGTTGGTGTCATGCGGCTTGCGTCTCCTTGCTCTTGCCACTTTTGCACCAGTTGACGACCGAGTGGCGTTACCCGAAAACTGTCGGTTAGCCCCTGTCCATCGACCTCTCGTCGCAGCAGCCCAACCTGGATTAACCAGAGTAGCTCTGCTTCTGCAAGCAATTCTGAGAGAGGCGTTTGGCTGTATTGATGTGCTACTCCAGAGTGCCCTGAAATTGCGGCGAGGGAAACACTCTGCTGCATCATTGTAGTAAATAAGGTGAGCTTGAAGGGTGCACATCGCATCGCTTGCTCTGCCCGACGTACCGTTTTATCAGGGTAATGAATAGTTTGACGAATGCTGGAGTGAGCAGTCATTGCAGTTAAAGAGCCTGGTTTGGCAGAACGCGCGGCTAAAAGTAGGTGCGCATGAAGTTGGTATCAATTTAGCCTAGCTTCCATATTATGCGTTTTATTTTGGTTGCGCATGGGTATGCCTCTGCCGTGGAGCAGGTTGCAGGAGAAAAACATCCGACCAGGGGCGATTGTGTGCCTTTGATACATCTTTTCTTGAGCTGCACTCACTCATACAGTCAAATGTCATACAGTTCGTGATTAGCGGAACCATAGTCAAGAATCCACGGCGGCTGTCTGGCGATCGACATGGCAACTAGCAGGCATAGTGCGTAAATTGGAACGTCACCATGAAGACACAGATATGGATTTTTGCGTCAAAATAGATTAGATTTCTCGCCGCTATGTCTTTGTTGTGCCAAAAAACCGCATGGCTGATTCTAAGATCGCAAGGGACGAAGCCTTTGGTATTGTCCCGGTTCTGCATACCGATACGACCCATCAGTTTCTTCTCATTCAGCACCACGCCGGACACTGGGGCTTTCCCAAAGGGCACGCCGATCCGGGTGAGTCGGCGTTGCAAGCAGCGTGCCGTGAATTTCTCGAAGAGACGGGTATTTCAGACTACAGCCTGATCGAAGGTGTGTCGTTTTCAGAGCAGTACCCCTTTACCCGCAGTGGGAAAAAGTTTGAAAAAACAGTCGTCTATTTTCTCGCCTGGGTGCAATCAGCAATCGTTCACTGCCAGGAGAAAGAGATTCAGGCATACGTTTGGGCTGATTATGAGCAGGCGATCGTTCAACTAAGTTTTGACGGTGCAAAGCAAGTGTTGCGTGAGGCACAGCAGTATTTGAAGAGCAGTTTTTAGAAAGGCAGGAGTGAGGAGGCAGGCTTCGACATGAGCGCTCAGCCGAACGTAGGCAGGAGGCAGAAGGAGAGTTAATTCAAAATTCAAAACTTTCTCACTCCTCACTCCTCACTCCTCACCCCTAAAGCGATTCAAACTGTTCGCGCCTCAATACAATTTCGCCGTAGTCGGGGATCCAGGCAACCCATTGGTGATCTGCGGCTTCACACAGTAAGAGGGCTTCGTCTGCACTGTAGGCGCTAGGTCGTTGCAAGAGCTTGACCCACGTTAAGGGCGCGATCGCGGGTAGTGTTGAAGACGTAAGAGGCTGTAAGTCAGGGCGATCGGTGACAGTGTGCCATGCCTGCTCTAGCATTTGTCGCTGTAGGCAAAGCCGAAATTCGGTTTCCAGTCTCATGGCTCGTTTGTTAGCAGCAGCGCCAGGGGGAAGTGTGTTGCAGGAAAACATTGAAGCTGCGATGGAGTGCAGGGGACGCGATCGCAAGCTGCTGTCATGACAAGCAATGTTGACCGCCAGCAAACCTTCGTACTGAAATCAAGGCGCAAAATTGATTCCGTATCTTATGCTACAGAATTTTGTCGGGTTATAGCAACTTTGTGTTAGAACGTTATGTGCTGTGTGGCACGCGCTAAAGCAGCGCGATCGGTACTACAATCCGTAATGATTCTGTATCAGCAAGGAATGTAACCCTATGCCTTTATCTGTGGGTGACACCGCTCCAAATTTCACCGTCAAAGATACGATCGGCAAAACCGTTACGCTGTCTGAATACGCAGGCAAAACGGTCGTTCTCTACTTCTATCCCAAAGACGATACGCCCGGTTGCACCAAAGAAGCTTGCAGCTTTCGGGACAACTATCAGCAATACCTGAGCCAGGGAATTACAGTCTTTGGGGTCAGCATGGATGATGAAGCCTCGCACCAGCAGTTCACTGAAAAATTTAGCCTGCCGTTTCCGCTGCTAGCTGATGTGGATGGGGCAATCACGAAGTCATACGATGTGTTGGGCGATCGCAACGGTGTGTCTTACTCTCAGCGTGTGACCTACATCATTGGTGGTGATGGCAAAATTGCCCAGGTTTACACCTCGATCCAAACTGAAACTCATGCCAGTGATATTCTGGCAGCGATCAGCGCTTAGACGTTGTTAAGCAACTAGCGGTCAGCGGTCAGCGGTCAGCAGTCAGCAGTCAGCGGTCAGCAGTCAGCAGTCAGCGGTCAGCGGTCAGCAGTCAGCAGTCAGCGGTCAGCGGTCAGCGGTCAGCGGTCAGCGGTCAGCGGTCAGCGGT
>NZ_JCACKI010000003.1:0-156330 GCF_059505325.1 Tildeniella sp.
GTATCCGAAAGCCTTGGAGACTTTTCAGCAGGCTCTGACAATTCACAGAGAAGTGGAAAATCGTCCAGTGGAAGGTACCACGCTTAGCAATATTGGCGAGGTGTATCGCAATCTGGGACAGTATCCGAAAGCCTTGGAGACTTTTCAGCAGGCTCTGACAATTCACAGAGAAGTGTAAAATCGTCCAGTGGAAGGTACCACGCTTAGCAATATTGGAGCAGTTTATCACAGCCTGGGACAGTATCCGAAAGCCCTGGAGACCTATCAGCAGGCATTGGCAATTCTCAGAGAAGTGAAAAACCGTCCAGGGGAAGGTGTCATCCTCAACAATATTGGCGAGGTGTATCGCAACCTGGGACAGTATCCGAAAGCCTTGGAGACCTATCAGCAGGCACTGACAATTCACAGAGAAGTGAAAAACCGTCCAGTGGAAGGTACCACGCTTAGCAATATTGGAGCAGTTTATCACAGCCTGGGACAGTATCCGAAAGCCCTGGAGACCTATCAGCAGGCATTGGCAATTCTCAGAGAAGTGAAAAACCGTCCAGGGGAAGGTGTCATCCTCAACAATATTGGCGAGGTGTATCGCAACCTGGGACAGTATCCGAAAGCCTTGGAGACCTATCAGCAGGCATTGGCAATTCACAGAGAAGTGCAAAATCGTCCAGAGGAAGGTACCACGCTCAACAATATTGGAATAGTGCATCACGGTCTTGAACAGTATGCGAAAGCCTTGGAGACTTATCAGCAGGCATTGGCGATTCACAGAGAAGTGCAAAATCGTCCAGAGGAAGGTACCACGCTCAACAATATTGGCGAGGTGTATCGCAGCCTGGGACAGTATCCGAAAGCCTTGGAGACTTATCAGCAGGCATTGGCAATCCACAGAGAAGTGCAAAATCGTCCAGTGGAAGGTGCCACGCTCAATAATATTGGGATTTCTCTGTTACAGGTTGGTAGCTTTCCTATTGCTGAAAAGTCGTTATTTGAAGCGATCGACACGTTGGAATCACTTCGTCCTGGCTTATCTGATGCCAACAAAATCACTTTCTTTGAAACGCTGCCACAGTCTTACAGCCTTTTACAACAAGCCTTAATCGCTCAGAACAAAACCCAGGCAGCGCTGGAAATATCGGAGCGCGGTCGGGCAAAGGCATTAATTGAACTGTTGGCAAGTCGATTAAATGCAGACACGAGCGACAAAGCCGTTAACAACCAACTACTGACAACGAATGGGTTAGCAGTTGGTAAACCAACGATCGCCCAAATCCAACAGATTGCCAAAACCCAAAACGCGACGCTGGTGCAGTATTCCATTATTCAGGATGGGTTTAAGGTTCAGGGCAAGAAAGAATGGCGTGAGGTAACACTTTACATCTGGGCGGTTTCTCCCGCAGGCACCATCACGTTTCGCAAAGCGGATTTAACATCGCTCAAAACACCGCTGGATCAACTGGTGATCCGCAGTCGAGAAGCGATCGGGGTGAGAGGTCGCGGTGAGCGAACCGATATTATTGTCAGCCAGACACCAGAAGCTTTAAAACAACGACAGGAACAGCAGAGCCGCAACCTGAAAGAACTACACAAACTGCTAATTGAACCGATCGCCGATCTCTTGCCCAAAGACCCAAACGATCGGGTGATTTTTGTGCCGCAAGGTGCTCTATTTCTGGTGCCTTTCCCTGCGCTTCAAGCTGCCAACGGCACCTATTTGATCGAGCAGCATACGATTCTCACCGCACCCGCTATTCAGGCACTGGAGCTAACCCATCAAAAAGCAATGGCGCAACGGAGCAAGCAAGCCACTAAAGGAACCGCCCTGGTTGTAGGCAATCCCATCATGCCCAACGTCACCTTTAAGGTAGGCGATCTACCCGTGCGGCTCACCAACTTACCCGGAGCCAAAGACGAAGCGATCGCGATCGCTCAACTGCTCAATACCCAACCCATCCTCGGACAACAAGCCACCAAAGCTGAAGTCGTGCGACAGATGGCAAGTGCCCGCATCATCCATCTGGCAACACATGGGCTATTGGATACCTTTAAAGGTGAAACTCCTGGCGCGATCGCCCTTGGTCCTTCTGGCAACGGCGAAATCAACGATGGGTTGCTCACCAGCGGCGAAATCTTTGACATGAAGCTAAACGCCGAGCTTGTGGTATTAAGCGCCTGCGATACTGGACGTGGCGACCTCACAGGCGATGGCGTAATTGGACTCTCCCGCACCCTGTTTATTGCCGGAGTGCCCAGCGTTATCGTTTCCCTCTGGTCAGTACCTGATGCCCCCACCGCCCAACTTATGAGTCAGTTCTACCGCAACCTGCAACAACCCAGCACCAACAAAGCTCAAGCACTGCGTCAGGCGATGCTTGCCACCATGAAAACGCACCCCAATCCGATCGACTGGGCAGCTTTTACGCTCAGTGGTGAGGCAGACTAACCAATGGACAACGCTCGCTACTGGACCCTGGTACGACTTGACAACGCTGGCAACCCCAAGCGGCACATGCTTGAACCTGCCAAGACATTCGTTCAGCAACAGCTCACCGCTGATGTGACCGATGCCGCAATGCAACAGCGCCTCGTGCCACTGATGCGATCGCCCAACCATCCCGATCAAGACGTGGTGGCACTCTGCTTACGCTGCTTCCTTTCTCACCTCATTGAGCAAGCCTGCACTCACTTAGAAACTCAGTTTGGTGCCTACTATGGTTTCACTCGCTATGACTTATATCCCTTTGTACTAGATGATGATGGCACAGCCAGCTATCAGCTAATAGCTGTGAGTGAACAGCCAAAGGCTACTAGCCAAGAGCCAGCAGCGAAGCGTTACCAACCCCTGGCTTTAAAAATTCTGCAAACATTTGACCCCAATCGCGCCAATCTGTCAACCTGGACAGTGCGGTTGGTAAAACAACATCACGAACTCAATGCCTTTTTGTTAGAACAAGGACTCTGTATGCTCAGCGATTGGGCGATCTTAAATGACACCAAGCCCAAAAAGCTACGACGAGTTCTCACCCAGTTCCATCACTTAACGGAACCGGAAGTACAGCAGGCGCTTGTTTTATTAGACAGCTATCATGCCGTTTACCGTCGCGATCGCCTCTTGCAAGGGCAGAAAGGTGCCTGTCTTGCTCCCACTTCAGAACAACTCCAGGAAATCGGCGATTACGTGCAACCAACCAACCTTCTCGCGTCTCCAGGCACACCTTCTCCAGGCACGATACTCACGCGCTTGACTGCCCTGGCAGGGCGTTTGCGCCAGTACCGTATTGCTGTGGGTGGGGGCAAACCACCGAGCCAATCCCTCGATCAACCTGGCAATACACTTGTGGATGAATTAAGTCAGGCTTCCGGCTCCATTGATGAAGACCCCCAGGTGGCATTTCTGCAAACCTATCGTCCGCAATTTTTGGGATGCCTGGAAACGGCTTTACACCGAGTTGTGACCGATCGCGTGCAAACCTTAAAACCACCCAAACAGCAAAACTTTCTGGCTGCCCTCCAGTTGTTTCACTGTCAAAAACGTTCCATGGGAGCGATCGCTCAGCAAATTGGCTTGCAGGCTCAGTTTCAGGTGTCTCGTTTACTGAAGCTGGAAGAGCTAAGAACGGATGTGCGTCATGGGATGCTCCAGTGTTTACGCCATGCCGTGAAAAATGCAGTACTGAATGATGTTGCACCAGACATGCTAGACAAAATTGATCAACAAATCGCCGAAGCCCTCGAAGAACAGGTGAATGATTTGCTCCAAAAAGACCAGGCAAACGCCAAAACCCCTAAAGGCTATGTTTCAGACAGCTTATTTGCCCAAACGCTGTGTCGCTATCTTGATGAGTTAACAGCTAACAGCTAAAAAACGAGGTTTTTATGAATGCGATGATTCGTGCAGATTATGAGGCGTTAGCGCCAAGGGCGATCGCACTCAAGATGGAACAGGTCGATCAGGCAAGGCAGCAGAGCTGTACCATAACTGACCCAGTTCAACAATGGCAACAATATCTCAATGCATTAGCGCTGTTTGGGTTTGAGCAATGGCTAAACCAACGCGCCAGCGACCTTTTGATCAATCCATCAAATACGATCGTGCCAGAATCCATGACACTTCCAGTTGTCTGCAATGTCAGGGTGAATGATTTTAGAGTCTGTTTGATTCCAGTGGAAAGCCAACCTGATGAAGTGGAACTACCGGCTCTCGCGATCACCGATCCTGAACTGGCTGCCAACTTCTACGTGGCAGTTGCGATCTATGAAGAGCAGGCTCAGATTGCTGTGCATAGCTTTCTGCGTTATGACCAGATCACTACCCGCATTCAAGCCTTACAACCCGATGCCGATCATCTCTACACCCTTGCCATCAATGACTTCGAGCCAGATTTAGATCGACTGCTGCTCTACCTGCGCTGCTCAGATCCAGCAGCAATACCCTTGCCCACTCCTGTTGCTAACAACCAATTAACTACCAGCTACCCACTCATCGCTAACAGCCAACAGCCAACAGCTACATCAATCAACATTCGCCGCTGGTTGCAGAATGAGCTAGATGACTTGGCTCGGCAATGGTCGTGGGTGCTCTTGCCGTCTCTCACTTTAGAAAATGCCATGCGGCTCACTGCCAGAGTCGTCGATCCACCGTCTCCTCAAGAGGGGTTTGAGAGCGTCATCAAACAACTGGTGCGAAATGGAATGACACTACCGCCTGATGCTCGTGTTGCGTACCAGGACTTAGAGATTGGCAGGGTTGCGGCTCGGCTTTATGCGATCGCTGGTACCTTACCTGTGACTGAAAGCCCTCCCGAATGGACGTTGTTACTTGTTTTGGGTCCGCGATCGCTCGATCCATTGCCACAGGGTACGCAACTTCAGCTTTGTGAGGCAGGCACTGTCCTGGCGCAGCAAACCCTGAGCCAACCAGACACCTACCTGTATGCAAAAGTCATTGGTACCTTAGATGAACAATTTTCAGCCACGATCGCAACGCCAAATAGCGATCCGCTAACCCTACCGCCCTTTGCCTTTCAAGCTGACCCCTAATTACTACCAGCTACCAGCTAACAGCGACCCACACTATATGGCTTCTTTCCGTCTCAAAATCTGGCACGTTGAGCAAACCTGCGTCTTTGAATTGTCGTGGGGCAAAGGACAACAACTAACCGCAAGATTGCCCTTTCCCAATACCCTCCGGACTCAATATCAAAGTTGGCAAGATGCTTACATCAACTTCTATCGGTCAAAGGAGTTTCAGCAATCGCTTCTGCGGGGACGGGTAGATGTCAGTGGCACGATGGCAACCCCTGCGGTTGATTGGCGTGCCCGGTTGGCACAGGCAGAAGCGGAATTAACAGCAGAATTTCATCATTGGCTCAGTAGTGCAGAACTCTTGAAAATACGGCAAGCCATTGCCTCTGGGGGGCGAACTGCCGTGGCAGTCACGTCGATCGCCACCCCTCAACCTGTTGCTGTGTTTTTGACCTGTGATTCTGTGGCATTAGAGCGGTTGCCGTGGGAGACTTGGGAGATTGGCACCGAGTTTGCGGCAACTCAAACCATTCATTTAGTCCGCACACCTGCCACTATTCGCGCTGAACCAGGGCAGCGATCGCGTCCAGGAAAGATGCGGATTCTAACCATTTTGGGCGATGATACAGGCTTAAACTTTCAGGCAGAAAAGGCGGCGCTGCAAGCACTGAAGCCACTCGCTGATGTTGTGTTGGTGGGCTGGCAAGCTGGAAAAGAGACGCATCAACTTCTGGAAGTCATTCAGCAAGCGATCGCAGACCCCAATGGGTGGGATATTCTGTTCTTCGCGGGACATAGCAATGAAACCAATCTCACAGGCGGAGAACTTTCTATCTCGCCGCATCAATCCGTCTTTATCAGTGAGATCTCGACCCAGTTAGTGTTGGCAAAACAGCGGGGCTTACAATTTGCCATCTTTAATTCGTGCCAAGGTTTAAGTATTGCCAACGCCTTGATTGATTTAGGGCTGGGTCAAGCCGCTGTTATGCGGGAACCCATTCATAACCAGGTAGCTCAGGAATTTCTCGTTCGCTTTGTGCGAGAGTTAACCACGTATCAGGATGTTCAAGATGCCCTCCGCTTGACCTGCCAGTCGTTCAAGCTCGATAAGAACCTGACCTATCCCTCTGCATATCTGGTGCCTTCCCTCTTTCGTCATCCTGATTCCACTCCCTTCCGCCTCAAACCCTTTGGTTGGCGCAACAAGCTGAAGCAATGGCTACCAACCCAGCAAGAAGCGATCGCTCTAACCGCTCTGGTTGCACTCAGCTTCTATCCACCTGTACAGCAATGGCTTTTAGAGCAACGGGTGTTGACGCAAGCCGTTTACCGTCAGTGGACTGGACAAATGGGTAACGCTTCTGTGCCCCCTGTACTACTGGTACAGATTGACGATCGCTCCTTACAAAAAGCTCGGATTGCTGATCCTGTACCGATGCGGCGTGATTATCTCGCCAGGTTGGTCAATCAATTAACGGCTTTGGATGCAAGTGTCATTGGCATTGATTTCTGGCTCGATCGTCCCCACGCTGAAGACGACTCACTTCGCAACGCCT
Organism: Tildeniella sp.; assembly: GCF_059505325.1. Lineage (NCBI taxonomy): Bacteria > Bacillati > Cyanobacteriota > Cyanophyceae > Oculatellales > Oculatellaceae > Tildeniella > Tildeniella sp. Next base: position 6,579 of record NZ_JCACKI010000003.1, read on the forward strand.
TGACCGCTGCCATCCAACGACAAAACACCTGGTTTGTGTTTGCGGTGCATGAAAGTGAGATGCGGGAATGGTTGATGGTGACACCTGATGTTGCTCGCTCGACCTGGAGTTTACAGGGTAATGGATCAATCCCGCTCTGGTACGTCAAACCGCTGCCCTGGCTGGATTCCACACCCCCACCTTTCAGTTATCTCTTAGCGACTGCCTATCGCCTCCAAACGGAGTCTTTTTCATTTAATCCGTCTCTCCAACGTCCCTCGCCCAGTTTGCATAGTCAAAGGGATTTACTGACGCAGGTAAGAGAAACAACAGCGAAAGCGGTACCCACTAATAAACGCCCGCTGGTGAGCGAAGCCATGCAATTGCAGCCCGTGACAGCGTTCTCATACCTGCTCCAGCAACGGTGGCTTCAACCAGTGCTGGATTTCTCAATCCCGCCCGATCAGGTCTATGCGACGATCCCAGCCTGGCAGTTGTTAGAGCAGCCGCATGGTGTGATGCGATCGCAGGGCTTAACTTCTCTCAAAGACCGTATGGTGATGCTGGTCGCGGGCGGCTACAGCGAAGCTGGAGTCGGGTTTGCTGGTGAAGACAATTTTCCGCTTCCTGCGGCGATCGCCTACTGGCGTCGTCAGCAAACGCCACCTGACGACAACCCCAACTTTCCTGGTGGGCAAGCCCATGCGTACATGACCCATCACTTTCTCACCCATCGGTTTGTGCTGCCAATTCCCGATTTTTGGCTGGTGCTGGCAGTCATCCCGTTGGGGAAAGGTTTGGCACTGCTACTGGCAAAACAACGGCATTGGCGCTGGGTGATGCTATCGATCGGCGGCACGGTGATTTATGGTTTAGCGAGTCTGCAACTGTATCTTATCCCTGGTGTGCTCATGCCCTGGTTATTGCCATCGGCGACGGTTTGGCTGTATCTGCTACTTGCGCTCATGAGGAGGAATCATGCTCAACGCTAAAGGGGTGTTCTCTGGTTGCCTGTTTGTCACGCTGACGATCGCCAGTGCCACGTTGCCAGGGTCATCAATGGTCGTTGCTCAACCTGCGATCGCCCAGGCGCAACTGTCCTGGAAAGGTTTAATTGAGCGAATCTTGGGGCGCAAGGAGCCACGGGATGGTGGTCCAAGTCGGCGGGGTGGTCCGAGACCGCCTGACCTTTGCTGGCTAACGCCAACCGAGACCGTCTGGCATAACCGCCCTACGTTCGTGTGGTTAGGGGGGTCCCGCTTGATGGGAGTGCGTGTGAAGGGTGAAGACACTGTACTTTGGCAGCAGGTTGCCACGACAAACATGGATGCAACAAAATCGTCTCCAGCACGCTACGTGGTTACGTCTGAAGCACCGTTGCCACCGGGCAATTATGAATGGCTCTTTTTTGACCAGACGACGCGATCGCTCCAGTTAAGTGTGCCGTTTCAGGTGATGGATGGGAACCAGCGCGCTTTGATTACGGCTGACTTGGCAAAGCTGGATGCCAAACTAAACGCATCAGGTACAAAGGGAGACGCGATCGCCTTACAGCGGGCGAACTTCTTTGCCGAGCGCAGATTGTGGTCAGATGGGATGCAAGAAATTTATGCCGTCAAAAAGCCTTCCGCAGAACTGCAACAGGTTGCCCACGAGATCGAACAGGAGATCTGTGCTTCAAAGTCTGTACCTTAAAGTCTGTACTCAAAGAAAGAGGCGATCGACGGCGCACTCAAAACTGGGCAAGAGTGGAGAGGTGAGAGTATCGTTCACAAACAGGGTATGTACCAGTTTCAGTAGGACTTGCTGCCGCCGATACACTTCCACCTGCTTTAATTGCCAGTCCAGAATCCAATATTCCTGCACACCGCATTGAGCGTAGAGTTTGAGTTTGGCTTCCCTATCGCGCCGTTCGTTTTAAGTACCGGGCGAGAGGACTTCAACCACCAATTCTGGCGCAAGGGTGAGATGTCCGGCTGCATCCAACCCAGTGGCAAGTAGTTCGTTGCTGATCCAAACCACATCGGGAATCACATTATCCGCATCGCTGAAAATGACACCGGGAGCCTGCACTGCTTTACCGAAGCCCACGGTGATCGACCAGCCCCTTAATTCAGCATGGGTGTTGCCGCTCACATTTTGATGTCCCCAATGGGGTGCGCAAGGCACAAACAATTCTCCGTCAATGATTTCATAACGACTGCTGCTCTCCGGCAATAGCTCCAGGTCTGAGGTTGTCCAGCGAACCCGCTCTGTCGTGGGTTGGTTCATATCGCCTCCAGCGAAAGCCCTGGCTTTATTGTATCGGCATTGTATTGGCTGTTCACTCCCAGTCAAGCGCTAAGCGCTAATGGCTTAGCGCTTGTAAATAAATAAGTTCATGCTTTATCGAGGATTTGGGTGCGAGGATGGAGAATGTAATTCCAGTGCGGACAAATCTCGCGATGAGTGAGCTTGAGTGCCGCCATTTCTTCGTCTGAGACTTTGACTTTAGTTGGATAACTGCCCTTGAGTTGGGCGGCTTTGACGGTTAACCCGGTTTGGGTTGTTGTGCCTCGAATCAGAGCAGTCATCCAATTGAGGGAACGTAATGGTTTGCCTGCCCAATTGAGCGAAATAAAACTGAACAAACGATGCTCAATGGGATTCCACTTGGAAGCACCGGATGGATAATGACAAACCATCACCTCAATCCCATAGCGGTCCGCTAATTGCTGTTGCAGTTGACGCTTCCAGTTGCGAACCCGGTAACCGTTGCTCCCCCCTGAATCGCAGAGGATCAACAACTTGCTTTCATCGGCAAAGCGAGGACGGTCTTTGCGTTCAAACCATCGCTCAATGGCATCCACCGCAAAGGCTGCCGTATCACCGGAGCTGCCAACATAGACAAAGCCCTGATTATGCACTAGATCATAAATCCCGTAGGGCACCGCTTTGGCCATGGCATCTTGAGGAAATTCATGGTCATTGACGGCTTCAGCCTGCTGAGTCCAGGTTTGTCCGGCATTTTTGAAGTTACCAATGAGTTCTTTCTTCTTGGTATCGACGCTAATGACCGGGTGCCCTGATTGGATAAATCGTTGTTTGACGCGACGAATGTAGCGGAACTGCATGTCTCGCTCCCGGTGTTGAGTCGTCGCCACCGATTTGCGGTTGGACTTGAGCGAATAGCCCTGCTGCTTGAGCAATCGTCGAATGCTGGTATGACTCAGCAGAAACCCGATGCCCACCAAACTGGCTTGGATGCGCCGCAAACTCTGACGAATCCATTTGCCTGCTCCGCATGGGTCTCCTGCTGTCTGTGTTTCCACTATCGCTTGCAACGCCTGTTCGACTCCGGTTAGTTTTTTTCTACCCGTTTGCGCCCACCCCCAGTCACTCGAATCCGCTCAACGGGTCGATTGGCTAACCCCGCATCGAGTTCCCGTCGTCCCCGTCGAATCGTGTTGATGTCAAGTCCAGTGATCTCGCTTAAGCGTTGCGTTCCCCCATGTCCTAGCCGTTTTGCTTCTAAAGCTGCCATCCATCGTCGTTGCTGTTCATTCAAACGACTCATCAACAGATTCAGTTGTTCATGGTGCGACCGAGTCGTTGCGTTTCCCTCCTGGCACTCCCAACACTGGCACTGATGAATGCTTTGGCTCCCCATCCAGGTACTCCGATTCTGATATTTAGCCTCTTATTCTAATCCCAAAGCCATGAACTTATTTCTTGACAAGCTCTTAGCATTGCATAACCTCACACCGCAAGGGGTGATAGATTAACGACAAGCTATTCTTGCTCAGAGAGGATTTCATGAAGCGCCCCTGCCTAGAGCTAGCCAGACTGGCCACAGCCACATCGCTGTTTTCGCTGGTTTCTCTCTACACTCCAAACTCTACTCTCTTTTCCCTCTCCTCTGCCCAAGCACAGACGACATCTAGGCAAAAACCAGCAATATGGCAGGAAACCACCTCAACTGAGGGTGGGTTCAGCGTATTTCTTCCTGGGAAGCCCAGTCAGGAAGAAATACCAGGTCAATCAGAAGGTGATCCAACAAGTTATCGAGTTTGGCTAACTTCTAGAACCGCAACCTATGCAGTACAGTTCGCTGATTTTCAAGCTGCTCAACTTTTGCCAGAGCAAATTAAGCACTCACTGAATGCAGCACCCAGCAACTTGGTTAATGGATTGAATGGCAAATTGTTGAAGGTTTGTCCTATTCAACTAGGAGCGCACCCAGGTAGAGAAGTCGTTTTTTCCACTGCTGACGGACTTATTGGTAAAGCCAGAATTTATCAAGTTAACTCTCGCTTTTATATTGCTTCGATCTTGGCGCTTTCTGAATCGGTACTGAATACAGAAGGAGATAAATTTCTAGGCTCTTTCAAACTACTCAGTAATACGTCTACTTCTTCTAGTGATACTATTCGCTCTCAGTCTCCAGCTACGGCGCAACCTAATCGAGATCAACAAATAGCTGAAGCGGAAAACCTTTTGATAAAAGGGACTCGGCAGTTCCAAGCCAACCAGTTTCAATTGGCTATCGAATTGACGAAACAGGCACTTAAAATATATCAGGATTTAGGAGATTCTCGAGGGCGGGCGAGCGCGTTAAATAATTTGGGACTTGTTTACATTGAATTACAAGACTATTCACATGCTAGTGAGAACTTCAAGCAAGCTTTAGCAATTGGGAAAGAGATCAATGATCGAGAGGTTGAGGCAAAAGCTTTAGGCAACCTGGGAATTCTTCGCTTTAAAGAAGAGCAAATTCAGGAAGCTCTAAATTTTTATGAAAAAGCTCTCAAGATTGCACAAGAAATTGGTGATCTCCAGTGGGAAGCATCTTTACTAGTGTGACTTCAGCGGACCTACTGTGCAATTAAGGAGGCAAGGACTATTCTAAAAATAGAACCTTCTCATTCCTCAAATGCCTTCATGTATCCCCCACTATCTGTTCACCCGTTGAGTGAAACTGAGCAAGTTTCTCTTAAACAAGGACTGCGCTCGAAAGATGCCTTTACGGTGCGACGGTGCCAAATTCTCTTAGCCAGTGCAAAGCGAACCAGACCCAAGGAAATTGCGGCTTATGTGGGTTGCAGTGTGCAAACGGTTCGCAATACCATTCACGCCTTTGAGCAGCAGGGATTGGCTTGTTTGAAAGCCGAATCGAGTCGTCCTAAAACAACCCAACCCATCTTTGATGAGGACAAACGTAACCAATTGCGGCAGTTGCTACACGCGAATCCTCGCCAGTTTGGGAAATCCCGTTCAAGTTGGACTTTAGACTTGTTAGCAGAGGTTTGTTGGGAACAGAGAATTACTGAACATCAGGTGAGTCGGACGACGATTGAGGAAGCCCTCAAAGCGATGCAGATCACCTGGAGTCGAGCCAAAGCCTGGATTGTTTCACCCGATGAGCAGTATGAACTAAAAAAGCGTCAACGCAACCGCCTGATTAGCCTCAGTGAGAAGCACTCAGACTGGATCTTGGGATTTATGGACGAGGTCTGGTGGAGTCGGTTGCGTGACCCGATGATGCACAGTTGGACAGAGGACAAGCACCCGTTGCATTTGGTTGAAAAGAGTGCAGACAAAACCGAGTCTGACCCGAAGGCAATTGCTTGTTATGGGGTGTACTTGAGATCTCAATCCCAGATGCTGGTGCGTTTTGTCGAACAACGTCCCGTCAGCGAAATCACTTGCCAGTTTTTGGAGTGGGTGACTCATCAGGTGTGTGAAATGGGCAAACGAGTCATGCCATTGATTTGGGATAATGCCACCTGGCATCTGTCCAAACAAGTGCAGCAATGGATTAAGCATCACAACCGTCAGGTGAAGCAAACTGGAACTGGAGTCCGATTGATTGTGTGTAAACTTCCAGTCAAGAGTCCTTGGTTAAATGCGATTGAGCCGAAATGGATTCATGCTAAACGAGCCATTGTCGAACCTGAACGCAAATTGACCGCACTGGAATTAAAAACCAGAGTATCTGATTATTTTGATTGCCCTCTGTTAGACCCTCTTGCAAAAAAGGTTCCCTGAAGATGCACTAGGCAATATAGGTTCAGCACGCCTTGTCTTAGGTGAAAAACAGCAAGCAATTGAACTTTTTGATCAGCAATTGACCCTAGCGCGACAGATTAAAGATTCGCAGAATGAGGTGCAAGCTCTAGACAATTTGGGGCTTGCATACCTAGCTCTAGGCAATTACCCGCAGTCAGTTCGCTATTACCAGCAACGTTTAGCCCATGCGCCCCAACTTAACGACCACCAAGGTGAAGCGCAAGCGTTAGAAAAGCTTGGCAATGCATACTATGCTCTGAGCAACTACCCACAAGCACTCAATTACTATGAGCAACATTTAGCCCTCGCCCGTGCTTTGAAAGACCGTCAAGGCGAGGGGCGTGCCCTGAGGAATTTGGGTAATACCTACGAGTCTCTAGGCAAGTACTTGCGGGCAATCGATTACCACCAGCAACATTTAGCCCTTGCTCGTGCATTAAAAGACCGCGAAGAGGAGGAGAGTGCTCTAGGCAATCTTGGAGCGGTTTACTTGTTTGTAAGTAATTACCCACTAGCAATCGACTATCAGCAGCAAAGTTTAGCTATTGCCCGTGAACTGAAAGACCGCAAAGGTGAGGGCGTTGCCCTAGGTAATCTTGGATTAGCTTACTGGTTCCTGGGAAACTACCCAAAGGCGATCGATTACCAACAGCAAAGTTTAGTTATTGCTCGCGAGGTCAAAAATCGCCGAGGTGAGGGCAAAGCTTTAGGCAATCTTGGCAACACCTACTCGTCTTTAGGCAACTACCCAAAGGCAATCGACTACGAGCAGCAAAGCCTAGCCATTGCTCGTGAAATAAAAGATCCTCGTGACGAAGGAAAGTCTCTGGGAGATCTGGGAAACGCATATCTTTTTCTAGGCAATTATTCCCAGGCGATCAACTATCAACAACAGCACTTAGCTATTGCCCGTAGACTCAACGATCGCCAAGGTGAGGGAAACGCCTTGGGCAATCTCGCAATGGCGTACGGTGCCCTGAATAATTATAACGAGGGGATTACATATCAGCAGCAGGCTCTCGCAATTTTTCGTGAGATCAAAGACGGCATGGGTGAGGGGGGTGCTTTAAATAACCTGGGAGTCCTCTTCCTTAGTTTAGGCAAACCTGCCACTGCTGAAACGGCATTGTTTCAAGCCCTTGAGATTTGGGAATTACTTCGTTTTGATCAGCGTGCCGATCAACAAAAGATTTCCCTGTTTGAAACCCAGCAAAGGACATACCGTCTGTTGCAGCAGTCTTTGATAGCCCAAAACAAAATTAATTCTGCGCTGGAAATCGCTGAAAGAGGGCGGGCACGAGCCTTTGTGGAACTGCTGACGAAGCGATTGACAACAGATTCTGGAGCGGTGATTACAGATAAATCTAATAAATCATCTGATACATCCACATCTTCATTTATTGCCAACCCAACTGTTACCCAAATAATACAAATTGCCAAAGCACAAAACGCCACACTGGTTCAATATTCTAGGATTGGAGATGAGAGTTTGTACCTCTGGGTTGTGAAACCAACAGGAGAAATTGCCTTTCGCCCAGTTGACCTCAAAGCTCAAACTGCCGAACTGGAAAATCTTGTCTTCGAGAGCCGTGATGCCATTGGTGCCAGAGGTCGGGCTGATGTAGAAGTTAGTTTAGGAACGGAAGCATTGCGGCAATTACAAGAAAAGCAAACTCAGAATCTGAAACAACTACATCAACTATTGATCGAGCCGATCGCCGATCTTCTTCCCAAAGATCCCGATCAGCGTGTCATCTTCGTTCCTCAAGGCGAACTCTTCTTGATTCCCTTCCCAGCACTGTTGGATGCTAATGGTAAAGCTTTGATCGAGAAACATACAATTCTCACAGCACCATCCATTCAAGTCCTGGAACTGACCCATAAGAAAGCAGAAGAACAGAAGCGCAAAAGCATCTGGCAGAACGGGCAATTTGCATTAGTTGTGGGCAATCCCACTATGCCAAAGGTCACTACTCGTGCTGGAGATACCCCTGTGCAACTGCCTAACCTGTTGGGAGCTAAACGGGAAGCAATGGAAATTGCTTTCTTACTCAACACAAAAGCCATCACAGATCAGCAAGCAACTAAAGCTGCAATTATCCAACAAATGCCTAATGCTCGCTTTATCCATCTAGCTACTCATGGTTTGTTAGATGACTTCAGAGGCTTGGGTTTACCCGGCGCGATCGCTCTTGCTCCATCTGGTAACGGTGAACTCAATGATGGGTTGCTGACAGCTGACGAAATTTTGGACATGAAGCTGAAGGCTGAACTGGTCGTGCTGAGTGCCTGTGACACTGGACGTGGCAGAATTACCGGCGATGGGGTCATTGGTTTATCGCGATCGCTCATTGCCGCAGGCGTTCCCAGCATCATTGTCTCCCTGTGGAAAGTACCTGATGATTCAACTGCTCTCCTGATGACCGAGTTCTATAAAAATCTGCAAAGATCACCCAACAAAGCACAGGCACTTCGGCAAGCAATGTTGATTACAAAACAGAAATATCCTGATCCACTGAATTGGGCAGCATTTACACTCATTGGCGAGGCAGAATAGCGACTCGCTGCTTCTCCAGCTGTATACACATCTGAAATAACTAAAAGCTAATGGCTAACAGCAATTTCCCTGCATATGTTCCTGGTACTCAAGCGTGATATTTCCTTGAAACCCATTGAGGAACCATCATGTCATCTCTCAAACAACTTGGCTTCACCATTTCTCTTGTTCTACTAACCGGATATGCCATTCCTGCCTTACCAACCATTGCTCAGGCATCAACCACCCATCCAGCCAATGCCACACTTTTAGAACTTCAACCCAAAGCATCCGCACAAGCTGACCAGGCAGCACAAGCCGAGCAGTGGTTTAACCAGGGATGGGAATTGCTGAACGCAGGTAAACCAGAACAGGCATTGGCATTGTTCGACCGAGTGCTCAAACTGTATCCCAACCATGCCGTCACCCTGGCTAGTCGCGGGCAGGCGCTGTACGACCTGGAGCGCTACCCGGAGGCGATCGCGGCGCTCCAGCAAGCCGTAAAATTGGATGCGAAACTGGCTGGTGCCTGGGTAACGTTGGGCAATGCGCTGGACGATGGCGGACAACCGCAAGCCGCGCTGCAAGCCTACGATCGGGCAATTCAGCTAGAGCCGAAGCGAGTGAGTGCCTGGTACAACAAAGGCGTGACCCTGGGCAGATTGAAGCGTTACAAAGATGCGATCGCGGCGTATGACCAAGCACTTGCCCTCAATCCCAAATTTGAATCTGCCTGGTTCAACCGGGGTGTAGCATTGGCAAAGCTAGAACGCTATCAAGAGGCGATCGCGGCGTTTGATCAAGCCTTGCAAATTAATCCCAGCAACAAAGAAGCCCAACAGAATCGAGATCTGTTATTACGCAAAGTGGGGCAGCGTCCACAAGTCGAAACCGTTTAGGTGTCTGCCATAGAGGTGAAACCGATAGGATGTTGCTGCATAGTGGATGAATCAGACGGGGACAGGAACATCGATCGACACAGATGTTGATTTTGTTTACTGCTGTGCTTGCCATTTCTATGGCTATGCGTCAACTTACACAGGCGTGGACTTGCACTCAGGGCATGGCATCAGCTCAGCATTCACCTCGATTCATCCCTTCACCAGGCAACGCCGAAATTTGTCTTTAACAGCAGGCTGGTGTTGGTTGCGTCACATTGCTGTTTTGTGCAAACGATGTCGCCGCTTTCATTCAACGAGTTGGTAGAAAAGACGCTTCTTTCACCCGACTGGTACCGTACTCTTTAATTAAGCAAGCAAGCAGAGACAGAAACACCAGAAACAGATACTACTGCTTGTTCACAGCACTCAAAGTCTTCGTTCTATTTATCCCTCGATCGTTCCAGGTTGGTACTCACAACATTGGCTGACGTTGCTGTGCTGATGTGTGCCATCTGCCTCACTGATGCGGCTGAACACAGGTATGAATCACTCTCTTTACTCAATAGGAGTCTCCCATGTCTCAAGTGTCCCCTTCGCCCCACAGGGTGCAAACGCCGCCACCGAACAAAACACGTCGATGGCTTTTCGGTTTGGGAACCGTGGCAGTTGCGGTTCTCTTCTTGCCCAGCAGCATTCAATACTTTGTCGATCGCCATCATTACAAACAGGGGTTGCAAGCATACAATGCAGCTAACTGTACTGCTGCGATCGCGGCTCTCGATCGAGTAATTACTGCTAATCCCGGTAATGATGATGATGACCTGGTGGCGACCGCAAAGGTCAAAAAGGCGGAATGTCAGACGTTTCAGAAGGGAGTTAGCGAGCAGCAGGCAGGCAAAGGCGCAGCGGCGCTGCTAGCCTATCTCCAACTTGCCAAGCAGTATCCTGAAACCGGATTGATGAGTGCCACCCAACAGCAAACGGCTCAACTGTTTCAGCAGCCGTCAATGGTGGCTCTGGTGACACCCAAGGTCTGTGACCAAGCTGGGACGTTAACCAAACACAACCTGCTGCCGCAGCCTGCGACCAATCTGCCCAGCTTTTACCAAGCCTGTGGCAACGCCTACGCCGATCGCAAAATTTTTCCGCAGGCGCTTGCTATGTTTGAGAAATTTCTGGATGACTATCCCAAGCATCCTCAAACCGCAGCGGTCAAACGCTCCTATACCCAAGCGATCGTGAATGATACGCGCGCAAAAGGAGCAGGTAAGATTGATCGTCCAGGGTTCAGTGGCTCCAGGGGCGATGGCACGACCGCTGTTGTCATTCGGAATGATTCTCCAGAAAAGATGCGAATCGTGTTTAGCGGACCGACGCCGCGCCTGGAAGAGTTGGCACCCTGTACCGATTGCAAAAAATATGTGGGAGAAGGACCGAAGGGGTGCCCAAATCAAGGTCCAGTCGGCACCTATGTGCTGGAACCAGGGCAGTATGATGTGGTGGTGAAGTCGGTTAGCGATCGGGGTGTGCGTCCGTTTACAGGCGTTTGGGGGTTAGACAGCGGCAGTGAATACAATAGCTGCTTTTTCGTGGTGCAAAAGCCTGAAGCCGCCCCTGCGCAGTAAACCTCACTCAGCGTCCTGCGCTTAAAACCATTGCAGCCGTCACATTTAAGGTGGAAAACTGGGGCGAACGGATGGACTGATCGCCCTAGTACACCATTTCCTCGTACAAACCATCAACCCATTCCAGGACGGTGATCTTTTGAGCGATCGGGTCTACAATCCAATACTCAGGAATCTGCCGGGCGACATATTCAGTGCGTTTATAACGGTAATCGCGATTTTCTTGCTTGGGGCTAACCACTTCTACCACTAGCTGGGGCGGTGGCATATCGTGGGTAATGAGATCCTGGCTTGCTCCCTCCAATGCTGTTGCCACTTCTTCTGACAAAACAATTAAATCGGGTTGTCGTGCGGTTGCGCGGTAGCCACTGACTGCAATCTGCGCCCCAATGCTTAAACAGTAGTAAAGAATCCCCAGTTGCAAAAAGGAGGCAAACAGGAAAGAGGCAATTTGGTGATTGAGGACACTTTCGGGCGGCATGGCAATCAGTTCCCCGTTGACCAATTCGTAGCGGGTATCGGTGCCATCGTCATAGTTCAGATACTCTTCAAGTGTCATGAGTTTGGTGGCAACAGACATGGCGTGTACCTGGATGGCTGAACGGCGATCGCGCATTACTGAATACACCTATCATATCTGCTGCTGCTTCTAGCTATCAGCTTTACACTGCATAACCTCTCGCAAACGAGAGTGATAGATTACTGATGAGCTTCTCTACCCCTAGAGGATTTTTTGATGCATCACCTGAAGTCTGCTGGTCTGGCAATTGCCACTATTTGCATTTGCCTGAGTCCATCAATCCCCACTGTGGTTTCACCTGCGATCGCTCAAACGGCGATCGCGCAAAATCAGAAGGCAGAGGAGGGCAGTGCAGCTTTGCGTGAAGCAAATCGCCTGTTCGAGCAAGGAAATAAGCAACTGGAACAAAAGCAGTATCAGGAGGCGTTAAAGACATTTCAGCAAGCTCTGGTAATTTACCAAAAAGTTGGAGAGCGCCAACAGGAGGGACACACCCTTCGGAGTATTGGCAATATATATTTTATTTTGAGCGATTACGCTAAATCGCTGGAATATCAGCAGCAGACATTAGTAATTGCTCGTGAGATCAAAGATCTAGATTTGGAAGGGAGGACACTCAATAACCTCGGTAATGCATATAAAGGATTAAAAAATATAACAAAAGCGATCGAGCTGTATAATCAGTCACTAAGCACTGCGAAAGCCGAGAACAACTTTAAACTAATGCAAATCGTGCTTGGTAATCTAGGCAGACTTTACCAAGGAAAAAGTGAAAGTATTAAAGCTATCGAGTACTATCAGCAGCTAATTCTTACTGCTAGAGATGCGAAGGAAAAATATAGTCAAGCGTCTACTCTTAGTACTGTTGGCGATATTTACAGTAACGATTTAAAAGACTATCGAAAAGCGATTGAATCCTACCAAAAAGGACTACAAATTTCAGAAGAAATTAAAGATTATGTATTGCAGATTGATATATTACTGAATATAGCCAACACTACTTCTCTTTTTGCCACTTCTCAAGTAGATCACCAAAAGGCAACTAAATTCGCTCAACAAGGTTTAAAACTTGCAGAGAGTACTAATAGCCTATCTGGCAAAGCCAGAGCATTCGCTATTCTGGGTACTGCTCAGTACTATTTAAAGGATTATGAGAAGTCGATCAGTTACCTCCAGCAAGCTACTAAAAACGCACAGGAAGCGCATGAGGGATGGCGAGAAGCCCGCCTTCTTAATCAAATTGGTGATATCTACAATGATAGCCTCAACGATTATCATGAGGCAATTAGATATTATCAGCAGGGATTGAAGGTCGCTGAGAAGATTCAAGAGCGGGAACTACAAATCGAAGCCCTGCTAGATATTGCTAACTCTTCAGGTCAGATTACTGCATCACAAACGGAATACCAACGAGTGTTAAAATTGGCTCAGAAAGGTTTAAAGCTGACGGAAGGAACTGAAAACTTTTCTGCACGCGCTAGAGCATTCGCAGTGATTGCAGATCTTAACGTTGCATTGAAAGACTATGCAGAAGCAATAAAGAATTATCAGCAATCGATTGCTACGGCGAAGCAGGCGAAGGATAGTTTTCGTGAGTCAAAAGTTCTAAATGCTCTTGGTAGTCTTTATGCTAATCAATTCAATGACTATCCTGAGGCAATTAAATATTTTCAACAAGCCTTGAGAACTGCCCAAAAGACTAAAAATCCCCAGGCTGAGATAATTGTGCTTGTAAATCTAAGTGATATATACTTTCTGATCGGGAATTATCCAGGCAGCGTCGAGTCTGCTGAAAGAATCAAAACAATCAATCAAAACATCAAAGATCCAGCAATTGAAGCTATAGCTTTACTTAGTTTAACTTCTGCATACTACGGGCAAGGCGATGTACGAGCAGAAAAGGTTCTTCAACAAAGTTTGATAGCGGCACAACAGGCTAAAAATCCACTTCTTGAAGCGATTTCAACTGCTTATTTAGGCTGGTGGCATACAGATGCTGAAAGTTATTCAAAAGCTTATGAATTCACTCAGCGTAGCTTATCAATCGCACGCAATATGAAAAACCGAGATATTGAGGGACTCGCCCTTTATGTTTTGGGTAATATCTATCGCAAGCAGCGTCAGTTCGACCAGTCGATTGCAGCTTACCGAGAAGTCATAGGCAGTAAATCCTTCGTCTATTCCTATAGGGCAAAAATAGGAATAGCTCAGGTTTATCAAGATTTAAATATGCCCGTCTCTGCAATCGCTTACTATAAACAAGCTATTAATCAAATTGAAAAAATCCGCAGTTATATCCAGAAATCATCTCCAGATTCACAGCAATTGTTCTTGCAGGCTGTTCAAGGATTGGGACGCCAGAAAACTAGTGAAATTTACCGTCAGTTAGCAGAATTGCTGCTTACTCAAGGGCGGATTCTGGAAGCCCAAGAAGTATTGGAACTGCTAAAAGTACAGGAATTGAAAGACTTCGATCCTATCGTTAGAGCAAAAGTTGATAAGAACGGCAAAACCATTGAATTGGATGCCGCTGAGAAGACCATTATTGCCAAACATACAACCTACATTACCTTTGCACAACAGCTCAAACAATGCGAAGACAAAAACGATCCCTGTGAAGATCTCCGGCGACAGCGTAAGCAAGCCAAAGATGAATACGAAAAAGTTGTTAAATCCTTTGAGCAGGCACTCCAAGATCGTAAGGCAAACGATGAAAAGAACTTCCTTGATCCGAAAAATCCTCTGAATGCCAAAGCCCAAGAAATCATCAAAGCCCAGCCCAACACGGCGTTGATCTATACACTGGTGACTGACAAACGTTTGTGGATTGTGCTGGCAACTCAGAGTGAAGTGCTGCGATCGTTCGAGGTCGATGTTAGTCAAAAGCAACTGTCCGACAAGGTACAGGAATTCCGAGATCTCATGAAACGATGCGAGAAGAATCCTTGCACTGCTGCCGATACTGCTGCTTTCAAAGCCGTCAGCCAGCAGCTTTATATCTGGCTATTTCCCAAGGATCTGCAAACAGAACTGCAAGGCACCAAAGACGTTCCAAAAATTGAACATCTCGTGTTTGCGCTCGATCGTGTCACCCGCTATATCCCTATGAGTGCCCTCTTCAACGGTCAAAAATACCTCATCCAAGATTACACCGTTGCCACAATTGTCTCCGCTGATTCTACCCGCAGCGAGCGTCTTCCCACTGATAGTAAGCACACTAAAGTCCTTGCCCTCGGTCTCTCCGCTGCCAAGCCACCCGATTTCCCTTATCCCCTCCCCGCTGTGGAAGGCGAACTGAACGCCATCCTGCGCGACGAGACCGATAATCGCGACAAAACCGGAAGATTCCCTGGTCGCAAATTCCTCAATCAGCAATTTACCGCCGCGATCCTGGAACAATATTTACCTAATCGTCAAATCCTCCACATTGCCACTCACGGTCAATTTGTTGGTGGCATTCAAGAGCAATCCTATATTTTGCTTGGCAACGGCAGCAAGCTAAAGATCTCTGAAATGCTTGCGCTCTACGGATTACCAGGTGTTAACCTCGTCGTACTCTCTGCTTGCCAAACGGCTCTTGCCAGCCAAACTGCTGATGGTATTGAAATCTCTAGCGTTGGTAATGCCTTTTTTGAGAAGGGTGTTAAAAGCGTAGTTGCGTCCCTCTGGAATGTCAGTGATGCTAGCACGGGTTTGCTGATGCAAGAATTTTATCGTCACCTGGCTGAAGGCAAAACGAAATCAGAGGCTATGCGCCAAGCTCAACTTGACTTGATGACAGGCAAAAAGACTGAGAAAGATGCTCCTAGAGGTGGCGATGCTGCGTTAGTAGTGACAGCTAAACCGGGTAAGCAACTTCCTGTCCAGCGATCGCCCGACTATACCCATCCCTACTATTGGGCACCATTTATTTTGATTGGCAATGGGCTGTAAGTCGTTAGCAATTAGCTGTTGGCTAATCGCTGCAAAACCTTCCCAAGTGCCGGAGGGATATGCTGTTGGATGTCTTAGAGCCATGCCTCTGGACAAAGCGCTTGCTGCAAAACCAATCCATATTTTTACAGGAGAACGGTTCCATTATGTCCCCCATCAAGCGTCGTCATTTTCTGCAAGCGGCTGGTGCAACTCTGGCAAGCCTGGGGTTGAGCCAGTGGGATATCCGACAGCGGGCAGAGCAGTATGGGCGCGTTCTGGCGCAGGGTACGCCAGGGCGGAAGTTGGCGCTACTGGTGGGGGTGAATGCCTATCCAGACAAGATTCCCAACCTCAAAGGGTGTTTAACCGATGTGGAGTTGCAGTGGGAATTGCTGGTGCATCGGTTTGGCTTCAACCCCAAAGATATTTTGGTAGTAGCAGATCAAAGATTGGCTGTGACAGACTCTGAACCCCTCAAACCAACGCGCGACAATATCCTGACGGCGTTCACAACTCACCTCGGTCAAGCGAAGTCTGGGGACGTGGTTGTCTTTCATTACTCTGGGCATGGTTCCCGCATTATTGATCCATACCCCATTCCAGAGCTGATTATCAATGGTGAGAAAATGCCCAATACCGATCGCCTGAACGGGACGATGGTGCCCACCGATCGCCTCACCAGTGACCCTGCTATTGTGCAAGACATTATGGGAAAGACATTGTTTCTCTTGACGCGATCGCTCAAAACCGAGTTGGTCACAGCCGTCCTTGATAGCTGCCATTCGGGGGGCGGCACTCGTGGTGGACTCACCTTTCGCGCGGTGCCGTCGCGGGTGGATGGCGATCGCTACGCGAAACCCAGTCCAGCAGAACTGGAACTGCAACACCGTCTGATGAAAGACCTTGACGAAACGAAGTTGTTGGCATTGCGGAAACAAGGGATTGCCAAAGGCGTGGCGATCGGCTCTGCCCAGTTTGACCAATACGCGGCTGATGCTGCCTTCGATAACGAAACATTCCATGCTGGAGCCTTTACCTACCTGCTGACTCGCTACCTCTGGCAATCGGATACAAAGGAATCCATTAAGTCGGCGTTTGTCAACCTGGCTCGTAGCACCAAAGATTTAGCTGCCAACACCAAATATCCCGTGGAGCAATTCCCCCTCTTTGCCGCCAATCCAGTTAGCAACGAAGAAAAACGAGCCTATTTCCTCACTCCGAATCAGCCCTGGGCAGAAGCAGTCGTGCGTACTGTCAAACCAGATGGACAGGTGGAGTACTGGCTGGGGGGCACCTCTTCGTTGAGTTTGGCAGCCAGTAGCAAAGGTGGGCTGTGGGCAGTGATTGATGCCAACGGCAATGAGATTGCAGAACTGGAGCAAACCAGTCGCACTGGGTTAACGGCAACGGGCAAAGTGCGATCGGGTCAGTTGAGCAATTTGCAACGAGGCACCGTGCTGCGGGAAAAAATACGCGGTGTGCCCACTGATTTGAAATTGCGCGTGAGTTTGGATGCGTCTTTGGGCAACCAGTTGGAGGCAGCAAAAGCCGCGTTGCAAAAATTGGAGCGAGTACAAGTCGTCAGTGTTGAGCAAGGTGCTGATTGTATTCTAGGACGGTTAACTCCAGCCGTGTTGCAACAGGTTAAGCGTGGGCAAACGCAGCGAGGTGCTGTCTTACCAAACGTTGAGACTGTTGGCTTGTTTTTGACAGGGCTGCGTCCGATCGCCCCAACCTTCAGTGATCAACCTGGTGAAACGGCACAGGCAGCGATCGATCGTTTAGCGGGACGGTTCAAATCGCTCTTGGCAGGGAAGCTGCTGAAACTGGTGACGGGTAGTGATGTGGTGCTGGTTGGGCAGTCCTCAGCCTATAAAGTAGATATTGCCGTAGTGCCGAAAGGGAGCCGTATTGCGACTACACCCAAAACCTTCAAGGAAGGGACGACGGTACAGGTGCAAATTCGCAACCAGGAAAAGCGCAATTTGTATGTCGCAGTCATTGGGATTGGTGAAAGTGGGAAACTGACGCCCCTTTATCCTTACTGGAATTCGGCAGAAAGTGAAGCGTTGTTGGGTGCCGGACAAACCTTGCTCACGCCTGTCCAGGGCGATAGCTATATCTTTACGCTGGAGGGGACTGGATCGCTGGAAGTCCTGGTGTTGGCAAGCGAGAAACCGATTCGTGATGCGCTCAAGGGCTTACAAACGATCGCCGCTGGGCGTGGGGCAGAGGCTGGCTCTAGAGCACCGTTGGCTCTCTCTGGGGAGGAGGAATTGGGCTTTGTGGAAGCGCTGATGGGCGATGGCGATCGCAACACGCGCAGCGATATCACTGTGAGCCGAGACATGAACGCTATCAATCGTAGGCAACTTGCCGCCATTTCCACCATCCTAGAGGTGGTGAAATAAGAATTTAGAAATACTGGTTGATTGACAGCCGCTTTTACACACGGTTTATGAACAAGGAAATTTCGATCTGCGGATTGACTACACTCAACCCATACCAGAACCCGCATTGTCAGAGAGCGATCGCGCCTGGGTACAGGAGTGCATAACCTCCAACAGCGAAGAGTGATAGATTAACAACGAATCTTGCTCTCTATGGAAGTTTTTGGATGCATCCCACGCTCAAGCTATTTGGTTTAGCCATTGCGCCTCTGGTTCTCTCCTTGCCGATCGCGGTGGTGATAGGCGAGCGTAATCAGGGGGCGATCGCTCAGGAGACAATTAGTGAGAAGAAAGCAGAGGGCGATCGGTTGTTGCAGCAAGGTGTTCAGCAATATAAAATAGGGCAATTTAAGTCAGCCTTGCAGTTCTTGCAAGAAGCCCTACAGATTTACCGCTCTATTAACGACCGACGCGGCGAAGGCAATGCACTAGGTAATCTGGGAAGTGCTTATGATGCCTTGGGTAACTCTGCCAAAGCCGTTGAGTACTTTGAACAGACTCTAGTAGTCATGCGGGAAATTCAGAACCAACGGGGCGAAGGGCAAGCACTAAATATGCTGGGAAGTGCTTACTGGTCTTTGGGTAGCTCTTTCAAAGCCATCGAGTATCTCGAACAGAGTTTAGATATCTTTCGACAAATCCTAGATCCACAGGGTGAAGGTGATGCGCTAGGCAACCTAGGAAGTATTTATCTCACAATGGGTAACTCTGCCAAAGCTATCGAGTATCACCAGCAAAGTTTAGCTCTTGCGCGGAAGACCAATGATCCACGGGGCGAAGGAGCCTCATTGAATAATCTAGGCATTGATTATTATACTCTGAGTAATTATGCGAAAGCTATCGAGTATTATCAACAAAGTTTAGCTCTTGCACGGCAAATCAAAGACCCACAGCTTGAAGGTAATACACTAGGTGGCTTGGGCAATGCTCAGTGGTCTCTAGACAATTACACTGAAGCTATCAAGTACTATCAACAGAGTTTAGATGTCTTTCGAGCAATTTCAGATCAGCGGGGCGAAGGAGCTTCACTAAGTAATCTAGGACGTGTTCACTGGTCTTTGGGCAACTATGCTAAAGCTATTAATTACCATCAACAAAGTTTAGCTCTTGCACGACAAATCAAAGACCCACGGCTTGAAGGTAATACACTAGGTGGCTTGGGTAGCGTTTACTTTTCTTTGGGTAACTATGCTAAAGCCATTGAGTACCATCGAGAGCGTGTAGCCATCGCACAGCAAATCAAAGACCCACAGCTTGAAAGCAGTGCTCTAGGCGATTTGGGTAATGTTTACAATGCTCTAGGCAATTATACTAAGGCTATTGAACATCACCAACAACGCTTAGCTATTACGCAGCAAATCAAAGACCGACAGGGTGAAGGAGCCGCCTTAGGCGATCTGGGAATTGTTCACTACTATTTAGGAGAATATGCTACAGCGATCTATTACGAAGAACAGCAATTAGCGATTGCGCAAGAAATTGAAGACCGAAGTGGTAAACGCAACTCACTAGCTAATTTAGGAAATGCATATAACGCTTTGGGTGATTATGCTAAAGCGATTGAGTATCACCAACAAAGCTTAGCTATTGCACAAGAAATTAAATCTCAAAACAGTCAGGGAATTGCTCTCAACAATCTGGGGCTTGCCCTATTTAATAATAGACGCACAGAAGACGCAGAGGTAAGCCTATTAAAGGCAGTTGAAATTTGGGAATCTCTACGCTTTGGACTGACAGACACTCAACGACGATCCCTGTTTGAGGAACAAGCTAAAACCTATCGTTTCCTGCAACAAGTCCAAATCGCACTTCAGAAACCTGAAGCTGCTCTCGAAACTTCTGATCGCGGTCGTGCCAGAGCCTTCATCGAACTACTCGCGGCTCGATTTTCAGGCGAAACTCTCGAAAACGCAATTGCTAAACAGAAGGTTGCCAAACTCTCGCTTCCACAGATCCAGCAAGTTTCTAAAACTCAAACTGCAACATTGGTGCAATACTCGATTGCTTCTGATCAAGACCTCTACATTTACATTATTCAACCCGATGGCAGCATTCACTTTCGTAAAGGTGACATTAGTACCCTGGGTAAGTCCCTCAATGATTTTGTCAATGCCAGCCGTAACAAGCTTGGAGTTAGAGATCGTGGTGATATTGTCGTCAGTCTGACACCTGAAAAAGAACAGGAACTGCGAGAACAGCGCGATCGCGCCCTCCGCCAACTCCATCAACTCTTGATTGAGCCAATCGCCGATCTGTTGCTTAAGAACGAAAACGATCGTGTCATCTTCATGCCTCAAGGCGAACTTTTCCTCGTGCCTTTCCCTGCCTTGCTCAACGCCCAAAACCAACCCCTGATTACCCAACACACCATCCTCACTGCCCCTTCCATCCAAACCCTCGACCTCACCCATAAAACAGCCCAAGCCCTGCCCAAAGGTAATCGCCCTGCTCTTGTGGTGGGCAATCCCGCCATGCCTACTGTCACCACGATCATTGGTAATCCACCCCATAAACTTGCTCCCCTTGCTGGTTCCGAAACGGAAGCCAAGGCGATCGCCAAGCAACTCAATACTCAAGCTATCACTGGAAACGACGCTAAAAAAGATGCGATTGTCCAGAAAATGCAGAACGCAGGCATCATCCATCTGGCAACGCATGGGCTATTGGATGGCTTCAAAGGTGATACTCCTGGTGCGATCGCGCTGGCTCCCAACGGCACCAACCAGCCCAACGATGGTTTGCTGACCTCCGGTGAAATCTTCGACCTTAAGCTGAATGCCAATCTCGTGGTACTCAGTGCTTGCGACACCGGACGCGGTGATATTACGGGCGATGGAGTCATTGGGTTATCGCGATCGCTCTTCGTCGCTGGAGTCCCCAGCGTCATTGTCTCCCTGTGGAAAGTACCCGATGATTCCACTGCCTTCTTGATGACCGAGTTTTATCGCAACTGGCGGGAGCGCAAGCTAGACAAAGCCCAGGCGCTACGAAAGGCAATGCTGTCCACCCGCGATAAATATCCGCAACCATTAAACTGGGCTGCATTCACACTCATTGGTGAAGCGGAGTGACGCGCTCTTATTTCATTAATTGGGGCACCCAACACCCAATCCTCGTCAGTGGCATCGATTAATGTTACCAGTTCTGTAAGTGTGACGGTTCTCGATCACTGCCTCAAGCATTCCTTACACCGTGCATCAAAGTGGCGTATGAGCATTATGGTCACAATGCTCATACGCCACCGCGCTGACATGGAGTGATGCGCTAGATAAATTAAATTTCAGTTAGTAGGGCGTGTGGGAAGCCGGATCGTGAACACGCTACCTCTGCCTTGGTTGACTCTCACTGTAAGGCTTCCTTGATGCGACTCGACAATCTGCTTTGAGAGATACAAGCCCAAACCATAGCCTCTTCTAGCAGCGCTAGACTGTTGAAAACGTTCAAAGATCGTTTCCATTCCCTCAGTAGGAATACCACTGCCAGTGTCTGCTACTTCAATAGTGATCTGCTCCCTGGTAGATGGCTGCGTACTGACGGAGGAATAGAGCCGTACTTCGATCGAGCCGCTCTCTGTATATTGAATGGCATTGCTAATAAGGTTGAGGAGCAGCCGGTAAAGTGCTGTGTGATCGCCAAGAACTATCATGACAGGCGGTTCTTGCCCTGGCTCTACTTCCAGGTGCAACGTCAAGGCTAAGCCTTTCTGGGTTGCCAGCGGTGACATTTGATCGACGATCTGCTGACTTAATGCAGCTAGATCGACCGGAAGAAAATTGAGGGACTGCTGCCCAGTCTCGTAGCGATAACTGTCCAGTAGAGTTTCAACCATTAGAATGAGGGACTGATTATTCTCTGCTATCTGGTTTAATACCAACTCAAGTTCTGGTAGTGTGTTGCCAAATACACCCTGTAGCATTTGCCGTAGTACTTGATTTGTAGCGCTGAGTGGACTGCGTAGGTCATGTAGCAGACAGGCGACAAAATCTTCCCGCTGCTGGTTAAGCTGGATTAACTCCTCCATCAGCTGCTTCCATTTGAGCAGCACTTGCACTCGATTGAGCAGATGGTTTGGTTCCGCTGGTGCTGCCATGAAGTCATTTGCCTCCGTCTCCAGACTGCGAAGCAGGCTCAATGAATCATTGGCAGTGATTAGCAAGACAGGAATGAAGGATGCCATTTGCTGCTGGCGAATTTGTTGGATCAGCGCTCTGTGCCTTAGGTCTGGAAGGATGGCATGGAGAATCACTAGATCAAAGGGAGCTTGCTCAAGTTGTCCATCAGGCTCGGCTATTGATACTGCATAGCCATTGGTGGTAAGAATCTGTTGGAGCCACTGACACTCCGTTGGCAGAGACCCCAGGATCAAAATCCTGGAGTAAGGACTTGAAGAGTTTGTATGCATGGATGTGAGCAAAATAGGCAGTGTTGCGTTGTCTCACAGTGATGCTTATCCTCATGCTCTCCACTGGGGGGAAATGAATGCATGTATCATCACGCTATGTGCTTGGTTGTGCAGCAGCAACGCTTGCTCCTGTAAGAACATAGGCGTTCCTTGAGCCGCCTTGGGAGAGGCAAACTGACGCTTGTTCGACGGCTATACTACTAGGTTCAACTAGTGCTTTAACTAACACGCTAAGTACGGTAGTTGAGTAGGTTAAGGGTGGCTAACAAGGAGAAGTGGGCTTGTCAGCGGTAGTTCAATGAGCATAGCGAAGTAACTACTCGTCTAAGTATCAATAGATGCTTGTATAAATAAGTACAGCGAATTCATATAACAATCCGGAACTTTTCGCTGACTTTAAAGGCTAGAGCAGCTCTTTGCTGGTCTCGATTTCTGTTTCCATACGGGCGATGGATCGTTCGTAAACTTTCAGCCCGATGAGAACCAAACGTACTAGCATTTGATCCGGATGTCGCTGACTTTGCTCAGCTAATTCTTTGATCCGCTCTGTCGGCAGATGTTCGTTAAAAAGGACGAGATTGCGCTCTAACTCATAGACCAGTGTGCGTCTATGAACCTTTGCTTGCTCACGTAGTTCTTGCCCCACAGGGGAAGTTAGCAACAAGCTCAGTAGCTCTGCTAAGAACGGCGATCGTTTCTTATCGCCTTCGATGGCACATTGAGCTTCGAGAGCCGCTAATAAGTCTGCATGCATGTAAAAGGTAGGACGACAAGCACCTTCTACGTGGTCTTCATGCTCTAGTTTCTGATTCGGTGGTGCTGCGTCTATCGTCTGTTTCTGAACTGGCATATAGCTCACAGTCAGGAAGTACAACAAGGTATACCTTAGCTCCTACTTCGGTGAACTTACAGTGAAAACACAGACGCTTCATGCAAACACTATAGTTACCTATCAAACAGAAGCTGGAACTTTACACTAGATTTAAATAACTCAGCTTTGGTGACTTGACGACACCAGCAATAACTGTGCCGTACTGATTTCTACTAACCAGATACCAGCGATCGACTGTCATTAACACCTGTACTCATTGTAGAAGGCGGTTTTGGCAGCAGGCGACTTGAAGCTGCTGCTGTTCATTTTTGGGGTAACTTGCCTTGTAAGCTGCTGTAGGGCGCTGAAAGTAGGGCGTTAATTTTCTCTGGTTTTCTAATTAGTCCTCAAAAGAAGCGATTTAGTATTATAAAGTGGTATTTTCACAGCATTTGTAGGATAAGTGCTTGTTTTAGCTGTGCTGAAATGGCAAGCTAAGGGAGGTCACTACCGTCTAGCTGTGATCCTTAGGGTTGGTCTACCACTGACGTTCTTGTCGTATGCGAGTCTAAGACTCAGCTAAATGACAATTTAGTTGAGCTATTTTGTGATGCCGATTCTGCCTGAATCTATTTCAACATCATTAGCAATCCGCATTCAGATCATCATGAAGAAGATTCAAACCGTCATTGTGGAAGACCATAGTCTAACTCGTTTGGGAATGCGCGGTGCATTCCATAGCTGTGAAAGAATTGCCTTGGTTGGTGAAGCTGCTTCTGCTACGGCTGGGTTGAAGCTGCTTCAGACAACAAAACCAGATGTTGCCATTATCGATATTGATCTGCCTGACATGAGCGGAACCGAACTGATCCAGAAATTTCGGCTTTCCGTCGGCGCTGATGACGCTGCTCGCACAAAGCTCTTAATGGTGACAGCATTTACAACCGAACGGGTCGTTTTGGATGCGTTTGCTGTAGGGGCGGATTCCTATTTTGTAAAAACGACGCGCTTCGAGTTTTTGCCGGAAGTGGTGTGTCTTACGGCTGAAGGGCAGCTTTGGATTGACTCTACTATTGCCCATGTGATTCTCAAATATGCCAAGCAGGCTGTATTAGCGACAAAGTCCACTGCTTGTAGGACTGTCACGATCGCTGCCCTTGACGCTGAACAGTCAACGATTTTAGAGGCTGATCCATTAACAAACAAAGAGTTGGAAGTGTTGGAATTGATAGTGCAGGGCTACACCAATAATCAGATTGCGGGACAACTTTATATGAGTCTTGGTACCGTCAAAGTGCATATCCGTAGTATTCTCAGCAAATTATGTGCCAGCGATCGCACTCAGGCAGCCGTATTGGCAATGCGAGCAGGACTGATCGAGTAAAAAGTTCCAGCACAATGGAAAATTATGCAGTGAGCGATGATTAATTTGAAGACTGATGGATTGCTTGAATGACACTGGCTTGGGTCGTGTAGAGCGATTGCCCACTGCCGCTCTCTAGATCAAAGTAGGTGGCGAACCGTCGCAGCTTCCCGGTGGTCAACTGCAACAGATAATCAAAGGCTTCAGCCGCAACCCGCTGACTAATGCTGAGAGATTGGCTATTCAGTGAGGCAAGTTGTTCACAGGAGAGGCTGTTATCCTCTATTTCCCCTGGTTGTGGAATCAGCAGGTCGGGTTGTTGGATGATAGGGGCAGGGAGCCGAAAGCATCCCAATGCGCCAAACTGATAATCATCGGGTTTGGTGGAAAGGTGAGAGCCTAAGAGAACTTGTCCACTGCGTCGGGAATTGCCACAATCCAGATACCAGGTGCGAGGTGTGAATTGGTGGTTGTTGTTCTCTAATATTTGAACGATCGATTGTCTGGCTCTGGCGTTATCGACACAACCAGTGACCAAGGCAAGGGTATTGTAGGCGGGAGCAACCCAAGCTGGATTGAAGGGTTGGGCGATCGCTAAACGTCCTTGAGTCGGTTCACTGTTCTGTTACTCCCCAACCCCCGTCATCAGCTTTCATAAAAGTTACTCCCAAGGTAAAATTTAGGGATATAGATTAGTGTATAAGCGAAATTTAGGAGTCTTTATGGAGCAAACAAAACTGGTTCAGGTTCAACTCGAAAATGGTGTACTTGTTCGTGTAGAGGCAACTCCAATTACTGAAACTGGTGGTCTAACTCCAAGATCACCTGATAGACCGCTTCCGCTCAGGCAGGTTAAAGAGCAAATTAGAGTCATCGCTACGGAAATTGCCACAGCCGTAGAAGATGTGAGGCAGGATGTTAAAGCAAATCGGTGCAGCGTAGAATTTGGGTTGGAGTTTGGGTTAGAGTCAGGCAATCTTGTTGCAATTCTTGGTAAGTTGACTAGTAAAACGTCTCTAAAAGTAACGCTTAATTGGGATGAATCAAACAAATAAAGGCACAGATAATTCACCTCAATACATCAAGTAAGACAATGTCAACGAAAACCTCAGATAAACTGGCTGAGTTACTGCGAAAATGTACGGTTCACATTGCCTCTGGTAAAACAGGGACAGGTTTCTTTGTTGCTAAAGGCTATATACTCACTTGTCATCATGTGGTAGAGGATGTAGAAAAAAATCCCATCAATGTGGTTTGGTATGATCCCTCTCCACATAATTTGAAAGCTAGAGTTATTGGACCTATTAGAAACAACTCATTGGATTTAGCTTTACTGCAATTGGAAAGTAATGTTCCCAAGCATCCCTGCGTTGCCTTCGATTTTGTGGAACCCAGTCAAGACGATCCACTTCTCGTTTATGGATATGCAGAAAAAACGGGAGGACTTGAGGTAACTGCTCGCTATGAAGGGCGGCGGTACGGTAATCTTCAGGAAAGAGAATACCTTTATAGATTCAAAGGTGGAATTGTTTGGGGAGGGTTGAGTGGCTCTCCATTATTAAGTCGATATAGTGATAAAGTTTGTGCAATTGTCAATGCTTCAGAAGATCACCCAAACTCCGATAACCAAAGTGTAGCAATTCCTATAGAAGCAAGTATTCAGGTCTTTCAAAAGTATAGAGACATTAAAGCTCTCAACACAAAATTTCATGATGAAAACAAAGAATGGAGAAGTTTGCTGGGTATTCAGGCTGGAGATCTGAGTACTAAGCAAAGAGTATGGAATTATGTCTTAGCCTTTTTCATCCTGGCGCTCTTACCTATTTTATGGTTAGTATTTGGTTTATTCAGCGGATATGCTTTTCCATTTAATGCAGTTAGAGAAATGATGATATGCTTCTCTCCGTTGCATGCATCCAATAGACAGGATTTGGTTCGGGCTAATCGAATCATTCGTCGAAAACAGGCAGAACTAGAGGAAGAAAAATCTAAAGACCAAAATGTAGAAGAACTTAACTGCTCAGACATTGAATACTGGTTACTGATTCAACTTGTCAAACTATTTGCTAATTCTAGCCAGGATAGTCAACAGAGAATTACAAACACACTTCAAGATTTGAAGATAGGGAGTGAGGAGGTTCAAGCAAAACTGAGACTCGAATTACGGACAAGTAAGACAAGGAAAAGCCGACGAATTCAATTAACTCGTTCTTTTTTGGGAACAGCTGAAAAGTTATTTGAGGATCAAGTTCAAAAAGCTTATGCAGCAAGTCTTGAGGATGCCATTGACCGATTACATCAGCACAGTCAAAGCGAGACTTCTTCCTCATCAACTCTGCTTGGCCTTGCTGAGAAAGAAGTTGAATCTAGTTTAATCACTCTGTCCGTTGCTGACCGTGATTCTCTCAGAAAAGTCCGAGATATCATAAAATATCTTGCTGCTAAATCTAAGGTTCCTGAGTCTAAGCCGACTCCTCCAGATAATCTACCTGAAGAAAAACCTGGGAACAATAGTTCAACGAATGGCAAGGATGAACCAGCTGATAGCGCCCCCGTGATGCAACAAAATGTCGAGATTACGAAGTTGGAAGAGGAATTAACAATTAATGAAAGACAACTGAACACGCAGAGCCAACAAATAACCAAACTTCAGCAGGAAACTGAAAAAGTTAACGATGAAATTAATACGCTTAAAGGCGAGAATGAAAATTTGCGAGAACAATTGTTGCTCCGAGCAAGAGAAATAGAAGAAAAAGACTCCCAAATAAGGCTGTTTGAGCAAGCAGCTATGGCACAAGCACACTTGCATCTTCAAGCGCCCAGAGAACCACTAAATCAACCAGGACAACGAGCCGTAGAAGCAGAAGCTAAAAATTTGATCAGTCCCCAGGTTTATCCTGACACTTCCGCTCAGACAAATGAGCCATCGGTTCCAGAATCTACTTCCGATAGGCAAACACACAGTTATCTCTAGCAGTTTGCATAAGTCTAGAGAATCATTTATTCTCCTTTTGCTGTTTTATGCGTTGGATGCGCTCTAGCAAACTTTCGTTAGACATCCGCAACGTTAAACGTTCAACAAGCAGGGGAAATGCAAATGGGGAGGAACGTTTAGTATCTTTCCAGGCGAGGGTGAGTTGTTGCAGGCGATCGAGGGTTTTTGCCGACCGATGCACTTCCAGTTGTTCGTTTAAAACTTTCTGTTCAGCTTGCTGCAATCGTTTGGAATGACTTGCTTCGTAATGCTCCCGATCGAACAACAGCCCAAGCGCTTGAAAACGCTCTTCAGCCGTCTTTTTGCCATTAGTGCTTTTGGCGATTCTCGTTCCGAGAGGCTTCGCCAACGCATCCAATTTAGTTGTTGTCGCTGTTAAATTTGCAGCAGTGTTGGCGGAGCCTCTCATTTTGAGAATCGCCTCTTCTGGTGTTAGCCATTTCATAGCAGAGACAAATTAATGGTCTGGCTGACATGGCGGTAGCCAGGACAATGCAAAAATTAGCCAGCAGCAGAGGCGCATCCTTGCTGTTGGCTGACGAAAGGGTTTATTGCTCTGCCAAAAGTGAGTTTTTGAAGTCCTGAATCGCCGTAGCGGTCAGTGCATAAATGACGCGCCGCCTGCGTTCGATATGGGTGCCATCGACCGGAACGCCTCTCTTCCAGGCAGCAATGATCGCTTTCTTGTCGGCAGCGTAAGTGACTTTCTTTTTGCGGAACTCATCTGGTAAGTCTTCTGCGTCCACCAGTAGCTCACAACTGGGAGGATTTTCGCGAATGGTGATGCGGAGTGAACGTCCGACGACTTCATCGGGCAGCCCCCCGGCTAGGTTTTGCTCCAGGATACTTTGATCAAGGGCCTGTCGCCATCGTTCCAGGCGATCGAGGGCTTTCTGATGGACTGCTTTCAGGTGTTCCAGCCGTTGTTTGACACCTGCAATCTCAGCATCAAGCTGAAATGCCAGCTCGGCGTGAAGATCGATCGCGTCTTCTTGTGCTTCCTGGGTTTCCCAAATCGCTGCAAGAAGTTCTGCTTCCTCCTCAACTGTTTGGGAATGAGTGAGCAGATCCCAGAGTGCTGCTGCTGCTTGAGAGAGTCCTGCCAGAGATTGTTGAGCCAGAGGCAAGGTCATGATTACCATCTCCCACAAGATTCGTAATAGTCTCGTTCTGCTTCGATGTCTGCCAAAATCATCAGAGTGCCTGGATTAATGTCTTCTGAGGATTGCTCGGATTCAAGAGAGAGATCAGGATGGGTGATTGTCAGTGGTACTGAGTGATTCGTAGAACTGGTTGTCAGAGTTTGCATAGGGGTAGCCTTGATCACGCTGTATGAACCAGCGCGATAGCGCCCTACCTCTGTGCCATAAACCGTCGAATGCTTCTGGCACATACAATACACCGAGCTTCCCGGTGACCTTCAAACCCTAATTTCCAGGCAGGTGTGCGAATTAGTTTACCGTTACGGATATGAATAATCAATCCATAGCGAGCACCGTCCCAAGCAAGGCTACTATCTGCGCTGTAAGCCAGATACCGCAAGTGATTGAGGGCAACTGTCCAATTGCACCCATAGATGTGAAACCGTTGAGGATATTGCTGACAGAGGGTTTTCAATTGACGCAGCATTTGATAAGCGATCGCTTTTTCCTCTAGATCCTCAGATTTGCCCTGACGCATTAACATTACTAATCCACCAATGCCCACAATCTTGCTGCATTGCAGGTAGTAGTCGAGATATTTCTTGGGCGTTCCCCAACCCCAGATCGGAATCATTTTGACAGGTGGTTTCCTAAAGTTTTGCTGGAGCCATTGGCGTGCAGCCATCCAGTTTTGATAAGTTGCTTCTGGATCTCCGATAACATCAGGAGCGCTAACCCAAACGTAATTCCCTGAGACGGCGACTTCCAAATAGTGCATCACATCTAATGTGATGCCATGCCTGAAATGGTTATAGGCATTAGAGTCTAGAGCCACCCGTTGAAATCCTTGAACCAGATGAATCTTGGTTGGATTCACAAGGACTCGCTGTACATCTGCCTGTCGCAGCATCAGGGCATCATTCGTGCTAGAAAGCCCACTAAAGTAGAAGAACATGAGCTACTCACCGTCTTGTTGTAGATTCGTCAGAGCGTTTTGGATGAGTGGCAACGTGTCTTCGTCAGCAACAGGCACAAGTCGATAAATCCGAGTATTTTGGGTGGTGTACCCAAAGTCCTCAATCAACGAGGCAACCAGTTCCACTGCACGCTGAAGCGTACCGTAGGTGTGGGGTTCTTCTGTTGGCAAAATGGGATAGAAAGTCTCCGGTTCTGACCACGGTAAAGGTTCATCGACCTTAACCACTACGAAAGTTGGAGGATTTGAGTTGAGTGATTCAGACATAGACCGCTCCATGTTGGTGAACAGGCGAGAGCATATAGACCTGCTTAAAGCTGGCAGCCCGCCTATATTGCCTGGAGCGGAAGCTCTATCACGATCGCAGCCATCTTGTCTGGGCTTAGGTTAGGGAACAAAGAGAGTCAACTGAACAGGTTTAGCGGGTTCTGTCAGTTCTCGCCAATTTTGCTCAAAGGCTTTCAGGTTACGGCATTTGTTTTTCGCTAGCTTGGGAGCCACAACGTAAAACTCCTCGAAAGCCGGATAAACGCCTTCTTGTCGTCGGTGGAGATAGCACCGTTTGCCGTGCAGATCTTCTATTGAGGCATGATGACGATGGCAAATTGTCTCTAACTTGGACTCCATCTGAGCTTTGTCGCCTTCGTCTACCAGAACCACCTTGCGATCGGAATTGACGTAGGGCTTGCCGTTTTTCCCAGTTAATTGCTTGTAAGTGCGTTGAACGTGATAGATTGCCCACTGTAACTGGCGTAAGAGCTGCTCCAATTCAGCAAGGGCAGCCTGGTTACTGCTTTTCACTATCAGATCGTAAGCAGTGCCTGATGAAAATAGATGCATTCGAGGATTAAATGCCAGAGCGTTTAGCTCCATCAGCAGTGTGAACCCTGCGGCTTTCGGGTCACGATTGTAGCGGGCGATCGCAGCTTGTTTTTGCTGAAACGGGCAGTAGCTACAGGCAGATTTCCTCCATAGAACTCCCAGAGCACGATAGAGATATTCAATGCAATCATCCCGTGTCCATCCCCATTCGATGAGAGGGTAGAGAAACGGGTGCCCCTGACAGGTGTAGCCATCGGCTTTACCTGCCCGTTTTGTTTCATCCGCGTTGTAACCCAAATAGGGACCAAAGGCTTCTGTAATGTGATCTGAGATCCAGGCATCAAGCACTTCCCCTTTCCAACGTTGAGCACAGATGTGAGGTCGCCCTAATCGAGGGACGGTTCCAGACTGAAGCAGATCACGGCTGAGGGGAAAGTATCCTTCGGTGTGCAGTTCGTAGGGCTGCTGAGTGTCACTGAGAATGATGTAGCCATCCAGTTTACTGGCAGAGGCTTTGGCAACTTGCACCAATCGAACCCTGTGCTCCCGCATTAGTGGGAAGAGATGAGTCTCACAAAGGTATTTGGTTTCATCCATCTCATCGCCAGTTTGCGCGGTCAACACGATTAGATTTTGGAAGCGATCGAAGGGACGGGATTGAGGCTCCAGTAGCCAACGCACCAGGATTGCTGTGCTCTCAACTCCCATCCCCCAATTGAGAAGATGCAATTGAGGAGTCATAGCGTAGAAATAAAAAATCCTCCAGTCTAGTGCCTGAAGGAGTTCGTAGGAAAGGATTTTGATGTTCTCAGGTGATGTTTCCTGTTCGTTCGGTGATATGCAGAAACCCAATACTGGTGCCCTCTGGATTTGCCTGGGCGATTACATAAAAGAACGTCTCTGAAGCTGGTTGCCTCACAATCAGGTAAGGGTAGCCATCCTGAGTGAGTCCAGCATGATGAACCTGACCACCAACCAGCTTGGTGAGTTCTTGTTGATACGGGTTCATGACGGTGCCTGTATTGGTTTGCGCTTGCCGGAGCCAATGGTGAAAGTCGATACTTTCGAGTTCGGGGGTATACTCGCTGGGTTTAAGCTTTCGGGTGCGATCATATATCGCTTCGGGCACCACACTTTTCAGATGCGCGTCAACCGCGTTGAAATTGATGGCATGGAGGTTGCTCCAGGGAAGGCTCACATGAAAGCGTTGGGATTCACCAACCAGGTTGAAGTTAAGATAATGCTCCATATCGCTCAGAGATTAAACGGCTGAAAGTGTTGGAGCGATAGCTCTGAAGAAGTTTGAAGAATAGATCGCATCCCCGAAAAAAGAAATGCAATCTATTCTTGAACTCTATCGATGAGACTTGGACTGACGAAGAACTAGGATGACTGTGACTCGAACTAGTCCAGCCAAAGAGCCAAGTAGGATAGCAATGAGGATGGTGATTGCCAAAATAATTGCGGTGGGAGAGTCGCCATGTTCTAAGATCGCGGTAGGATCAATGGGAGCAATTGGAGAAAGGGTTTGGCTTGTATTCGTTAGCTCTGGGGACATTTGAATGAACTCCTTAAATTCATGCTCTCATCCTAAAAACTGCCTCAGAGTCAGTCATTACGAGAAGTTCCGAAAAAGTAAGGTTATGATCAAACCAATTTTCCTAACTGCCCTGTGACTTGAAATATGACCCCCGAAGAAGCTCTCGGTGTTGCCGATCAAGTTTTGTATGTTCACGCTGGTAAGCGTTTAACGGATATCCAACGCCTGATTTTACTAGAGTCTTTGGCAGGTAAGGGGTATGAGGAGATGCAAGGCTACGCTACTCAGCACATCAAAAACGAAGGAAAGGAACTTTGGGCGGCGTTATCTGGAGCACTAGATGAGAAGGTTAGTAAAACCAATTTTCGAGGGGCACTGGAAAAACGTCTGCGATCGACCCAGATTGTCCCTAAACCACCTAGCCTTTCAGCCTATGATGCGAAGACTTGGGCAGGAAGAGATGCCCTGATCGGCGATCTCCTCAATCAATTGCATGGGCAGACTCGATTGCTTTGTCTAACTGGAATCTCAGGGATTGGCAAAACTGCACTGGCAGAATGTTTGGCAGTGCAGTTTCAAAATCCCGATGTGTCCTTTCATCGAGTCAGTTTTGATATCGTGGGACAGAGCCAGGACTTTACAGCAGGAGCGGCTGAGATCCTTGCAGAACTGGGGGATAAAGACCTTGACCCCAAAGAACTTAATGACCCGAAACGACTCAGTGATCGCCTCCTCCGAAAACTTCAGATGCATCAATACTGGCTACAACTGGATGCGCTGGAGCGGTTACTTGATCCTGAACACCCCACTGAATTTACAGATTCTCACTGGTTAGGTTTTTTCCAACGCTGCCTGAGTAGTTCTGATTTTCCTAGTCGCTTGGTTTTGACAGCCCAAGCGATACCGAGCGAATTTGCTCGATTTGAGGACGATTATCCTCACGCTTGGAGTGAACAAACGCTACGTGGATTGTCTGATACTGAACAGTTAGAGCTTTTTGGTAAATATGGAGTCGCAGATGATAGTACAAACGATGCCTTGCTCAGCCGCATTGGGCAAACTTACGAAGGGCATCCGCTCGTATTGCGGGTAATTGGCGGAGAGATTCGCAAGGATTTTGGCGGCAACGTTGTCCAGTATTGGGAACGGTACGGAAGTGAGTTTGAACAAGTTGCCCGCGAACTACAATCTCAAAGGGTCAACCCCGCTCTTTATAACCAGACACTTCAGAAACGGGTACGACAACGGGTAGAAATCTCGTTCAAGCGATTGCCTGAAGACGCATTGAATCTTCTTTGCCGTAGTGCCGTTTACCGTCGTCCTGTAGTTGAAAGTTTTTGGTTGGTAATGCTTGAGGATCGAACTCCTTTTCAGCAACAAGAAGCTTATCGTGTATTGAGTGATCGTACCTTGGTTGAGCAAGAAGGTACTCTGCAAGAACAACTTCTCATCCGGCAACATAACCTAATTCGTGATGTTGCCTACGATTTACTGCAAAAAAATTCCGAGGTATGGAAGTCTGCTCAGCAGAGAGCGGCTGAAATGTGGCTAACAGCATACCAACCTGCTCCTGATGGGCCAAACTTGGAAAAAGTACGGGGTTATTTAGAAGCATTTCATCATTACTATGAAGTAAAGGATTGGCAAAAAGCTATTCAAACCGCAAGTACTTCGCTGAGTTTTTCTACAGAGCAAGATTTAAGCTGGCACATTAGACAATGGGGCTACTACCGAGAATATTTTGATCTTCAAAATAATTTATTGACGATTGTGCATAAAATGGACAATCGTCAAGGTGAAGGAATCATCTTGAGTAATTTAGGAGTTGCACACTTAACTTTGGGCAACTATCAGCAGGCAATCGACTACCATCAGAAACAATTGGCAATCGCGCGTGAAATTCGGCATCAAGATGAAGAGTGTAGTGCTCTGCTAAATCTAGGAAATAGTTACTTATCGCTAAATGGCTCTCGGCAGGCAATCGATTGTTATGAGCAATGCTTGACAATTGCTCGTGATATTAGTCATTTGAAGTGGGAAGCCTCTGCTCTAGGTAGCTTAGGACATGCCCACTCTCATTTGCAAAATCATCAACAAGCAATTGATTACCACCAGCAAAGCTTAGTAGTCTTTCGTAAAATTCAGGACCATTGGGGAGAAAGTGTTGCTTTGATCAATATAGGGCACACCTATGTTCTATTAGGAGATCCGCAGCAGGCAATCCACTATCAGCAGCTAGTTCTACCAATTGCTCATAAGTTTGGTTATAGGGAAATGGAGGGTAAGGTATTGCTCAACCTGGTTCTTTCCTACTCACTTCTAGGCGATTATCAGCAGACTATTGAATGCTCTCAGCAAAGTTTGATAATCTTCCGTGAGACTGGAAACCATCATCAAGAATGTGAAGCTTTAGTCATTCTAGGTATTGCATACAAAGTGTTGAATGACTATCAACAATCAATGGACACCTATCAGCAATGCTTGACGATGGCACGTAAGATTGAAGATAAACCGACAGAGGGTAAGGTTCTGGGCGTTCTAGGTCAAGGCTATAGCGATCTAGGCGATTATCAACAGGCAATTAACTTCTATCAGCAAGCCTTAGAAGTTGTTCATGAACTTGGTGACCAAGCCGCAGAAGGAGAGATGCTTATGGGATGGGCACATCCATTAATAAAGACTGAGAAATATTCAGAAGCTCTAGAAAAATTACAATCAAGTCTAGAAATTTTTACGGAGATTGGCGCAACAAGTAATCAAGCTGAGGCTCTTAAACAGCTAGCGCAATTGTATCAAGTCTTAGGACAAGTAGATTGTGCTTTAGAATGTTGTGAGCAGGCATTCGTGATTGCAAGTGAACTCGGTATTCCGTTAGCTGAAGAATGCAGAAAGCTGAAAGAAGAATTGGAAAAAGTGCAGA
The DNA here is from genome assembly GCF_059505325.1 of Tildeniella sp. Lineage (NCBI taxonomy): Bacteria > Bacillati > Cyanobacteriota > Cyanophyceae > Oculatellales > Oculatellaceae > Tildeniella > Tildeniella sp. Next base: position 41,504 of record NZ_JCACKI010000003.1, read on the forward strand.
ATAAGTAAAGTTTGGGAATATACAAATCAAAGATTTCTACCTTTTGAACAGAATTTAATCTTGTATCTGAAATACATGTGGAGTGATTTTCCTCCGGTATATGCAACTGCTGCTGGTTCCAAGCCCGTTGCATGCTTAAATTCTTCCAATACAATGTATTGGTTTGCCAAAGGCAAGTCATCAATTTCATAGAACAAACACTGGCATTGCCTGACGTGGTTGTTGCTAATTCCTTTATCAGGCTGGTTGGGGTAGAAACTAACCGTTGCACCCAAAGAGGAAAACTTGAATGCAAGTGCCCATCCATCTGCATAGCGTTTGGGAGTGAGCTGCCAGCAGGTATTACCCTGGCGATCGCGCCCACCCTGAGTGCAGCAATAGAGGGTAAAGCCCTGGGGAGTGATGCTGCCACAAAAAATGTAATGACTGTAGATCAGTTGATTGTTCTTCCAGTAGCAGTTCCAGTTGTCAGGAATGAGTTTTACAGGAAGATCCCAAGATATCCGTAGCCAGATTTTAGCACCTGACACAAAGCCAATATGCCTGAGAAATCGGATCGTCATTTGTCGCAGATTGACATTCATCGCAGTTAAGCCAAGAGCATTGCTACTCCTTGAGTGGCGTTAGCTGCCCTGACTATCAAAGTTCTAACTCTCGTTGTCGTTGTTTTGGTAATTTGGATTTTTGGCGATGTTTCGCTGCATTATCGTCCCGTTGGTTCTCTTCTCTATTCGATACCTGCACTAACGAGTCTGCATCGATTCCACTGGTAGTTGATGAATTAACCGGTTGCTCTACCAGTTTTTTAATTAATTCCGCATCTCGATGTGAGTCATAGTTCACTCCTCGGTATCTCTGCAAGCCTTGGAAGGTATAGGCTTTGCCCAGATGAGTGCCACTGAAAGCAATACCATTTAATTCGTAGCTGATGCCTGTTATCTCACCAGTTTGACGATCGCGAATCCGAACACTGATGCCGTTTTGCTGGAGCTGCCCAATGAGCTGAGGCATAGTGATAGGAGATTGAGTGGCTTGATCAAGCGATCGCTGAAGCTGCACTCGAATACTTTCCTCACCAGTTCGAGCCAGTAATCGCTGTTCTCCAGTAGTAGGGCTACGGCTGATTTTTTCCTGGTTTGAGTGGAGCGATCGCAACCCATAGTCCTGTTCCAACTGGCGAATAGCGGCTTCACTCCGGCGATAATCCCAGCGATCGGAAACGGTTGTTCCGTCCAACCGAATTCGACTGGCGACAATGTGAGCATGATCATGGTCGCGATCGCTATGCCGCACAACTACATACTGGTTCATGTCAAAGCCCATTGCCTGGAGATATTTCTGGGCAATATCGTGCCAGGTGTCATTCTCCAGATGCTCGGTATAGGGCAAACTCAGGGAGGCATGGTAGACCGATCGACTCACCCTGGGGTTTAACTGTCGGCAAAATCGGAACTCCGCTGCTAACCCACGCGGGGTTGTTTCCTCCATATTGCTGCCAATTAAGCTGGCTCCATCTTTGCCAAACAAATAATTGAGCAATTTGCTGAAGCTCCGACCTTTGATTTGTTTGCCGATCACGATTCCTCTTCTATCTCTGTCATGAATTCCAGGTCAGTCAGTTCTCGCCGTATTTGGCTCAAGAGACTTCTGGTTTGATTCAACAACTCCTGATCGACCACGATCGGAGTTGCTTGAAGTGGAGCAGTGGTGTTGGTGCTAGCCTTTGTGTTCGCAAGTACCGCCCTAGCAATTTGGTTCAGGCTGTCACTGATTTTGGTGAGTTCCCAGTAGGTCAGACCCGCAATTCGAGTTACGCGCCGGGGGAGCTGATTTTTTAATGTCTTGGCACGAAACAATTCTGCCATCGTCAGGTTGTGCTCTGTCGCCATACAGCGCACCTGCTCTTTCTCCTTAGCGTTGAGGGAGATATGGAACTTGATGGGACGTTTCTGCGAGGACATTCCAGCCAATCAGGAAGACGGTGAAGATTCTTCTCTAGCTTTGCTGTTCCTTCGTTGACTTGTGATCTACCAGTCGGCTATCTTTTTGATTTCTGCATCGGGCAATAGCCTTTTACAACAAACAAAACTCACGGGTGTTGCAATAACACCATTATTTTTATTCCGGTATATGAATATACATTACAACATGGCTTGCTCTGCATCCTGGGTTTTGAACGGGTACTGTAGTCTGCTGTAAGAATGTGGTTCATGGGTGGAATGCTGCGATAAAGCTGTGGACATTTGAGGTTATTGAGTGTCAACAAGTCCAGCTTATTAGGAATTCAGCGCCTTAATCGGGTGGTCAAATGAGGATGGAGACGAACCATTGAGGGAAACTGTGGCAAATTGTGAACTCCTGCGGGAGAGGAAATCCGGGGTTCTCTTTTTTATCCACATGGATGATGAGTATTCAATCAGTGCTCGCTAAGTTGAGGAAACGTTAACCATTACTGATCAACCCGTGATGTCTGACCTCACGTTGACTTTCGATCCAGGCTCCTCACTCAGTAAAGTGATCTATCACTTGGCGGATGGCAGACCTCGATTGCTGCTCATGGAGCCTGAAGTGATTGAACTCAGCTTGAGTTCAATTGATGCCCACTTGAGAACCAGAGGAAGTCTTGGTATCACCCGACCTGAAGATGATGTTTGGCTTCAATGTGTTGCTAGTCAGCAGTGTCAGGTGGTTGGTTATTTAGCGCGTCAGTTTTTGGCAGCCGTGCGGATGAATGAGGTGAAATACGAACGGGCGTTATATAAAGTGCTGGCAGCCGTAGGAGCAATCGTCCAGCACATGGATCTACCTCGTAAGTTCTCTATTGCCATTTCTGCTCTGTTACCCTACGGCGAATACCAGAATGCTCAACGCTTTCAGCAACTCCTGAAACAACAGCTCAAAAACTACAGCTTTCGCGGTGAACGCCTTCAGGTCAAGTTAGCAGCCTTTGAGTGTCGCCCAGAGGGAGGTGGCTTGGCAATGGCACGGGTCATGCAGAATGGGGCAGAGTGGTTCCAGCAACAAACGCTGGCTGTGCTGATGTTTGGGCATCGGAATACCAGCCTATTGCTGTTTGAACGGGGCAAGCTGGCGATCGGTAACACCACCGATTTGGGCTTTCATCAACTGGTAGCTAAGGTATTAAACCGCACCTCTGGTCAAAGTGCTGATTCGTTAACGAGCGCAATCTATAGTATTGGCAATCAGATCATTCCTGATCATACACAACTTCAACAGCTGGTAAAAACGCGATCGCCCACTGAACAAAAACTAGAACGGGAACAAATTGTCACTGCTATTTTGACTGCCAGAGAGGAGTACTGGTCACGCTTGCAAGATTGGCTTGACACCATGCTGCCAAATGTCACCGAGGTGATTATTTCTGGTGGAGCTGCTCTTTACCTCCATGATGAATTAGAGAACTATTTCAATCGAACCCCGACCTATTGGGGTACTGATCTTCAGCGACGATTACAAGACCTGTTAGGACTGGATTATCGCTCTAGCCGTTCAGATGCTGAAGCGCTGTCCTTTCGTCTAATTGATGCTTTTGGAATGTACTGTGACTTTGTTGAGCAGTTAGCGGAGGTCGCATGAACGAGACCGCTCAAACCTCCCGTAAACGCGAAGATTTCAGCTTTCGCTATTCGCCTTACACCGACACTCCAGACGGTGTGTTAACAGCATTTTTGAAGAAAGGTGATGGCGTGAGGCAGGGCAAAGAGTTGATGTTGGAGTCCGCCAGAGCTTTTTGGATGGTAGCCGCTCGTCAGGCAGAAGGTCTGTTGAGCCAAGAAGAACTACGCCAACTGGGATTGAGCTGCTGTCGTGCTTTGGAACGTCAGGCAGACTATATCCGGGAATGTTTACAACTGCCGATTCCATCTGCTGAATCCTCAACAATCGAATATACCAAGGGCGATCGCCAAAATGGCAGTAACAAGCCTGCTGATCGAGCAACCCGAACGATGTGGCAATAGGAGAGTGCAATGGCAATCATTCATTTCATTGATGGTGAAAAAGGCGGTGTCGGTAAGTCTTTGTTTGCTCGCGTAATGGTGCAATATTGCATCGATCGCCAGCTTCCCTATGTGTTGGTAGAAGCCGATCGTAGTAATCCTGATGTGGGTGAAGTCTACCCTGAAGGGTGTGAGCGAGCAATCTTTAGCGAAGCCGAACGGAAAGCCTACGATGCCGATCGCATTTTTGACCTAGCGATCAAAACTCCGGTGATTGTGAATCTCCCAGCTCAGGTCTTTCCAGCCGTTACTGATTGGATTGAGCGCAACGGGGTGCTGGAGATGGGAGCGCAGCATGGAGTTAGTATCTGCAAGTGGTTTATCTGCACCGGCGGCTATGACAGTGTGCAGCTTTTCATCCAATCTTTAAAGCAGTTTGATGGCAAAGTGCAGCATGTTTTTGTCCGCAACTGGGGACTCTGTGATGACTGGTCCCACTTGGACGTTAGAGAGGAACTACAACAACTTCTGGCAAAGCAAAAAGTCCCTGTGCTTGATTTCCCCAAGTTCAGTTATCGCGAGCGTGATCACCTTGATGCCAAGCGACTTGCTTTTTCAGCAGGCAGGGAGAGCGGTGAGCTGGGCGTTTTGGGGAAGCAGCGGCTCCATACGTTTCTGAAGAGTGCTTATCAAGCGATCGACCAGGCAAACATCTGGAAACTCTCGCAGTCGGAAGTCAGTCCTTCAAAGCCAACTGCGAATGATGGATCACCAATGGAAGCTGGAGAAGCTGACATTAAAACGGCTGAACCAGCAACAAGCGGCTCTAAATCCCGCAATAGCAAACGTTCAAGCTAAGGGAGGTAAGGCTTATGAGCAATCCCCGCCAAATAGAAGAACCTCTGGATCTGGATGATCAATTTCTGGAATCAATGGCTGCCAGAGGCAAAGGTCTAAATCGGATTCCTTACCCGACCCTGCTCGATCTGGCAATTCGCGGTAAGGATGATGCTTTCAAAGCCAGAGTATGGGAAATTGTCGTACAAACGGGCATTGACCCAGATGATCCAGCCTTCTTGATGCTGGTTGCGACTGGCAGGCTAGAGGTGCTGCTAGAAGACAGTCCCCAAGAGATGGAGACCATGTTTGATCAGTGGCAGACGCAGTTATATGATCGGCTCCAGACCTACGAAAAGGTGGCGATCAAAGGACATCAAAAGGCGATCGCCCAAACCGTCTCTGCCCTGATTCGTCGCACAGAGTTTGAGCGGGCTATTCACTCGGTTCCCTCATTGCTTGCAGCCGGGGTATTGCTCCTGGCTACAGCCGGATTAGGAGGACTTTTGGGCGTTGCCGGACTCTCCTGGTATCAAGCCAGTCGCCCCCTTGATCCCGCCGGACCCCGACAACTGACGCTAGAGCAAGCCAAAGCTTTAGACTGGGCAACCAGTGCTGAGGGGCTATTTGCCCGTAATCTAATGAACTGGAATCAGGACTTGCTGAGCCGCGATCGCAATGGTCAGCTTGTTTGCGCCAATGAGGTTAAGCGCTTGGGTGTCACTCTGGAGATGCTGCCTAACCGAAAAGCGACTGCCGGATTCTGCACGTTATGGGTTCAGCCTCCTAATCAACGCGAATTTGCGCCCGTTCAACGAAACTAAGCATCTATCCAAAGTTTGAGGGGAATTTACCAATGTGGACTTGTAAAACTACTCAATACTGGACAGTCGTGACTTTGGCGGGGCTGCTTGCCGTTGGTTGCACTCCTCGCGCAACAAGAGGCGGAAATGAAGCCACTCAAGCGCAAAATCCTTCCATTCCAGAATATCCACCGCTTTATAACGTGGATGTTGAGGTATGCGGTAACATTATTGCACCACTAAAGGATGGAAAACGCTGCATCACGACTCAACTTCAGCTTTGGGGTCCAGTAGGAGAAGCGAGGCTGGTTCGGGCTGGAGTGGCTCTGCCATCCGTGTCCGCTGTACAGCATAAAGTTGCGATCGCCTCAAAAGGCTGCTACCCAGCATACTCGCAACCTTCACAAGAACAATTTTACTGGGCAGACACGATTATCCAGGTTAACCGGGGTGGAAAAACCACGATCGAGGTAAAACCCACACAACTTTCAAATCAGCAAGTTCATGAATTGGTCACTGGAAAGCTCTCAAATTCAAGTGTTCCAACTTTCGGTGGTGTTGGCTGTGAACCCGCCCCTGCTAGTTAATTTCTGGTACTATGGATGGGTTTTGCCAATCGTCCAAGAGCGCTTGGACAATTAAGAGCTGAATGCTCCCCTATCATTTTTCATCCCCTTTCTCTAAACAAGCAATTCACCCAATCGCACGGTATAGTAAGGTCTGGATTAGACTCCCTGTACTGGTTTGTGAAAGGAATGGCAAGCAACCTGTCGTCAGATAGCTATGATCGCTTTCTGGATGACCTCAAAGCATGGATTCAGAGTGCTCAACTGCGGGCAGCGACCGCAGTCAACCGGGAACTCGTGACTCTGTACTGGAGGATTGGGCGTGCTATTCTTGCCAAGCAGCAGCAGGAAGGGTGGGGAGCCAAAGTCATTGAACGCCTATCTAAAGACCTAAAACACGCTTTTCCAGAGATTAAGGGCTTCTCCCGCTCTAATCTGCTCTATATGAGAGCCTTTGCCCAAGCCTTTCCGGATGAAACGGTAATTCAAGCAGTCATGGGCCAAATTACCTGGTATCACAACATTGCGCTGCTGGATAAGCTCAAAGGCAATGAGGAACGACTGTGGTATGCCCAGAAGACGATCGAACATGGCTGGAGCCGCAGTGCCCTAGTGCATCAGATTGAAAGCGGTTTGCATCAGCGAGTGGGGAATGCCGTTAATAATTTTGACCATACGCTACCTCAAAGCCAGTCAGACCTAGCCCGCCAGATCCTGAAAAGTCCCTACAATTTTGAGTTTCTGGAACTGGCAGAAGCCGCTCAAGAGCGAGATTTTGAACGGGCACTGGTGGATCGAATTCGAGATTTTTTGCTGGAACTGGGTGTGGGCTTTTCCTTCCTGGGTAGCCAGTATTCGCTTGAGGTCGGCGGCAAGGAGTATAAACTCGACCTGCTTTTCTACCACGTCAAACTACACTGCTATGTGGTGATTGACCTGAAGATGGTTGAGTTTGAACCTGAATTTTCAGGCAAGATGAGCTTCTATATTGCTGCTGTGGATGATTTGTTGCGGAGTGAGATGGATCATCCAACGATTGGGATTGTCTTGTGCAAGTCTAAAAATAAGGCAACGGTGGAATATGCATTGCGGTACATCCAACACCCGGTGGGAGTGGCAACCTACCGACTGAAGGACACGTTACCAGAACCATTACAGAGAAGTTTGCCCAGTATTGAGCAGCTAGAGGTGGAGCTAAATGCTCTGGCAGCAGAGGCGAACGCGAAGCGCGGTGCAAGCATCGCAGATCCTACAGATGTGAGCGAATAAAATTTTTAGGAATAAATTAATTGTCCAAGCGATCTTGGACAATGGTTAAACCCCATTCTACGTGGGTGGGCGGGCGGTAATGAAAAACCCCGACTCATCGCCGGGGTTTGAGTGGTAGCCTCCGAACCTGCTCAAGAATTAGTCATCCAGGTTGATGTCTTCTTCCAGATCAACTTCAAACTCTTCATCCGTATCCAAGTCATCCGTTGTACTCAAGCCGTTGAGCGCATTCAAGCGTCCCGTGCGAGTAGCTTTGTGGGCAGCACGGCGATCGCGCACTTCATCCAGATTTTGCAATCCGTAGAGCTTGCGAGCATAAGTCAACAGATCCCGGAGTAACGTTTCGGCATAGTCTTTACGGAACTGGGCATTGTGCTGTTCCCAATCGAACTCCTGTCCGGTGAAACGAGCAGATGCTGCCAGCTCTCGTCCAGACTCTTCCCTTAGCACTTCAATCACCATCAGTCGAACTTTCTCCTGATAGGGAATTACCCGTTGTAAAGCAGGTGTGTGCTTCGGTACCTTGTGTGCAGTGTTTTTTGTAGCTTTGCGTGTTGCAGTTGCAGTAACCATGAGAATTGCTCCTTTATGAATGAGTTGGATTTCTCACAGCGATCGCATCGACAGATGCCTGCTTCGCGCAGTCCGAGCTTTCATTCCTTCCGCAGTTGCTACTGCCTTTAGCTTCAGCGTGCGTGGGAGGTGGGCGGGAAAAAAGAACCCTGCATCAGCCGAACTAATGCAGGGCAAGCAATCAGGCAGTGAGCAAGACCGAATGCGTTATTCGTCTTCTTCTTCGTCTAGATCCTCATCTAACTCGTCATCCAAGTCATCGTCCAGTTCATCACTGGCTTCATCGTCCAGTTCATCATCCAAGTCATCATCGAGATCGTCATCCAGTTCATCATCCAAGTCATCATCCTGCTCCGCTTGGAAAGAGTTGCGGCGCTCCAGCGATGCCCGGTTGAATTCCACCAGGTCTGCAACAGCTTGCTCTGGATCAGTACGAACGGTGTCATACAGCAGGCTCATAAGGATCGCCACCACTTCTGGCGCGTACTTCAGCGCATCGGGTTGTCCGAATAGTCGCGGGAACACCTTCGTATTCCATCGCTGCCAGTCGAACTTTTTGTTACCACCCTTCTTCTTCACCTGAGCGGCAATGTCAAGCCCAAGCTTTTCGCGAGTCGCATGCCCAATTTTGGTAGAGACACGAGCATCCCGGAGTTGCAGCTTCACGCCGTACTCCTTGAACACCAAGTTCCGCAATTCTTTGAGCAGTGCTGATGCGTTAGTTTCCGGGGGTCCATCAACCGTTGGTGCTTTGGCTTTAGTGGCTGAGGCTGTACCGTTAGGTTTAGCCGTTTTGGAGGTGGCACCATTGCGAGTGCCGTTGGGGGTGCGAGGTTTTGTGGTCATTGCCATTTCATAAACTCCCAAATTTGAGGATTTCCCTCCCTCGCCGCATTAGCGGCATTTCCCTCCATTTGAAAACCATTATTCAATCATTACGGGGTGCGAGTACCGATTCTGGATAGAGCTGCTCATCTTCTGCAACCTTGTACCACCAGCCTCCCTGGTCAGATTCATCGATGTTGAGCCACCGTTGGACAATTCGGGTGGGCTGTTCTCGGTTATTCCAATAGAGAGTTACCAGTTCATAGAGGTCAAACTTAGGGGCAGGAACTTCAAGGATTTTAGTGCGCTCCATTTAACAATCTCCAAACACCACAATGTTTTGAATAGCACTCCATAACAGTGTTGGGCAAAAGTGTCCATTTGACTGAGGTAAGGAGTGTTTTTGTTTCGTTACAACCAGTGGAAACCCTTACAGTTTGAGATCATGCGACAGTTGCAGGATTGGATAAAACTGATCGAGCAGAACGCTCCGATCGTGGCGCTGGAATATCAGACTCCGGATCGAATGGCGGTGTTGAGCCAGTTTTATCAATGGGGTAAGGCGCGATCACTAACAGTCTATGTCTGGAACCCTGGTTACTCAACACTTCAGCAGTTGGTAGAACTGCACGGGAGACTGATTTTGCAACCCACAACGCAAACGATAGAGCAAGACATCCTCCAATCCTTGCTAGACCAGCCGGAACCCGGCATTTACCTTCTGGAAGGGGTTTTGAATAGCACTGTGGCAGAGATGAGCCAGCAACGTTGCTACCAACTCTTGAATGCTTACCACCAATCGCTCTGGAATTCGTTGCCTCATTATTGGGTTTTGCTAGAAACCTACGTTCAATTACCATTGGAGCTTCAGCCGTTTATTTCAGTGCTGTCTCATGCAATGCCCGATCGCCAACAGGTGCAAGCGTTAGCGAAGCTCTCCGAAGGACTCGTGTCTCAGTTCTGTAACCAGCATCCCTGGATTGGCAAGGATGACTCTGAAGCTCAGCAACGATTGATTACGGCTTGTCAGGGATTGCCAGTGGGTGAGATTGAAATGGTGCTGGACAGACTTCTGACGTTTGCGGATTCTTCGGAGCAACTGATTCAATTGATTCTGGATCATAAAATTAACAAGCTGCGAGGGCGGGGGCTGGAGTATATTGCAGAACCAGATGTGCCCACTGCTGCTGGATTGGATTTATTGGAGCGGCGGTTGGAGGCGATCGCTTCTCTGCTTCGACCCGAAGCTCAACAATATGGGCTGAGCTTGCCTACGGGGATGGTGCTGTGGGGACCACCCGGTACAGGCAAGAGCCTCTCTGCCAAACTGGCGGCTAAGAAGATGGGGTTACCTTTGCTGGCGGCAAATTGGGGCATTCTCCTGAGTAGCCCAAACCCCGATCGCGCTTTGAAGGAGTTTATTGCTGTGGTCACGTCCCTGGCTCCTTGTGTCCTCTATTGGGACGATTTTGATAAGGGCTTTGCTGGCTGGGACTCGAATGCTGATGGTGGGATCGCCCGTCGTCTGTCGGCGGCTTTGCTGACCTGGATGCAGGAACACCAGGAACCGATCTACACGATCGCAACCGTCAATCGTCTCGGAATGCTACCACCCGAACTGGTACGTCGGTTTGATGACATTTTCTTTATCGATCTGCCCCATGAGGGAGCCAGGTATGAGGTGTTCAATCTACATCTGGCAAAGTACTTTCCAGCATTTCGAGGGAATAGTCAATCACCCTGGACAGATGACCAGTGGCGCAGACTGTTGACGGAGTATCGAATCTGTACCCCTGCTGAGATTGGGAATGCGGTGCAGCGTTGTGCAGAGGAGGCGTTTTACAAAGGCAAACCGGGGCAAATTGAATTGGAGGCTTTGTTGGCACAGCGGCAGCAGTTTACCCCAGCGATGGAGCGGGAATCGGAACAGATGCAGGCAATTCGGAATCAGGCGACGTATGCGAGACCTGCGAGTGGAGGCGATCGATCAAGATTTGCTTACGTTCCTCGAGAGTTGTTTGAGTAGCAATTAGACATTACAAGTAAAATTGAAAGCGTATGATATTAACTAGGCTTCCACCATATACTCACTTTTTCTGCTGTTTTACCCATGTTTCAAAAAGAAGTGAGCCAATAGAGTAGCACTCTTCATCTAGTCTTTGGATTACACCAGTACCAGAAAGTACTACTAAAGCATCTTCAACCTCACTTTCGCTCAAATTTACTAGCTTTAACATCTCCTTAATAGTTCCTCGACGATTCTTAATTAGAGCTTCGTAAACCAAGCGCTCAGCATCACTGAAACCGTCGGACTGTTGATTTTTGTTCCACCAGACACTAAAGTCAACATCATGTTGCCGGATTAATTTATGAAATAAAGCTTCCCAATTCATTTTTGCATTTGTCTGATAAATGTCAAAAATTGAGTTCAGCATTTGTTGAGTTAGGTAAGGATGATTTCCTGTCCATTGCATGATAGTGTTAACTGAGTCATTGAGAAAAAATTGTTGCTCTTGTATCCGGTGGATAATTAACTGTTTTGCTTCAGAATCTTCTAATGCCCCTAGCCAAGGAAAATCAGCAAAACCATACAACGGTGAACCTACTTCTTGTTGATAGTTCTTCAATGCACGATAGCCAGACAAAACGAGACCAAACAGTGGACTAAGTTCCATGTCATCATCTTTTATGCTTCGAAAGTAGCTCAAGGCACTGTTTGCCCAACCTTCACGTACAAGATATACAGCTTCATCAAATAGAAAGCAAACTCCTTCAAAGTCCCACTTTTGAAGATCAATGATTGTCTTGGATAAGGCTTTTTGGAAATCAGTTTTGTCCAAAAGGTGCTCACGGCCAAGATTATTGATCTTAACTTTTGCATTGATTGCCGTTAGAAAACTAATAGTTACCTCACCACTCTCGAACTGATTCAGAAACTGCTGATACTTTTCTCGGAGAACCAAGCCTGGAGTCTTCTGCCACCGATCAATAGCGTTCCGCAACTGATCAATCATAAGATAACGCAGATTATCTAAACTGTTAGGGCGTTCGTATCGAAGACTAATAAAAACTGGAAATGCTCGACGAGATTTATTGGGTGCAGGCTCAAGCAGGTTCCACTCTAAAGCACGCAAAGTGCTAGTTTTTCCAATTCGCTTTCCCCCTAGTAGGACACGAATTCGAAAAGGAAACTGCTGCACCTCCTCAATTAGCTTATTGCGTCCGAAGAAGTGTGGAGGATCAGTAACTGCTGCCTTAAAATTATCGAATGGACGATCTTTTAATTTATCTGCCATTGAAGTATTTCCTCTTCTCTGAGTTGCATTTGAAGCCATCTTGATAAGAGTGGAACTTGTAGACAATAGTAATTTTCATCCTCTACTTCAGTTAAGCTAATTAAACCAACACTTTCTAGCCATAGAAGAGCATCCAAACATTGATCTTCAGAAAATTTGTGCTTTAGCTTCATAAGAAGAACCTCCCAAGCTATCCCCTGATTTAAGTTACTATTGCAGGCAAGCACATTTAGAATTGTCATTGCAGATATAAATTTTCGCTTTTCCAAATCAGCCCAAATGTTCTGTCTAAAATATTCCTTAAGTACACCTGAGTAGGTAAAAGGATTCTTCAAATATCGTTGTGCTTTTGACCAAGTAATTGATTCGCCTGCCTCTGTTGTAATTTTAGTGCAGAGTAAACTAGCTAGCTGTCGTGCAAGAAAAGGATGTCCACCGCTTTGTTTATGAATTGCTGCCAGTACCTCTTGGTCAAACCTTTGTCCCATCATTTGTCCGATATCAGTCAGCATCGTTGTTGTATCATCCGGTAAGAAGGGTAGTAGAAAAGTCTCCTTGAAGAAATTATAAACAGGATTATTTAGAGCGTCTGATTGTGTCCAGTGATTAATCCGGTTGCAATCAGGGTGAACGTCAGCAACAAGAAGGGCTAGCTGTTCCTGCTCCTGACTTAACACCCGTAATCCTCTAAAGAAAGCATTAAATTCTTCTGCTTTCTCAAACGAATCTATTGAACGAGGTAGAATTTGTTCTATTTCATCCAAAAAACAGATGATAGGTAATCGATATCCTACTTCTTTAAGGACATTTACTAGTTGTGAGACTTGCCTGATAAATTCATTGGTCAATTCTGCTGCCGGAGCTTCACAGGGCAGCAGTGGAATTTTTAGTGGTGTTACAATTGGCTTCTTCGGTTGTTCTTGGTTATTAGAGAAAACTTTATTATCATTCACTTGAATGAAAACAGAGCTACTGGCGAGTCTGGTGAGTTGTTGAAGAATTTCATTAAATAATTCAGATCCGAAGCGAAGTTTGTCACCATAGCGTTGAAGATCAATTTGCACAACTGGATGTGGATATTGCCGTAATGCAAATTCTAATTGTCTTATGACCGAGGTTTTTCCCGATTTACGTAATCCAAAGAGACCAATGCTCTGATTACGTTGTAGGTTTTCTGTTAGAGTTTCTAGAAGCTTAGCTCGTCCAAAGAAAGCAAGTGTATCGCTAATAGCATTGCGATCATCAAAGAGATCAGAACCTGGTAAGTAACGCTCTGCGTACTTAGCTATCAGTCCACGACTCGCGCTTCCAACTAGCGCCTTTTCCACTTCAGCTAAAGAAAGCGGAATGAGAATAAAATGATCGCGCAATCGAACCTCAGCCATCCGCACCCGAAACAACGCGTCTGGTAATTCACGATAAATAAAAACTCCAACTTGCTTTTGGCGGTTTCTTACCAATTGGACGGCGTATTGGAACAGTTCAACGATATCTCGATCATTTGGCTTGTCAATGGCAAGCAAGACTGGCAATGGTGCATAAGGTTTAAGTTTACCTTGAATAGTCATAACCTGTAGACATCTCTCGCCTAGCGGATTTGTTGTTGCCCCTGCTTGCTCCAAAAATGGTCGCACAACTGTTAACAAGGGCTTAAATAGCTTCTGCGCGACCCATTTCTCGAAAAGTGTTGCGCCAATGGTGCAGTTTCCCTCATTTAGCCATTGGATAACACCACTTCCTGCCAGCACATTCAAGGCTTTTTCTACTAAATGTAAACCTAAGCCAGTAAACTGTGCCAAATCCTCAACGTTTGCCTCACGGTATGTTATCAAAGCGTAGTAAATTGAGCGTTCAATTTCACCAAAACCGTCAGTGTTCTGGTCTTCTCCCCACCATCTGGAGAATTCTCGCTGAAATAAGCTGAGGCAATGTTCCAGTAATCCATCTAAATCAGCAACCTTATTTATTTGAAAGTTATCGAAAATAGTGCTAAGAACTTCCTGAATAAGATATGGATGTCCGCCTGTCCATTTCATAACAGTTTCAATCTGACTACCAAGGGAAACTCCTACTTCCTGACTTCGATAGGAAATTAATTGCTCCGCTTCCGCATCAGTTAGTACTGTTAGCCACTCAATATCGGCAATATTTAACAGTGGAGAACCTATTTGCTGTTGGTACTTTTCCAGATCACGATAACCTGATAGGAGAAAACCAAGAAATGGTTTGAGAGCAGTGTCAGTATCCTTCAAACCTCGGATATAACTCCAAGCATCATTCGCCCAATCCTGCTGCACAATATATTCTGATTCATCCAACAGGAAACAAATCCCTTCAAACTTCCATTTGTAAAGTTCTTCAATAGTTTTAAGGAGCGCCGTTCGGAAATCATCATGAGTTAACTGTCTATCTTGATCTAGGTCACTGATACTTAGTTTAGTGTTGATGGCTGACAAAAAACTAGCAGTTACCTCGCCACTGCTAACCTGTCTAAGAAACTGGCGATACATTTCACGAATGGTTGTTCCTGAGACGTTTTGCCATCGTTCTATTGCTTCTCTTAAACGAGCAATTAAGAGGTATCGAAAATTGCCCAGACTTTTGGGCTGTTCTACTTGTAAACTTAAATAAACAGGAAATGCTTGGCGAGGTTCACGGGAGGCTGATTCAAATAAGTTCCATTCTAAAGCTCGTAAGGTACTAGTTTTGCCAATTCGTCTTCCACCAAGTAGAATACGAACTTGAAAAGGAGACCTAAGTACTACTGCAATTAAATTACTGCGACCAAAGAAGCGAGCGGGATCAGTAATAGCCACCCTGAAATCATCAGACGAAAGAATTTTTGGAGCATCTGCCATTTGGTAAGCTCTCTACTAGTTTAATAGGCGCGTGCAGATTAGTTCTGAATACCACCGTTGGTTAGAACAGTTAACCCTCAATCAGATTACGAGGCAAATATCCTGAATACACTACATAAATATAGCTGACTATGAGTTTTTCTATCTGACTATATAAATTTATAGTAAGTAGGTAGGCGGGATTAAAGTGAGCTATGTAACAGCATGTAAACAAGAGTCAATTATCTGCTAGCAGGCGTTTGAGTACTTTACATTCGTTTACATGGTTGAGTTTTACAGCGCCTTTCTACTTAATTAGCGATCCCCTCTACCCAGGTACACGCTTTTCAACCCCATCGTCCCCTTCTTCGTCACTCCCCAGTAGCGCAGATAACGGTAAGGTCCATAAGCTTTACCCGTCCTAGAGTCAGGAATCATCTTCAGCTCAATATGTCCTCGTCCCCCGTGTTTCCCCAGCGGTGTGCCATCCTCACGAGTCTCCTGGGTTTTCTCCTCTGCCTCCTCCCGGCGTGACTCCAATAGCCCCTGAATCATTTCAGCCAGATCCCCTAGCTCTTCATCACTCCAATCCTGGAGTTCCTGAATCAATTGCCCTGCTTTGCTCCGCTTTGGCATCTCCCACCCCTGATCTCGCAAAATCTGCTTAGGGAATACTTAGAGATCTTTAGCTTGTTTTTATTCCCTAAGTCCAGATTCACCCGTACTGCTTTTGGTTAGGGAAAATTTGGCTCGTTATAAAGGCAAAACTATTCCCTAAGCCTCATCGCCACCCCAACTAGATGAAACTTTGATGTCCACGACCACTGGGATCGGACGCAGAAACTTCCGAGCTGCTGCAACCATGCAGCGACGTAAGAGATAACTAATGTGCTTTGCCTCAACAACAGGACACTCCAGCAGAATCTCATCATGAACTGTGCAAATCAGCTTTGCTCCTGTCTCTGTCAGTACTTTGTTGAGTTTCACTAACGCCAATTTCGTGATGTCAGCATTCAATCCCTGGACTGGATGGTTCAGCAACTCCGCCAGCCTGGGTTTATCTGCCCACCTGCGCCGCCGTCCTGCCAGTGTACGGCTCTCCTTCGTTCCTCGGATGTAACTGCGCTTGATCGTCTCATGCCACTCTGCTACTCCGGTGTAGGCTTCAAAGAATCGTTTTCGGAATGCCTTTGCCTCCTCCAACGACAAAGTAACTCCATACTTCATCTCAGCATAGCTCTGAAGTTTGGCAGCACCCATACCATAGATCAGCCCAAAGTTGATGGCTTTGGCAAGCCGTCGATCTTCCTCACTCACCGCGTCGATCGCGTTTCCAGTCACCAAAGCTGCTGTTAATCGGTGCAGATCCTCACCTTTACGATACGCTCGTTGCATCTGAGCATCGCCACTCAAGCGGGCAACAATCCTCAGCTCAATCTGAGAATAGTCCGCTTGCACGATCTGATAACCCGGTGCAGCGACAAAACAAGTTCGGGCAGCAGCATCACGAGGAATGGTTTGCAGGGGCGGGTTACGGCAAGAGAACCGACCAGACCTGGCTCCAAGCTGATAGTAGGTCGGGTGAATCCTGGCTGTTACGGGATGGATGTGCTTGGGCAGGCTATCGGCAAAGGTAGCAGTAATTTTGGAGAGGTGGCGGTAGTCCAACAACGCTCGGATCACAGGATACTGTTTCGCTAGGGGAACCAGCTCCTTTTGATTGGTCGAGTTGACTGGCATGCCCAATACCTGAAGCGCTGCAAGCACCTGTTGGGGAGAGTTTGGGTTAATCGTATCCGTCATCTCTGGTAGCAAAGACATCTGAGCGTTACCAGCGATCCGGAGTTGGCTGAGCTGCTGAAGTGCTGCATCCCGATCGCTCTCTAGCTTTGCCCCCAAACTTTTCCATCGGGAGAGATCCAGCAACATCCCATTCAGCTCCATCTGAGCCACCGCAGGCATACAGTGAAACTCCAATTGGGCAATTTTGAGCAGGTGCGATCGCTCTAACTTCTTAATTAGAATCGGATACAACTTTAACAAAATTGCTGCATCCAACGCCGCATACTGTAACTGCTTTGAAGTCAGGGGCTTGCTCCAATCACTGACCTGTTGGGTTTTATCCAGCTCTATATTCAATAGCTTTTGAGCAAGCGTCTGCAACGAGAGAATGGTTTTCAGTCCTGCTGTCAGCACTCGATAGGCAAGTTGTGTATCGAAGAATGGAGGCGCGGGTTGGAGTCCTGCCTGGGCAAGGAACTGCCAGTCAAATTTGCCGTTGTGAGTAATCTTAAGCACAGGGCTGGAGAGGAGCTGTTGGAGTGGGTGGCGATCGCAGGGAGCAATCTGGGGTAAATCAATGAGCATCACTGGCTGATCGGGGACTGCAAGCTGAATGAGCCGAATCGTATGAATGTGAGGATCTAACCCTGTTGTCTCGCAGTCCAATCCAAATATGGGAGACTGTTCTAGCGATTTTCCTCCGGAGGGGCTACACCAACGCAGTGCCGATTCGAGTTCTTTCCCCGACGTAATCAGTTGATAGGTTCCATCTTTCAAATGAGGGTGAGTTTGGGAGGCAGGCATAAGCGGAAATGGCTGGAGGACTGGCTTAAAGGGGCGGTAGCACCAACCATCTCCGGTATCGCTCATGATTCAGAACAAACTGACCTGTTCTGGCTGATCGGATACTTGAGCTGGGTCAACCGAGCTTGCTTCTACCTTTGCCCGATTGCGCCGTTTCCCCCATCCCTGTTGAGCCGCGTGCTTCACCACACTTTGACGAATCGATCGACTCAGATCTTGGAAATCATCTCTGACTGTGCTGAATGCAATCGGATGCCCACCAATCAACTCATAAAAACTGGTTGCGTTTTCGGGCAACCGATTGTGTTTTTTCATGACCTCATTTCCCGACCAAAGATAGAGATCAACATAATTTCGATGCATCGGCGCTTCCATCGTTGCAGGCATCATATAAGCTAATACTTCCGTCGGTGTAGCATAATCTCCAACTTGCTCCTGTTCATACTCGGAAAGGATAAGTTCAAACCGATCTTGCACACAGGCAACCTTTAACCAACCTGGAGTGGCATCACCCCATGAACTACGATGCAGCACCAGCGGTCCAGCTAAATAACGAACGTGATGCATGGAAAACTCTGCCATTTCCAACATGCACGCTAGCAGTTCTCTAGGAACATCAAGGGATGCCAAAAGGCGCAACATTTCCAGGGTGCTAGATGAGCAACGGGTGTCTGGGTTGGCAGCATCTTTCCCTTGTTGCAGGGTTCGCACCAACTCTTCGGGAATAAAACTCAGTTGATCCACAGCGCAAGCCTCCTGTAGGAATGTCCCTACAAACAGCCAATTGGCTGGAGCGTTGTTATCCACCTGGTTGAGGTCACTCCCAGGTCTGGCTTTATAGGCTGGCAAGCATATCGTTTCGTATGGATGCTTGCGCGATGAACACTGAATCAACCCCCGATTTCAATGCCAATCCTGACAGTAGTAGCGGTTACCAAACGGGTGGTTATCAAACCTCTGTCGTTGGTGGCGAACAATCAATCACTGGGGCAAGCACGAATCCCTGGCAAACCGATCACTTCAGTGATGGATATCAGGAAAACATCTTTGAACAAAATTTTGGCGATACACCCTACTCAGAATCAGCCGCCAACCCCAACCCTCACTTAAAGGGCTATGGCAAGGGTTCCGCTTATCAGCCGAAAACAGAGCGTACCTTTTCTGCACCCGAACTGGAGCTTTAATCCCCTCAACCCTGCCTGATGTCATGAATACCCCACTGAGAATGCCAGACGGCTTCAAAAGGCAGCGTGTTCTGGCATGGATCATTTCGCTGTGCTTGATTGTCATTGGCCTTTGCGGACTTATTTCACCTGCATCTGCTCGCACGATCGACGACGGCAGCCTACCCACGCGCATGCTAGAAATTGCAGGGAGTCAATCTGGATTGCCTGCAACGCAAGTTTTGTTGCCCGACTGGAACCGGATCTCTTTATCGCAGATGCCGGGTATTAGTCGCTCTGGCTCGATCGATGACAAGCCCTACAGCCAAGCGTTAGGGTACGACCTGAGCCGTCGTTGGAGTGCTGGCATGACTCCCGATCAGTATTTGAAGCTGGGGGATATCTCGCAGGCATTTCAGGCAGAAGTCTTTTCGCCAGGGGCGATCGCCCACCTCACCAACCTCGATCTCAATCAAGTGGCTCTGAGTGCGTTTACGCTGGCAGCCGATCAAACCCTGAGCCATTTAACAAAAGTGGTGCCGGGGCTGGCACAAACTAATGTCCGGGCGATCGCCCCTGTCGCGGCTCTTCTCGCTGCCAAAGCCGTCGGCATTAATGTCTCTGATCAAACCCTGGCTGAAGTGCTGGCACAAAATCCCCAGATTGGACAGCTACGCTTAAAGGAGATTGATCTTTCTCGCTTTCCTGTCAGCTCCATTCCCAACCTGGAAGCCGTTCAGCTCCAACAATTTGAGGGCTGGATGAACAGCTTTGTGAAAGGTATTCCAGGGTTGGGTCAGGTGCCGTTAGGATCAATGCCCAACCCGATCGCTGAACTGGGTAGTCTAGTCATGCGGATCGATCAGGTATATGGTCCAGCAGAGGCACAACGCAACAACACCATTTCTGGCTCTGATGTTCAGGGCTTTTCTGTGCCCTGTGCTGAAACGGATTGCGCCTATGTTGAACTGGATGATCTGGAGAACGCTGGACGTAGCTCGCGTGGCAGGCTGGAAGGAAAGCAATGGATTTCAGGAAAATATCAGGAAGTTCAGGGTGGTTGGGGCGTTTTGCGATCGGTGGATGGTGGTCGAGAACCTACGGGACGCTTGCCCTTCGGTTCTGCTTTCAAAGTTGTGGTGATGGAGCCAGACGAAACTACGGACACCCTAGACACCGCCCTATTCTTCCGCTTCTGCGCCAACGCACTGGGCTGTACACCCTACTTCATTGGTCCAGTGCCGTTCTTCAGCTACAAAGTTAATGCCTTGATGTTTGTGGGCGATTTGAGTGATCAACGAGCTGCCGCTGCCTCTCAACCCACTGGGGCTAGCCGAGAGTCCGGAAGTAGCCGAACTGGCGCTGGAAATCAAAATGAGGGCAATCCCTGTACCTTCAGCGGCAGTAGTCAACCTGTATCAGCGCAGTCCCTACAAGGCATTGATCTAAACGCACTGGCAGAGTCGATCGCCAGCATCGAAAGTGCTGGAAGTGGCGGTTACCAGGCAGTCGGAGTTCATACATGTGCGGATGGCGGAAGCAATTGTGGACGGGGGTTAGGTCGCTACCAGTTCATGAGCTACAACCCTTATGCAGTCCAGTTAATTGCTGCAAAGCCAGGTGGGCAGGGATTCTTAAATCGCATTGGACAGGGTTACCAACCTACTGAAGCAGAACTGTTTCAATTTTTTCCACCTGCTGATCAGGATCGTGCCTTTATGGCAGACCTTGCCAATAAAATTCAGGTGACGCGAGGACAGATTGATCCAACGACAGGGCAACCCTTTACGGGCGATCGCCTCTTAGAACGAGTTGCCCAAAAACATTTCGGTGGCGATTACAGCCGTGTGGATGGGGGAAGTTCCGATGCCTTGGGTCGTCTGAGTCTACGAGATTACGGTCGCGCTGCTGTGACTCGCTATCGCAACGGTGGCAATGGCACACTCACCTGTGCTCCCAGCGCTACCCGGACAACCGCTAATGCCTCTGGAACGAAAAGCAATGATACAGCCTCGAACAGTGGGACACCCGGACAAGTCACCGGAAAGCTAACTAACCCTGCTCCAGGCTTTCCAGTGACCAGTGAGTTTGGTTCTCGCTCCAGTCCTTGTGCCAGTTGTAGCTCCAATCACGCTGGCATTGATATTGGCGCACCGATCGGGACACCGGTTCGAGCGGCTGATGGTGGCAAGGTTCTTTACGCAGGTTGGCTTTCGGGCTATGGCAAGACCATGATTGTGGAACATGCCAATGGCAGGATGACGCTCTATGCCCACCTGGATTCAATGGACGTGAGCACTGGCACGGCTGTTCGGCAGGGGCAGGCGATCGCTCGCAGTGGACAAAGTGGCTTGGGCACCGGACCCCACCTCCACTTTGAAGTGATTGAAGGTGCTACCCCCGGCAACTGGCGCAGCGGCTCTTCCATCAATCCCAGACAGCGAGTTCAATTCTAAGGAGGAATCAACCATGCAACCCCAGCAGCGATTTTCACTGAGATCCATTGGCAGACGCTTGACTGCAACCTTCTGGCTACCTTTAGCGGTGGGTATGCTGCTCACCATAGGGTTAGGGTATCTTCCACTTGATGCTCAAACCCCTAGAATCCCAGAAGCCGTCAGTCGTTGTATTCCTCAACAAACTCGACAGCCCATTGTTCGGAGTGAACTGATCGGCTCTAGTCGATCACAGGGCAAAGACTATTACTTACTAGCAACTCACACCGAAAACAGCCAACCGCCGACTAATTTGATTATCGCGGTTACGAATGGACGCTGCGAGGAAGTGTTTTTTAACCCGATGGGCGATCGCGTTCCCTTTGCTAGTGTTGTGCCCCAGTCCGTTGCTCAACAATTGACGCTGGCACGATTCCGGCGAGAGATTCAACGGCTTGGTAAAGAGCGTTTTCAGCAGCAGGTCAACCAGGGCGCAGCCTCAACTCAAAATCCTACCTGGTTTGCAGAGGAAGTCTGGGCGCTGCGGCAGTTGGGCATTACGGTTCCCGCGAATGTTCAGGTTCAACAGTGAGTGCAAGTTGAAAAGGAAACCCGCTATGACAGATTCAGCTTCAGAACTGGCTCCAACTCAGCAGCAGGAACTGAGCACATCTACAATCCCTGCACCACCTCACTGGTTATGGCAGGTGGGATACTGGTTTCGCATCGGTTTTAGCCTTTTTCTGCTGTTACCGGTACTTATTGGCATGGCAGGTTGCAGTTCTAGTGCAGCAACGGTTCCCTGGCAAAAAGCAACATCAGTAGTTCCTGAACCTGTTTTAGAACAAGTTATTCAAGCAAACACGGATCTGGATATGACACAAGCCAAAGAAAACCTGCTTGCCTGGACTGTAGACGGAAAAGCAGGCAAACTAACCCTGTTTAATTTCAATACTCCCAATCTGTGTGGAGCCTTGGGCTGTCTCTACGCTGGCTACTGGTTAAGAGATAATCAACCCGCAGTGGAAGTGTTCCAAAACTATCTAAACCCCAACCTTCCAGCCAACAAACCGCTATTCCAAGTAGGAGAAAACCGGAGTCAGGCTCTGCCCTGTCTGGAGGTGTTACAGATGGAGAGCGATTCTCTCCGAGACGGCAAAGCCGAACGCTTACGACAGTTGAATTATTGCTTTAATGGCGATCGCTACCAGCTTGCTGATAGTCAACTCTTCAGCTTATTGCCTAAGTAGTCCTATTATGGACGTAACATTTATTCAAACAAAAAGCAAGCAGCGTAGAACTCTCATTTAGATGTTTTGAATTTAGACGCTGAAATCGTCATTCATAAAGAGGATAGTAGATAGGTAGCCCGTTAGTATTACAGCATGAACCACAATTATATGAAGTTTTATTAAATCATCGGATTTGAGCTATTTGGTGGAGAATGATTGTGATAGCCTCCCTGCAAGTCATGGTGGGCGGTTGAGCAAATGGCTGATAAAAGAGGGATACAGGGTGTTATGGAGGATGCAATCTATAAAATTACAGGCTGGATCATCTTTACACTTTAAAGAATTAAAATTATTGAAATGAAAAAAGCAAAGGTGCTAGTAACGAAGATATTGTTAGTAACGAAGATACTAGCAATGTCCTTGGTTCTGTTTTCTTGTCTATTGCTACCTTCATACGCAGACTCTTCTCTTACAGTATTTCAAGCTGAGAGGGATTGCAAGCCAACACGGTTTGGTATCTTCCACCAATGTGTTGTTCCAAATAAAACTTTAGAGGCTAACCATCCTTCTGATACACAGAATACATTCATCAAGTCGTTAAACTTCAAAACCTCAATCTCAACTTTCTTCAATTGTCGCTCCACTCGTAATATTCCTGCTGGCTTCAATATTAATGGTCAAACAGTAGACGTTTTAATGCAAACAGGAACTATACCTCGCATTTCCACAGCATCAATACCTTATTCTGGTGCAACTTATAATTTCTTCGTTAAAATTGACAGCCCTGCTAGAGAAGTGTTCCCAGGCTGCGAGTTTTCTGTTCTTTCTAACGTCACAACTCCAGAGATTGAGCCAATCAAAGAATACGTAAATCTCATTTTACGCCAGGTAGAAACCCGAAAGGACGAGATTAAAGCAATTGATGAGGCAAGTACACTTCCTGCAAAATGGATTGTTTTGATTCGGCTTTCTGGCAATCTTGAAGCTAAAAAGAAAGATAGAGAATTGGAGTTAGGAGATCTGAAATCTGAGCTTACAATTCTCCAAAGTAAAAGTGGTTTAACTGATTTTGAATCAACAAGACTAGCAGCCTTACCTGGACTTATCTATGTAACTGAAATTAAAATTAAAGATTTTGAGCTTCTAATTCAGGATGTTGAAGCTGCTCTTCCTGACGCTTCTAAATGCATTGTGGATAATCCAGCAGACCGAACTTTCTGCTTAGATAAAGTAACTCAAGTTAAGGAGTCTCTTAATACTTTCATTAGCGAAGATATGAAGTTGGCTGAGGAAGTTCTCCAGTTTTTAGATGCAGAATTTCTGCGTCTAAAAGAAACCAACGATCAGATTAGCGCGCAAATCAAAGAACTTGCCTGCAAAATCAGCGCCATCACTGGTACCAACATAAATATTTGCCAATAAATGGGCATAAGGAGTTGTTTTCGTGCATAGAAATTCTCAAGGTGCTCCTTATCAGAAGGCATATCTGAAAATAGCCGCCGCTGTACTTGCATTCACTATCGTGTTTACATGGCACACTCCTACTGCTCTTGCTTGGAAGCCAGCTACACACGTTTATTTAGCTGAACAAGCCCTCAAAGATGCTAAGGACGATGGAAAAGTAACTATTGAACGTGTCAATTACAACACTGGAGAAATAACAGGTACCCTTGGTACGTATCCAATCGATCCGGAAATACTCTCCGCGTTAAAGGGGTATCCAAGTCAATATAGAGCAGGTGTACTCGGTCCAGACGCTTATCCTGATATATTAACAGGTCAGCAAGTCATTCATCCTGATGCAAATCCCGAAGGTAGCGATGGATGGCTAAAGTATCTATGGCATGAGAGTAGGTCTGGATCTCCTGCTGTAAAAGCGTTCGCAACAGGTTACTTGACCCATGCAGCAGGAGACATGTATGGACATACTTTCGTGAATAAGTTCACTGGCGGAGCTTTTACCCCTACACCACCCTCGAATGCTATTAAACATGTTCTATTGGAATCTTATATTGACAAACTTATGCCTAGACCTAACTTCAGTGCAAGCATTGAAGGGGTGAAAGATTTTATCTACCAAAAGATGATAGACGCTAAACCCGGAAGTGACTTGGACAAAAAGTACCTACGGGAAGGTGGTAAAGGAACAGAATCTTCTGTACCTCGTCTCTATTCAACACTTCGATACAAGTTGCAACAGAACATTGATTCTTACTACAAGAGAAAGTCTGAATATGACCGTCGATATGACGAGAAGATTAAAGCAGCGGAGGATTGTGAACCACTAGACTTCTCATGTAGCGCCACAGCTCTATATGCTCAAGCGGCTGCCATTCAAGTAGAGAGAACGGCTTTTATTGCTACTGTTGGACTAGCCACAACATATCAAGAGTACTGGCGTAATGACATTGACGACGGATTGCGGAAATGGTCAGAAACCAGCCATGAGGTAGCAAAAGCTTTATTCTTCAATCCTGAAGATAAGACAAATGTTAGTGATGCTCAAGAGATTCTTGAAGATTATTTGAATCAGCATTTGTTATCAATGTCTGGTGCCCCTGATGTAGTCGGTGATTTTGCTGGAGTAGTGGACAAAGTGCAAGATGCGCTTGAAGAGCAAATAGAGCCAATAAAAAAGCTTAAAGAAAACTTTTATAGTTCTATTCTTGAGCAGGCTACTGGAATGTCTTTGGAGGATTTAAAGAAATATTTGCAGAAACCCGCTTTGTACTTTGACCAAGTTATGACTAAAGGAAGCGGAGAAAAGATTGATCGGAAAACATTTCATTCAAAATATTGGTCAAACACTGAGCCTAAAGATTTTGATTATAGAAAGGTTCCTGCTGCTTATAATACAGTTGTAATGAGCAAACTAGTATTACTAAGTCCGGCAGGAGTCAATCAGTTACTTAGTGATTTGAAAGATAATGTTCGACTAGAGCCATCTGAGAACGCCATGTTAGGTTTTATTAGAACTCTTGATGGCGACAATGAGTGGTCAGGGCAAGGAAAGCCGAACCACAAAACAATGGCTCTGGCTAAAACCTGTGCAACTTATCGACAGATTTTCATGAAGCAGCCAGGAGAGGATAGCAATGGTGTATGTTCTCCCTCTCAACGGTTTCTATCAGAGTTCTCAACTAGAACGCAGACTATCAATGAGCTTGTCAACAATTTCCAGAGGGAATTAGCAAAAGAAGAGGGGGAGTTGAACAGCCTGAATACGTGGATTGATCAGGACTTAAAGACAGCATTATCTCCTGAGACAACAAAAGGCACTATTGACTCTCTATTAGAAATCTACTCTCAAAAGATTAATACTCCAGAAGTTCGGCTTTGCAAGAGTGGCAGAGAATCTGTGGAATTTCTCCCAAGAATTGAAGGAGTTAAAGTCTCCACGCAGAGGATGTTATCTGAGTACCAACCCTGGAAAACGCTGGGTGGTCAACATGAGCAGCTAATTTCCTCGTTAGAAAGTCTAGTCAGTAAAGCAATTATACTGTTGGAGCAGGGGCTTAATCTGAAAAAAATACCAGATAACTGTACTGCTTTAGACACGCTACCCAAAGTTTATAGTCTTAGAATTCAAGGTATTGACGTTAACGATACCAGTAAGAAGCTCGGTGAAGTCACGACTGAGCTTAGGAACCAAATTGCAAAGATTCAGAATGAGATTGAACAGAACAAACAATTCGTGAATTTTCAAAGAGCCATAGAATCCGTCCAAGCTCAGTTATCTGAGCGAATTATCCAAGGGGAGGCGAATGAGGCACTAGGTCTTGCAAGTACAGCGGAAGAAACCATTGATCAAATTCTTCAAAAGGCGAAAGACCTAAATATTTTTGGTAATGAAGAAATTTCGCAGTTACAACAATACAGTGCTCAAGCTTTGTCAGAGATTCAGCAAGATACAGAAAATAACTTGAAGTTTGAAACTTTGCCTGTTCTTGTACTTAGGCGTGTACAAGGATTGCAGATGAAGATATCTGAGATTGAGCAAGCAATTGTCAGCAATCCTTCAAAACGCTCAGAATGGGAGAATAATGTTAAAAGTTCTATCAATGAATTGTTAGGGCTACAAACAGGACAACGTATCCAGATACCTATCTTTTCTAACGCAGAATCTTTGCTTAGCTATGATACGAGCCTTGGTCTTGCTGAGGAGAAGATAAATTCCTTTAGTGCAGCTTCAGCAGAAACGGCTTCTGGAAGGATGCTGGAGCGAGGTCTGCAAAGATTCTCATTTCAGTTAAATCCAGAATCTGAGTTTAACTCTGCTATAGAATCCGAAACTGCTATTGTAGACCCCAATCTTGATATAGATGGATCTTTATCTCAAAATGAGGCAGATGTATTTGAGTCCATTGTAGAGTTACAACCAGATGAACTTTCAGTAGATTCTGAAAAAACAACTAATCAACAAAACAACATGAATGCTTCTGAAACTTTGATTTATGTAGTGTTAGGAATTATTTTAGGAATAGTTGGACAGTCTGTAAGGGCGATCGTAGGAGTAAAGAAAAGTAGTGATGAAGCTTCATTTTCTGAGAAGGCTTTCAAGGACTGGTTTGAAATTAAAAGGCTCATTTTCAGCCTCATAATCGGAGGAACTGCTGGTGCTTTAGGAGCAATCTCCCAGCTTGGCGCACCAATAGACCAGCAATTTTTACTAACTATTGTGGCATCGGGCTACGCAGGAGCAGATTTTATAGAAGGGTTTATGAGGACAAAAAGCCCAACAGGCAACAGTTAAACTGATTCATTAACAAGGCTAATTAACATGACTAATTCACTTCCCAACACTTTTACTGGCTGGGAGCTCAAGATTCGGGAAAAAGAGAACGAAATAGATCGCTCTAATGCGGCGATTGGAAAGCTTCAAGGTAAATTTATTACGTGGGATACTACAAACGCCGAAATGATTGATGATGAGTATCATCGCATTGTCGGTAAGTCAATTTTGCAGGGGGAAGATAGTACAGGAAGTTTAATATTTTCAAGCATCCAATATCAGCTTAGTTGCCTAAGGCAGCAGCGTGGTCCTTTCAGGATTCCCCTTCCTCCTCGTCCTGATAAATTTCGCGAGCCAAGTAACCGAGGTCGTGTAAGAGGATTGGTAAAACTGCCTCCTGAGCAGTTTGCTATAGGAACCAAATACAAATTGAGATTGGAGGTTCGCGCAAAAATTATTCCTGGCGTATCTTACGCACCTGCGCTTCCGTGGGTAGATTGTGATGACATCTTTAGAATTCCAAGCTATACACCTTGTGCAGTTGTAATTCAAACTGGTACAGGTACTAAGTTAGGAGCAAAATTCTATGATCAAATAGCAATACCTGATAATTCCGAGGTTAGTATTAGATTAGATGCGGTTACAGATGCTATTGATTTCAGTTCCCAGTATCCTGGAGAGACAATTCAGCTTTGGTTCTCTATGGCTGGAGAACGCATGATTGTAGATGAAGTGACTTTGACCAAAATGGAATTTGGCGTTGCTGGATGAAGGTATGAATTAGACAGGAACAGGAACATCCCCAAATTTTAAGTAGTGGAGTAGCAAACGAATGGAGTGTTTCAGCATTTCCACCGACTTAGAGTAGCACAAGGTTTTTCGATGCAGTCTCGCTAAATAATGGCGCAATCTGGTGTTTTCTCCTTCCACTCGGGTCATGTACGTTTTGCTAATAATCTGGTCTCCCGGTGGAATAAATCCTGGATAGACACTCCAACCGTCGGTGATGTAGAAATAGCATTGCCAAGCGCCCACAATTGCCCACAAGGGCTTAAAGGTTTCTCCACTGTGGTCACCCAACACCCAACCTAAAATGCCAGCACTGAAGTGGTTAACGGCTGTCCACAGCCAAATTTTGTTTTTTTTTGAGCCAACAAAGGTTTCCAACTCATCCAGTTCCCCCACCTCAGGAATTGCTTCAGGCTCATAAGTATCTGGAAGCCGTTGGCCAACTTGTGCGACCCAATCGATGACGGTCGTATGATGCACTCCTTTAACCCGCTCAATCGCCCGAAAACCCATGCCATTGACATACATTTTGAGGCATTCTCGTTTGAACTCATCGCTGTAGCCTTTGGGAGGAGCATACTGATCGATAAATTGGCGACTACAATTGACACAAATGTGATTTTGTTTACCCTTTTTCTTTCCGTTCCTACGCACATGAGAGGACTTACATTCAGGACATTGCATTGAGATTTTCCCTAATTCATAACCTCTATTCTGCAACGCCTGGAATTTTAATTTTTCCCATCTTCGTGCCTTAAGTCAGAGTTTAATGCTCGACTAATATCTATACAGCATATGGGTATATTTTTCTTGTAAATCTTCGTTTGTGGGAAGGTTAGAAGAGCAAGCGACAAACATTGAATCTTAAACTATGCTTGGAGGAATTCCCTTATGGCTGACTCATTACCTAGAACATTCACCGGGTGGGAAATTGAAGCTCTGGACAGAGCTAATGAACTAGATCGCTCTAATGAAGCAAATGGAAAGCTTCAAGGAAAATATATTCAATGGGATCTTACAAACTATGACTACGATAACGATAATCGTCAAGTTGTTGGCTGGACCGTTTTCTCAGGAGAAGACAGTGCAGGGCGATTAGTTTTCACAGGCGTTGATCATTCTACTTCTTGCGAAACCAGCAGAAGAATTCCTTTTCCTTTTGGTGGAACAAAAATAGTAAAAATTCCTGAACCTAGAATTAATAACCAATGTAAGCTAACAGGGCTGATAGAACTTCAGCCTGACGAGTTTGGACCATCAGCTACCTATAAGATTGAACTAAGCATTCGTGCCAAAGTTATTCCTGGTAAAAGACATGTTGCAGGAAGGGATTGTAATGAAAGTTTGCTCGAAAGCTTTACTCCTTGTGTGATTCAAGTATCAACTAGTACTAGACTAGCTTTTGCTGCTGCCCGAGATATCGAAGGGGGGCATGATGATGAATTTGATATTAAACTTGATGCAAGTACAGATGCGATCGATTTTAACTCCTTGTATCCTGGTCAAGCAGTCAAGGTCTTTTTTGGCCTACTAGGGAGACGAATGACTTTAGAGAAAGTAACTCTAAGTAAAAAAGAATTTTGACTCAGCATTAGAAGCAAGTAAAAAAAGCTGCTATAGCCAATTCAGCTACAGCAGAAATTCATTCAGAATATCTCACAGGGATGGACTGAATTACTCGTCGTCATCCAGTCCATCGTCATCGAAATCAAAGTCCTCATCGTCTAGCTCCGCATCCGATTCCTCCAGCTCATCCAGGAAATCTTCATCCTCTTCAATCGGTTTGATCTTTCGGGGAGATTTAGTAGAAGATTTGGTATTCAAGGCTTTAGCAGTCGCACTATTCTTGTGAGGCGGCAATACTTCTACTTCAACCGCTTCTACCTCACCTGGCAAAGCAGGCAGAGATTGAGGTTCCGTGAATCCTGCGATCGCATCATGCTGCTGCCAGATCAGCGCCTTTGCCGTAGGAGTGCCCAAATAAAGGAGAGGCAATGTTTCGATCGTCGGTTTGGTATACGCCACTGTCTTGCAGCAGTCGTGTTTATTCTTGCCCTCCCCTTCCTTGACGGCTTTGAACTCCACCTCCAACACTCCCAAACTCCGCCATCGATCATTCTTGCCGCTGAAAGGCACATTAAAGTAGTCAGCGAATGTTTTTTCCAGGGCACGGTAGAACTCCTCACGGGCTGATTTAAAGCTCCAGAGCGCGACATTTTTGAACCGCACGACAATCGGCATCGTATGCAGTGGTTGATTATCTTCATCCAGAAACAACAGCGCATGTTCTGAGCAGACATCCATCGATTTCTTGTCCAGGCTATTGCGGTACTCATCGTAGAGTCCAACAACCGTACCGCCCAAATCTTCCACATCCGACTTGTAGCGAATGTATTCGGGCACAAATGCCAGCACGAGCAACCGGGCTTCCGTAATCAAAAGACCCGTCACATCTTCGGTGAAGGTAACGGTCGTGAGGTCATCTTCATCCGGTATCGCTAGCCAGCCCGCTTTCTCCAACTGATCGATCGGAATCAGAATGCCAGCGGGCTTGTCATTGACGACAATGCCGTAGGGCAACTGCGGTCGGCGCACCTGATTGTAGACATTGCTGAGTAGGTCTGTGTCAACCTCAAAGTCTTCTGGCTCCGTCCTGTCGGTTCGAGCCGCACGAGAGTTGGTTGCCGCAGTTGATTTTGGTGCTTTGGGCGTAGCCGTCTTAGCACCTGTTCTGGCAGTGCTGGTAGAGCTATTTCTAGAGTTCGTTGGTTTAACCATTGCAGTGCAGCCAAATGAATTATCCCAACGCTGAGGCGTTAGCCTGAGACGCTATCTGAAACAGAATTTGGGTATTGAGCCTTTGGAGATCGCGAACTGACAAGTCAGCGCAAGCTATCGCATCTCCTCACCCCCAAAAAAATGTCCAGGTAGCTGATCCACTCACCAAACTGCAATCGTTAGAATTTTCGCTAGAATCTCAGCCTTTTGCTATGTCTCTCCCCTTGCCTACACATTGGAACTCCCTGTCTAGCAGTAAGAGCAATACATCTACTGCTTTGATGCAGGTGCCGTCCTATTCCCAACCACTGGCAGCGATCGACTTCGGCAAAATGTTCCAGCAGTACAACAATCCTCAAGGCTGGATGATGTTGGGCGGATTGCTGGTTGTGTTAGTGCTGCTTCGCATCAGTGGATCGGGCAAGGGCAAAATTACTACGGGCAAGCTATGCAGCACTGCGGAGAAACTATCTGCAACCAGCCTGTCACTTAAACAGATTCGGGAACGCAAACACAACAAAGTAACGCTCTGGTCTGGCACACCTCGTTATTGGGCAAAAGGAGCTTGGCGCGGGTTGATAACAACAATACAAACGACATTGGGAGCATCCCCAACGGTTTGGTTTCCCAGTTCTGAGCGAGGTACATTGGTCATTGGTGCTCCTGGCTCTGGAAAAACGTACTCCACAATTGATCGAATGCTGGAAAGTGCTATGCAACAGGGCTTTCCCATTCTGCTCTACGACAAAAAGGGTGATCAGATGCGCCTCCATGCACCCCTGGCAGCGCGATATGGGTATCAGGTCAGAGTCTTTGCACCAGGAGAAGCCTTCAGTGGCGTGATTAACCCGTTGGATTACATGCGGGATGCACGCGATGGAGTGATGGCAGGGGAGATCGGTAAAGTCATTAATCGCAACGCCAGAGAGGGGGATGGCGGGCGGAGCGACGAGTTCTTCACCAAGGCAGGAGACTTGCTGGCAAAGGCATTGCTGCAACTGGTCAAGGGTTCCCATTATCCCGATATGGCAATGCTCTACGCCGTGTTGCGCCTGCCTAACTTGGTGCATCGAATCGATTATGCGGTGCAATCCAAACAGTTAGATGAATGGGTCGCTACCTCTTTTGTGCAGTTCCTCAGTGCGAAGGACGCTGAAAAAACAATCTCTGGTATCCTAACAACCGCCGCAGGCACCTTCTCATCGTTCATTCAAGTAGACCTGCTCCGCGCCTTTATTGGCAAATCCACGATTCCAACTCGCTTGGAAGGACGGGAAATCGTAGTATTCAAGTTGGATGATGAGCGTCGCAGTGTGGTGGGTCCGCTACTGGCTGCTGCAATTCACCTAATGATTGTGGGCAATCTCAGCACACCCCGCAAAGACCCGCTGATTATCTCTCTAGACGAGTTGCCCTCCATCAAACTCGATCGCCTACCACAATGGATTAACGAATACCGCTCCAATGGAGCCTGCTTCATCCTGGGCATTCAAAGTTTGGATCAACTTTATGACATTTATGGAGACAAAATGGGGGCTGCGATCGCCTCTGCCTGTAGCACCCATGTCCTGTTCAATCCCGGCAATCATAAAACGGCTGAGGATTACTCGAAACGGTACGGTGAAAAAGAAGTGCTGATCAAAAATCGAACGACGGGGCGATCGCTCGGTGGACAAATGAGCCGCTCAATTAGCTGGAGTGAGAATCTGCAAAAAATGCCGGTGATCAGCGCCGATGAGATTCTCAAATTTCCTCAAGGCAAATGCGTGATCACCAGTCCTGGCTATAGTTCAGGTGGGCAGGCATCCATTCCTTATCCACTGATTATTCCTGTTTCTAAAGCAGATGAGAAACGAGCAAAGGAAAGTGAAGGTCTATGGGAAGCACAAGTGAGAGCCGCTTTGGAAAGCCAAGTGATTCTGCCAAATGTAGATGCATTAACGCAAGCTTTGTATGAGCGGATTGAAGAAGCAGAGCGTATGCTGCCACTTCCCGATGAAGGAGAAGCCTCAGCATCGTCATCAAAAAGTGGTGTTGAGACTGATGCACTTGATCATTTCCCTAAACGAACTTTTACAACACCAGGATTACAAGAATAGCCTTATTATCAGAATGACTACATCAACGGTTTTGTCTACGATCCAAACTACGAATTTGCAATTCTTGCCACCAGGTTGTATTACGTTCTGTCAATCCTTCTAATCGATAAAGCCATTGATAAGACTGCCCTTCCGTTTGGACACACCACATGCCAACAACTGTTCCAACTTCCTTGGTTGTCCTGACTTTAACGATTTGGAAGAATGAGAATTCTGGCATTGGCACAGTTAGATGTAAGACTGGAATTGCACGCGTAGGATCATTCGATTGTGGCGATCGCGTTGTCATAAGTAAACACCTCGCATTATCTTAAATGCAGAAATGGATGTGAAATAGCGCTGATTCTTTGCTACAGAGACACTTCTGGAATTGCATCTAAGTTCAACAGCAACGAATAATCAGTGTTCGTGTGGATTTCAGGCACTGGAAGGTTAGTAGGCTGAGTCAGGAGCTGCATTAACCACTGCTGCGTTTGCTCTTGTTGTTCTTGATCCCACTGTAATCGGAGTTTTTGAGCTGGTAGAGATGGATGCAGTGCCAGAACAATCAGGGATAACTTCTCTGGAGGAATGGTGTAATGCACAGCCATCACCCAAAGTTTTACAGCATCTTGCCAGGTTGGTTTTGCAGAGCGCATCGCCCATTCATAAAGTCTGGGCATCCCTCGTCGAAGGCCATAGTTAACCTGAACTTGAATGAAAATTGGAGCGTCCCCAGTCCTCAGAGGAGCAACCATTGGTACATCAATCCAGAGTTTTTTCCTACCCTGGAAAAGCTCTGGAACCAGTTCTTGGACTTCAGCAACCCATCGAGCCATCAATGGGTGGTTATTCAAAAGAGGTTGCACTGGCAGTCCCAGAAATAGCTGTTTCATCAACAACTGGAAATTGGTTGGATCGGCTCGATCAAAGGCAAATTCTGATTCATAAGTGCGTAATCCTAAAAGGGGCTGTTGACGTTGATAAACCTGATGCAGATCAGCCAGAGTAAAAAGTGCCATAGGTAAGAAGGGATAACTATCTTACCGATGCGGCGTTTGTCGCCGCTACAGTCTCTATCTAGGTAGTAGAGGCTCGGTTTGTTGGGCAGCCAGACTGGCTTCTAACAGCGTTTCCCAGGTGCGATCGTCCAATTGTCCCATTGCTTGAATGCAAGCTGAAAATTGCTGCCACTTCTCTTGGGCATGTTGAAACTGTGGATCAAACCCGGTTACGTGACAGAAAGTGTCAAATCCGTTATCCCAGTAGAAGGTGCCAAGCGCTTTCCTGAGTTGATTAAATTGAGCAGGTTCCATAAGTGTTGCTGAAAAGGAATCAAAACTGCCCGCTTTACCCCGGTAGGGGAGAAAAAATTACTGCCTGAATTCAGACAGCATTAACTGGCTCGAAATCTGAACCACAACGTTGTGGTTCGGGAAGTTGTCGTTTTTGTGGGAGATCGTGGTAATCCAGTTTCAGGTTGCGGTTGGTTTTGATTGAAATCATCAGCGACACAACAGTAACTCGCTGTCTAATTGCCCGTTGGTTACAGCAAGCCCGTTGAGAGTATTGCCTTTGAAGATACCTTTGCCAAAGATCATGTCAACTTCTGCCGCTCGAAAGGGTGGAGCAATTTTATTCTTCGCCACTTTGACTTTGACCCGAATGCCGTATTCCTCACTCCCTCGCTTCAATGTCTGAATCCGGCGAGTATCCAATCGCAGTGAAGCATAGTATTTGAGTGCATGACCTCCTGTGGTTGTTTCAGGATTACCGTAAACTACACCAATCTTGAAACGCAGTTGATTCAGAAAAATCACGGTGCATTGACTATGCAGGCAATTCATTAAGCGCCGGAGGGCTTTGCTCATCAACCAGGCAATGGAAGTTGTTGGGAAATCACCCATCTCTGCTTGAAGTTCTGCCTCTGTCACCAATGCAGCCACGGAGTCCACCACAATCAGATCAACACTCTTAGAACGCACCAGTTGTTCAACTATTTCCATTGCCATCTCACCGCTATCAGGTTGACTGACCAGCATTTGATCGCTAGCGACTCCGATCGCAGCGGCATAAAGTGGATCGAGGGCATGTTCCATATCAACAAAGGCAGTGATACCTCCGAGCTTTTGCATTTGGGCGATCGCCTGTAATGCCAGTGTGGTCTTGCCGCTACTCTCTGGTCCATAAATTTCGATAATGCGTCCTCTGGGATAGCCTCCACCCAATGCTACATCCAGTTCAGTTGAGCCACTGGAGAAGGTTTTCACGTTCATATGACTGGCATCCCCCAGGCGCATGATGGAGCCATTGCCAAATTCTCGGTTGATCGTTGATAGGGTCTGCTCTAGATCCGATTTTTTGCTTACCAGTTTGTTAGCCATCGTTCTCAAGAATGAACAACCGACCTCCATCTCTGAAGATCGGTGGATGTGCAGCGATAGCTGACGGTTACTCAGTTGATCAGGAGCTCATTGCTGTCTCAGTCTGTGCGGTGGGTAAAGCGTTTCTCTCAACCAGAGGCTCTGCCAACGCATCCAACAACACCAACCCCAGTTGCTTCAGCAAAGCTGTGTTGCCATCAGGACAACCATGTTGAATCAGGCACTTGGCGCAACCTGCATCACAATCACAGCTACGAGCGATCGCCGCAGCAGTACTCGCAAGTGCAGCCATATGTTTGAATACGGCTTCAGAAGCCCCATTTCCGCCGTCGCTGGTGTCGTAGAAATAGCCTGCGTAGTGGTTGCGATCGCCAGCCTCCTTAACCACCGAAAAGTTCACTTCTCTAGAGTCAACCCTGGCAAAGAGTTGGAGCGATCGCAGGATTTGATGCCCAAAGCTGTGTATGGCGATCAGGCTACTGGGATGCTCCCATAACTGCTGATATCCGGGTGGAATTGGCTGCCCACTGCGACTCAAGCTCGTTCTTGCTGCTCTAGCAAAGGTTTGGAGATAGTCTTGTGCAGTGGAGTCGATCGCCACTTTGACAATAGGGGCTGAAAATTGAGTGCGGTAGGGTTGCTCAAAACTTTCTTCAGACAGGGTCTTGATCAGCAGTGCCTTGCGGGTTGGCTTGATGCACAGTGGACAGCGGCGCTCGTCTGGTAACGGCTCTTTGTAGTTCAAGCACCGTCGGTTCAGACAGGTCTGTTCATAGAGCTGTGTCATCAAACTGTAACCGCTGGTGATATGGCTGATTTGCCCATAGCTGAGTTCAAGCCTCAGAACAGCAGATAGATCAGCAACCCCCTCTACACTGGGAAATTTTAACGGTAAGGCGACCGGATTGGTTAACGCCTTCAGGCTGCCGGTTTCCGACTGAGTGAAGGCAACCGTGAACAGGGGACTTTCCGGCACTTGTTTCAGCATGGCCTGCTTACTGGTCAAGTCGAGCGCGAGGCACTGATAGGTCAACATTTGTCCGTCGCCATCTTGCCGTTTGTAAATGGCATGAGGATGCACTTCCCGATGGGCAATGTCCTCCGACACTTCCTCCAGTGCTTCGCCCGACTCGGCATCCATTAGTTTGACAGTCGTTTGAGACACACCTCCCCGAAAGTTGACATCTTTATGCGGGTAGCCCCGCGCCCATAGTCCCTTACGCCCTTTGTTGAGGTGCCCCTGAGCCATTAAAAGCTTTGCAACCTCGATCGCAGCACTACCAAAGTAATGCTTGATTTTGCTGGTGGGAATGCCCGTTTCTGCTGCGGCACAGAGAAGATGTTTAGCCGCAAAGATAGGGTATTCGTCATTAAAGAAAACGTCCTCCGCTTCACCAGAGATCAAAAGTTCTGGATGCTCTGTGATGTAGCGATCGATGGGGTTTAAGGCATTGGGAATCAGCACTGTCATTCCCGGTTTGACACGTCCGGCTCGACCACTGCGCTGCTGATATGCCATTTTGGAGCCGGGCCAGCCCCGTAGAACACAGCACTCCAGCTCAGGTAGGTCAATGCCAGCTTCTAAGGCTTCCGTCGCAATAATCCATTGAATGATGCCAGACTGGAGTTGTTGAACCACTTCAGCCCGACGTTCTGGACTGATACCGCCATAGAAAGCAGCCACCTGGTTTGACTTCAGCAATCCTGTTAGATCCCTGACACTCCGGCGCGAGTTGCAAAAGGCAATCCCGGACTTTCCCTGAACTAACAAGAACTGAATAATACGGGCTGTATCCGCAGTCAGGTTGTAGCTAGGTTGAGTCACAACCATCTGGCGATGGGGTGCCGCCGCTCCACTTCTATGAATCCAAATGAGAGGTTTTGGATTACGTTTAGTTGGCTTCAGTCCCGCCAGCTTCTGGGCAAGCTGTTTCGGGTTGCCACAGGTGGCACTCAGAAAGATGAATTGCAGCTCTCTGGAGCGACCGCCATAGTGATCCACTGCTAACCGAAGGCGACGGATCAGCCAAGCCATATTGGCTCCATAGCTGCCTGAGAGCGTATGTGCCTCGTCAATCAACACGTAACGCAATTGCTGATAAAAGGTTGCCCAACGCTCCGATTTCCAGGCTTGCTTGAGTTGAAAATGAATCAGTTCTGGCGTAACTCCCAGAATGTGAGGATCGGATACGAGAATTTGCTCCCGTTCCTCGGTCTTCACATCCCCTGTCATCATTGCCAATACAGGGCGGGAGACAACAGGTATACCTGAAAGCAGCTCCGAGATCTTATGGAACTGATCCAACGCCAATGCGCGGAGTCCATAAAATGCCAATGCCCGGTGTCCTGCATTCACGCAACCTTCCAAAATACCAGGGTAGGTACTGAGTGTTTTGCCGCTGGCAGTGGGAGAGGTGAGAATCAGACTTTTGCCTGCACGCATGGCTTGCAAAGCTTTGAGTTGATGGGAGTAGAACTGGTGAATCCCCTGAGCATGAAGAGCCTCAACCAATTCAGGCGGCAAATCAGCAGGAATCTCTTTCAAATCTGGTTCTTGTGCAGGAATGGTTTGCTGCCAGAGCAAGTCTTCTCCCAAGAATTCAATGATATCGGTTGGTTCAGAGGGGCTATCGCTCGTTGAATCAGGGCTTTCTGCAATAGAAGTTGTCGGTGGTGTCCAGAAACTCTGGAGCAGAGCACCGTAGTTCGGTGTAGTTGTCATGGTCGTTGGCTTCGCTCACTGCCCCAAAACATCCCCTATAGGGGAAGGCAGATGCCTGTAATGATCTCTCAAAGTTAAAAATAATTAATTTTTGATGAGCTAACTGAATAATCTCAAGGCAGGGCAACGAATTTATGGTTATTCTGCAAAGCTAGCTTAAATTCTGGCAGATTAAATCATTCCTACAGCCAAGAATAACTTAGCATACGTGATGAAAACGTAATTGTAATTAAGGTATCAAGATGGCAGAAGAAAACTCTATTGGTTTAGCAGAGCTGATCGAACAAGTCAAACGCGAGTTGCTTGTCACATCTCTAGATAATGAAACAGATGTTCCATTTCTGAGTGTGGACTCTATTCAATTGGAACTACAGGTCACAGTGAAGCGAGAGGGAAAGGCTGGTATCAAAATTTACGTGCTAGAGGCTGGTGGTTCTGCCGGTCGAGATGATGTTCAAACTGTGAAAGTAACCTTGTCCCCCTTATTAAGCAAGGAGAAGCTACTTGAGAACTACCAGAAGCACCATCCGGATCGATTACAAAAACTTGCGGATAAAAGTCTAGGGGCATTGTTTAAAAACATTGATGATGGTAGTTCAGTCGGTGATCAGTTCTAACCCAGGAGAAAGTTCAACCAGTGGAACTGTTCGAGATCCGTTTCTCTCCAAGCGCTACTCCTAATCGGTTTAAGGCTATTGTGGTTCGTTCTTCTGCTGGTGAGGAAGAGGACGAATTACTTCTACCATTTACTGACAATGGGAAGGACTGGCGGACAACATTGATCAAAGTTCTAGAAGTGCCAACCTTTAACACAAAGGACTTCCGTCAGGAAGGAGAACAGGCGTGGATGGTCAGAGCTAGACTTCTGACAGAGGATTTTCAAGCTTTCCATCCAGATCTACTGAAGAACATTGGTAATGCTCTCTATCAATGCCTCTTTCCATCTGGGGGCAAATTGGAGAGCATTTTGAAATCTGCACTTAGATCTGCTGAAAGCCAAAATACTTATTTACACATTCAGTTCACCTTCCAGGAAAATTCAGTTCAAAAGTCACGATTTGCTGATTATCCTTGGGAACTAATGCATGACGAAACAAGATTTCTAGCACATCGACGGGTTACTTTCTCCCGTTATATCGCCTATGAGTCAGCCCCACCCAACTTACCACTTACCGAAAAGATCAATGTTTTGCTAGTTTCCTCAGCTGCATTTGATGCTGAACAGGGATTAAAAAAGCTCTCGAATCAGGAACAGAAAGCTATTTTTCAAGGATTACAGAAAGCTCAGACACAAGGGCATGTCAAGCTTCACCAACCTGAATATTCAACGGTTGGATGTTTACGGGCTTATTTAACCGAGCATCAAGGAACCGAAGCTCCGCATATAGTTCATTTTGATGGGCATGGATTGTTTGGTAAGCGCTGCCCCAATCAAGCCTGCTGCACAATGCATAAGGGAATCAAAGTTGAATACTGTCGCGTTTGTAGCACCCCACTCCCTGAAGCCCAAGGATATCTGGCATTTGAGAATGAGCAGAGTGGACCGGACTATGTGAGTGCCGAAGAGTTTGGACTGCTTCTACAAGCTGCCAGTGCTGGCGATCACGCAACATCTTCCCATGGCATCACTTTGGCTGTGCTGACTGCCTGCCAATCAGGGATGTCCGTCAGTGGGGATTCTGTGTTCAATGGCATCGCCCAGAACTTGATCAGCCAACGAGTGCCTGCGGTTGTTGCCATGCAATACTCAGTTTTGGTTGAAAGTGCAGCTAAGTTCGCTGAGCAGTTTTATAGATCGCTGGGTCAGAAGAACTCCCTAGCGCTGGCAATTAGTCAAGGACGCGAGGCAATGGGTTTATCCACTCAGCAATGGTTTCGTCCGGTTCTCTATTTACGATGGCGAGATAATGTAGGTGGTCAACTGTTTCAGATTTCGTCCCAAGAACGCTTGCGAAAACTGACTTGTAAAGGGCTGGCAAGCGTCAGCGTTGCCGTTACAACCATTTTACTGGTATTTCGCTTTTTAGGTGCTTTTCAGTCATTAGAACTAAAAAACTATGATCACCTAATTCGGTATCGCTTAATCAACGAAGGACCTGATTCGCGATTGTTAATTGTTCAAGTAACCGATAATGATTTGACTGAACAGGTCAAACGTAACGAACAAGGTCAAGGAACACTAAAGGAAGCTACGGTCAATCAACTTTTGCAAAAACTAGAAAAACTCCAACCACGTCTAATTGGCTTTGATTTGTATCGAGATTTTAAGGCAGTAGATAGTGAATTAGGATTAATCGCACGTCTTAAAAACGATCGCTTCTTCACTGTGTGTAAAGTGCCTGAAACTGACGAGGAAGGTAAGGAAAAAAGGGCTGGTATATCACCTCCACCAGAAGTACCACTGGAGCGAGTAGGCTTTAGTGACTTTATTGAGGATCAAGATCAGGTTGTGCGTCGGTATTTGATTGCGCAAGACACAATGGCTAACACGCAGTGCATTGCAAAGGAATCATTTAGCTTGGTGCTGGCTAGACGCTACCTAGACTTGGAGAATGCTAGCAAGTTCGCTTATCAAGCTCCCTTCACATCTGGAGAATTATTAAAGATCGGCAATTTTACGTTTTCTCATATTCAACCCTTTACAGGTGGGTATCAAGATATCGATTCGTCTGGTTACCAACTTTTATTAAATTATCGAGCAGTTGGTTCAAATCCAGAGGCGATCGCCAAGCTTGTTACGGTTGAAGATGTGCTCAAAAACCGGGTTTCTAAACAAGACGTGCGGGACAAAATTGTTTTAATTGGAATTACCGCTAAGGTTGCAATTAGCGATGACTGGAATACGCCCTATGGTACTCTTTCTGGGGTAGTTGTACAGGCACACATGATTAGTCAAGTATTGAGTGCAGTTCAGAATCAGCGTTATCTGATTATAGTATTTCCACAATGGATTGAGTATCTGTGGATTTTGGGGTGGTCTGCGAGCGGTGCTTATCTGATTTATCAGTTCAGAACTTCCTGGAGAAAGGTTGGGATCTCAGCTATAAGCAGCCTACTGGTTCTTTATGTGATGAGTTTGAGCAGCTTTAGCTGGTTTAACCTTTGGCTACCGTTTTTGCCATCGGCATTTGCATTCTTTATAACTGGGGGGGTTGTGCTTTGTATCGTCTACCGCCCAGTAAACCAACCATTGTTTTCAATACCTTCTTCTATTGCAAAGTAGCTATGTTTAAGAAGCGAGTCTCTAAGTGCACTGTCACTTGGATTTTTGTGAGTCTATTAACGCTCACAACCTTCACACTTCATGAAATTCCACCAGTGTCAGGCATTGATTTATCTGGGCGTATTCAGCGTTTCTTTACAGGCTCACGCCCACAGGGAGCTGCCAAAGGGCGACAACGGGGCGGAGCGCGGCGAGACCGTTGTCCTAATGTGTCCGATCCATTAGTCGCGATCGTGCCATTCAATCAAAAAGGTGACTCCTTTGTTGAGAAAACAATTTCTGAGCGCCCTGTATTTTGGTTTTATGTGCCATACCTACCAGCCGCTCGACGACAAGCTGAGTTTGTCATCATTGATGAAAATGAGAATGATGTTCATACTGCAACTTTTCCATTGTCTCAGCAACCAGGTTTAGTCAGTTTAAAGCTGCCCCCGACTGCATCGCCTTTGAAGAATGGAAAGCATTATCAGTGGGTATTTTCTGTCATTTGTAACCCACTCAATCGGGCAGGTGATGCCACAGTAAATGGATCATTAGAAAAGGTTCCTATCAGTGACTCTTTAAAAAGAAAATTGCAGACGGCTTCTCTTCAAGATGCTTTTGCTCTATATGCTGAGGAAGGTTTATGGTATGAAGCAATGACAGCTTTCGCAGAGCTTGGCAAGACAACCACTCAAGATACAGATCTTCAAACAAGCTGGAAGTTGCTACAGCAACAACTAGGGTTGCCTGAGTCTTCCATACAGAAATGGGTTGTCTATATCCTTCCAGATAAAACCTCAAATGAAGTCGCTCCTCCAAACCCTTAAAATTTCAGGCGAATAGCTTTTATGTTTAAACAACTCTCTTCACTAAAACATTCATTTCTAAGGTTCATCTCCCATCGAATTACACGCTTTAGCATTGTAATACTTTTAAGTTTTTCCTTATGTCTATCTAGCAAAGTTACGATTGCTCAACAAAAAAGTGGAAACCTAGTATTACCTTATCTAGAAATTCCAGTGATAGAACATCTGTCTCCAGTGCCCCTAGATTTTCCAACAGCAGCTTCTACCGTTGTAGCCACTAAACAGCTATCCATACCTACTGAATCTAATGACAAGCCAGAGCCTAAAGTGCTAATTTCTGAAGTTGTGATTACTGGAGTAGAAGGTGAATTACAACAGAAAATCTTGAATATTATTCAAACAAAATCAGGTGGAATAAGTACGCACTCTTTGCTAGAAAAAGATATTAACGCGATCTTTTTAACAGGTTATTTTTCTAATGTTAAAGCAATTCCAGAAAACACGCCATCAGGAGTAAGAGTAACCTTCAAAATTAAGCTAAACCCAACTTTAAAGTTAGTTAATACCAACAGTCGAATCTTACCTAAAAAAATAATAAAAGAGGCTTTTCAAAGCCAATATGGCAACACATTAAATTTGATAAATTTACAAGAAGGAATAAAAGCACTTAAAAAGTGGTATCAAGATAATGGTTATGTCTTAGTGCAATTCGTTGAGGCACCTAAAATTTCTGATGATGGCACAGTGACCTTAGAAGTTGCAGAGGGTATTATCGAAGATATTCAAGTTCAATTCGTTAAAATTATTAGCGGTTTAAGCTTTAATACTCAGAATGGAAAAATCATTCAGGGCAAAACTCCTAAGCTTTTAATTGTCCATGATTTTCGACTTAAACGAGGAGAAGTATTCAATATAAATAAGGCGATAAAAGATATAAAAAGAATAAAAAAATCAAGAGGTTTTAATGATATTAAGATTTCCTGGAATCTAGGTTTAGATCCTAAGAAAGTTATCGTTCAAGTTAACGTCGAAGAAAAGGAACCTTTATCAAAATTAAACGAGAATTTACAGGGTATCAGCAGACAATATGTATCACAAGAGGCACCCATTAGTTCAGTAGAAGAAGTAGTTAAAGCTAATCAAGAAATAATTAAAATTTCTCAACCAAAAAAAGATGTCAAAATGGAAATTGAGGCATTTTATAGATTAGGAAGTGTATACAAAAGGGTAGGTGAGTATTCAAATTCAATCGATGCCTACAATCGTGCGCTAAGCATTGTTAGATCTAAAGATAACTCTATTAATGCATCAGCAGATAAAACTAAAAATCTTCAAGATTGTGATATTTTTACACAGGGCAAAGAGACAATGCAAGCTTGTGGACAGAATCAGCTAACCCCACAGGAGAAATATTTATTTGAAATTAATATACTTCTAGAATTAGGTGACACCTACCGATTCCTCGGAGATTATCAACAAGCGCTTGATTTAAATCAGCAAAGCTTCTCTCTAATAAATAGTGTGGAATCTAATGGTAAAAGTAACGAAAACAAGGAAAATATAATTCTCTTAAAGATCGTTTCCATTCTGTTCAAAAGCTCTACATATTCTGATCTAGGAGAAAAGGAAATAGCACGTGATTATATCAATCAAGCGCAAAGAATTCTTACTGATTTATTTAAAGATTTGACCGATAAGAATTTCGGTTCAGATGAAGGCTTTGATTCTAATACAATGCTGAAAATATTTGTTAGCTTTATCCCGTCTATTTTTGATCAAGATATCAATCAACCAATGGTCGCTTTTCTAGATCAATATGTTCACATTATTAAAGAAACCAAGATAGATAAAGAAACTCAACCAGATAGGTCAAAGCTCTTTCAGAAACTAGAAAATACTTTTTTCGATCAATTTTTAGGCTTGAGCTTTTATAGTTTAGGTGAAAAATATAATGATTTAGGTGAGAAACAGAAGGCACTTGAAATTTACCAACAGGCACTTCAAAAGCTACAATACCTCAATATA
The DNA here is from genome assembly GCF_059505325.1 of Tildeniella sp. Classification (NCBI taxonomy): domain Bacteria; kingdom Bacillati; phylum Cyanobacteriota; class Cyanophyceae; order Oculatellales; family Oculatellaceae; genus Tildeniella; species Tildeniella sp. The sequence goes on from NZ_JCACKI010000003.1 coordinate 85,404, forward strand.
TCTGAAATTAATCCTGAGTCTGAAGAACAAGCTAGTGATGTAAATAAGATTAAAGATATGCTAACTACGTTGGCTCGTTCAGCAAAGGCTCTTGTTTTCAAGGCTATTGGTGATATATTAGCGGATTCTAATAAAAATCAAGAAGCACTAATTGCTTATCAACAAGCGTTGAATTTACTACAAATTGAAGGAGAGGCGAGCAGTAAAGCTTCTGCTCTTTATTCTATTGGTAAAGTTTACCATAGCCTCTTTCAATATCAGCAAGCATTGGATAGCTATAATCAAGCATTAATAATTTGGAGTGGATTAGGCAATCAGTTGGAAGAAGCAAATACTCATCTAGGGATTGCACACGTCAAGCGGGATCTTAACCAACTTTACGCAGCTAAAAATCAAATTGAAACCGCAATTCAACTGATCGAGCAGGAACCTTCTCCTAATGCAAGCACCTCTTCCTTAAGCTCTACAGATGAACAGCGTAAATTCAAATATTACATTAGCCTCGCTTCTTATTTTTCTGCAAAGCAAAACTTCTATGATTTTTATGTGGATTTGCTTATGCAATTGCACAAGCAATTTCCGTCACATGGATACATGGTGCAAGCATTTCAAGCCAACGAGCAATCTAAAAACCGAAGCTTGCTAGCCATTTTGAATCGACGCGATCGTTATGTCTCAAAAGCTAAAGCTCCAAATTTCTCTGACGCTCGATATGTAAACTTAGGAGTGACTCCTCGCTTATCTACCATTCAGCAACAAATATTGGATGGTGATAGTATCCTTTTGGAGTATGCACTTGGTGAAGAGCGTAGTTACTTGTGGGTAGTAAGTAAAACTAGAATTTCTAGCTATGAACTTCCCAAGCGTACAGAGATTGAAACGCTAGTTAGGCAATTTTATGACTTCATGACTGTTCCCAGTTTGGCAGTTAGAACTAATAAAGCAGCTAAGGTTGGTAATGATCTAAGTCAAATGCTTTTGGGGCAAGTTGCTAACCAATTGGATAACAAACGTTTAATAGTTGTAGCAGATGGGGCTTTGCAGTATATTCCCTTTGGTGCACTTCCAGATTTCAACTCAGTCTCTTCTAAGCCTCTATTAGCTGAGCATGAAATAGTAATGCTTCCCTCTGCCTCGATTTTTAGCATACTTAGAAACAATGTCTCTAAAGAATCTTTATCTTTTAAAACACTAGCTGTTGTGACAGATCCAGTCTTTGGTTCTGAAGATGAGCGAGCTAAAGAGAAATTAGCTGAACTCAGCAATCAAACCAGTCAACGTTCTTTGCCGGGTAATTATCAAGCTAATTCTTCTTTTGCAGAGCAGCTTTTTCCAAGACTACCTAATACTCAAAATGAAGCTGACCAGATAGGGTCTCTTGTAACACCCAAAAGTCAGGTTCAATATTCTGGTTTTTCTGCTAATCGCCGCGATATTCTTGCGTTAGAACTAAATCAATATCGGCTGATTCATATTGCGACTCACGGCATTTTAGATGCTGAAAAACCAGAGCGCTCTGGTATGCTTCTATCTGCCATCAACGATAGGGGAAGCATTCAACGAAGTTTACTATCTGCACCAGATGTTTTTAACTTGCAGCTGTCTTCTGAACTTGTTGTTTTAAGTGGGTGTCGCACAGGATTAGGTAAACAGATTAGAGGAGAAGGTTTAATGGGCTTAGCTGGTGGCTTGATGTATTCTGGAGCGAAGCGAGTCGTCGTAAGCTTATGGAGTGTAGACGACGATGCAACCGTAGCATTAATGAATCAATTTTATCAGGGCATCTTAAAAGAAAATCTCTCCCCATCAAAAGCCTTACGTAAGGCACAACTTGAAGTGCTAAAACAACCACATTGGCAGAACCCTTACTATTGGGCACCCTTTATACTTCAAGGTGAGTGGAAGTAAAGACGGGAGCATCCCCTTCTGCAAAAACGCTTTCTAATCCTTGGCTTCACTACATTACGCTCAGGCTCTCAAACTTCAGCGAGAAACCAAAATGCTTCAGGTTCCTACCAGTCTCTTCAGGATAACAAAACTGGAATGCACATCGTAAAAAACAGTGAAAAAGAGACTTTGAGCATTTCAGATTATCAAGAACTTTTCAACTACTGTCGAGAGCAATTCAGTTAAAATACGATATCAAAAGCTATCATCAATGAGTAACAGAAATAGCATATTGTATAAACTAATTGGAAACACGTTTATCATTAGCACATTGGTAGTGGTGACTGTTTGTGCAAACAGAAAATCAGTTTTATCTAATACTTTAGTTAGTGAAGTGAAAATGAACGAGTCTTTTAGTACTGAAGCTAGTGATTTGTTCGGAACTCCACAGGACGGTCAAGCAGAGATAGAGCGTCAAATTGAATTTATGAAAAATTTTTGGTACTTTAGTAATATTGAAGTTGGTGACCGTAGTTGCTATATCAACGTGAAAGCTGGAAGCGTCGGAGCAAGTGTCGAGTTCAGTGTTTACACCTTTGATGTGCCAACTTTTGTATTTACACTTTCCACTCCAAGGCGTGAAGGGCAGACCGTTACATTAGAAAGTGAAGAAACGGCTCTTTTAGAGCATAGAAAATACTGTTACAAATTAATAAACGTGATAAGAAAATATGATATTTTATCGCCACATTTATATAGGCATCAATTCAAGCAGCCTTCAAATCTTGAAATAAATAGAGAGGATTACTGGAATCAATTGACAAACAAAGATTAATTTACCAAGATGTTAATGGTTAGAAAGGATTCAAATATTATTCTTTTGTTGAGCTATTTCATGCGACTTCGTTTATCTACAGATTTTAATTATAGTTATTTTAGCTATAATTAACTCAAAATAAAGCTAATACAAAATATGATTTCATATAAAATTTTTGGAAATTTGCTTGTATTTAACATATCGACTATCGCGATTTTTTGCACAGCTGGAAATCCAGCCTTATCTAGATCTTTGCCAATAGTTAGTGAAAAAAGTGTCCCTGAATCATTTAGCACAGAAGCTAGTGATTTACTTGGAAGTCCTGTACTTAAAAACCCCGAAAATACCGAGAGAATTAAGGAAAATTTGGGGGGAATTAGGGAAGCATTAAAGAAGCTTCTTGGGAAGCCAGGTTATTTTGAAATTGGTGAACATAGTTGCTATGTGAATTTTGGGGATCGGAGTCAAATATATGTCTCTGATATGCCAACCGAAACTTTTACACTTACGACTTCTACCCCAACTCGTAAAGGGCAAACAGTTACACTGGAGAGTAGGGAGACACAATTCTCAGAGTTAAGAAAAACCTGTTACAATTCGATAAATATATTAATAGAAAGAGATAAACTTTTGTTGAAGCTAGATACGTATACATATGAGCCAAAAAAGTATAGAGAACTTGAATTGAATGTTGAAGATTCCTGGAATCTATTGATACGAAAAGATTAATTTATAAATATTAAATTAAGTCAGTATGCGTCATAAATGAGAAATTTGAGAGCCAAAAGCTACGGGTCAAGCGGTCGTTGATTTTAGCTTCTGACTCTTTTTGCCAAATTACCCACCCAATATTTGGTTACGCTGATTCAAGGGGAAGCATCTCAGCAGAGGACTTACAATGAGTAACTAGGCTTAAATAACCGCGCGATCGCCAACAGAGATGGCAAGATGGCGTTTGTTTGGACAGATCCTTGCTTAATCGACATTTCCAAATCTACCAACTTGGTTACCGCCTGAATCAAGGTTCTGAGGGGCATGGCTGCGACCTCTTGCCGTAAATAGTAAAGCCGATTCGGATTCCCCACGTTGCACAGTTGAGCAATTTCAGTGTTGTTCTGGATACCACTCGCAAGCGCACTTTTAACCCATAGCCAGGTTCTAAACTGGGTCAGTAGAGTCGCAACCATCACGAGCATTGGCTCAGAGCGAGCCAGTAATTCGTCGATCAGACGCACGACTGCTTCACTTTCCCCGTTGCGAACCGCCTCCGCTAATTGCAAATTGCTTTGAGTCTGGCAAGGAATCAGGCTTTGTACTTCAGCAAGACCGACGGGCTGACTATTCGTATAGATTGCCAGTTTGCGGAGTTCTGAAGCACCACGGGTCATGTCATTGCCGATCGCCGCTGCCAGATATTCAACAACATCTTTGGGCAGTCGTAGTTTCATCTGCTTTGCTTGAGTGGCGATCGCCTCTGCGATCAGGTCTGTACTCCAGGGTGGAATTAATGAAAACTCGAAGCACTGACCGTGCTTGATCAAATGCTTGTAGATTTTCAGGCGCTTGTCTACATTCGTTGCCAGAAAGACAAGCGTTGTGGAATCTGGCATTTGAGCCAGTTGCTGCAAACTTTCTAACTGGGTATCACCCCACTGCTTCAGATTGCAGTCTTCTACGACCACAAGCCGTTTACCACCACTGAGCGAGGGTGTTCGTGCCACACTCATTGCCTGTTCCAAAGCACTGGATGGGAAGCGATGATAGCAAAGCTCTAACCACTGCGAGTCAAGTTCTGCTTTGTAGTGCTCTAGTTTTTGTCGGATGGCAAACTGATCATCTCCAGTCAACAGAATAATCATAAAATACTCCTGAACAGTCATTAAAATGTGTAATTGTAGCCATCTTTCCGCTGAACAAGCGTGCAGTATTTGTGGTTAATACCTTGCACGAGTCCCGACGCCGTCGAGATATTGAACAAACCCGTTGAACGCACAGCAATACGCCCAACATATTCACCAACCTTCTTGCCAGCGGTGACAACCGCCTTAACGATGTCACCCGTCTGAAAGCCTTGAACAAACTTGCCACGGGGAACATAGCGCGATGGAAACCCATATTTATCAGTGCGACACATCTGCCGTGTGCCATGTCCTTTTGCCAACATCAGTAACGGCTGACTAGTTAAGACTTTCAATGTTTCGATTTGACCAACACAAGCAGCATCAAGCCAATGGGTTTTAGGTAGCCCTAGTCGAGTCCGGTTGAACTTGGTTAAACCACCTGAACCTGTAGAAATAGGTAACTTCGTCTCCCTTAAGCGGTTGAACAGCGCCCAGCGGGTTGAGTTGACAGCCGCTGCATCTTTAAGGGGTGCTTTTGCTTGCTTCAGAATCTGATTCAGCAGGTTTGGTTTGCTCGATAAGAAATCTCGAATATTCTGGTCGCCTTTTTTTAAGTTGCAAGGCTTGCAGGCAAGACAAAGATTCGAGATCCGATTGCTTCCACCTTTTGAGCGTGGGTGAATATGTTCAACCTGTAAGGGAATATTCTCGATGTTGCAATACGTGCATTTGCGATTCCATTTGTTGAGCAAGTATTCCCGCACCTCGTATCCTTGCAGTTCACCTTGCTGATACTCCACCCCTGAGATCTCAGGATTCTCTAGTTGCTGCAAGTCAAAACGCACCAGTTCTTGAACAATTAAATCAATGGATACAAGCTTGATCAACTTGCTTACCCAAGTAAGCGTGGTTTCAACTCGATGCTGTAGGCTGGGAGCTAACCAACCTTGCGGACGAACACGGTTTAAGAACCGAGCCTTACGATAGCGAGTATGGCGTTGACGACGTGATCTTCTCAGGCTACGGCGCGATGCAAGACTAGCTTTAATGGCTTGCCCTCTATGAGTAAGCTCAGCGCCCCAGATCGCTTTGTCACCTTTCAGTAATGCAATGCCAGTTGTTTTAGAACCAGGATCTAGTTTGAGGGTAATAGGTTCAGGGGTAGCATTAACCTCCTTTCTCAGAATGATCGTGAATGGATAGCAACGAAATACAGCTGCTTTGCAAGCATTCAGCATCTTACGCGCCTTTGACGGTTTACAAGGGGTAAGCGGGCGTTTGTTAGTATCGAGAACTAGGACATAGTTAGACATGGTTGTGTCTCACCTTTTCAGTAACGTTCGCTTTGACCTTGTTATCTGGGCTTTTTGGGCTAAACGCACTGTTCCAGTGACCTTAGAACTGTTTAACGATTAGCGACAGAGCGGGGAACTAGCGACGCATCCCGAGGTGTCGTGACCCAAATAACGTTTACTCCTAAGAGTGGTCTGGTCAGCACGGCTTAGGCTTACGCCTGAAGCTCCATCTCTTTAAAGTGGGGTTGCTGACACTGATCTCCCATTCTTGGTAGCTGTGAGCGTTCTGATCAACACGGTCATCGGCTTCGGGCTATGGGTAACTCGCTGAAGCATTCGAGCGATCGCCTGTTGATTCGCCTCAAACTTTGCAAAAGAGGCAGGGGCAACTTCCAGAATTGCCTTCGTTCCTTGTAGCTTGGTCAAGCGTGCCTGGGTCAACAACTTTTGAGTTCCTGGTTTAGCCGAGGCTACAACTTTTTGCCAGAGAGCTGCTAAATCAGTAGGCTTGTGAACTGTGGTCGCCGAAGCTGGCTCAGAGATTGCTTTACGGCTGTGCCCATTTTTGCCTACTGCCTGCTTTGCCTCTGGAGAGTTAAAGGGAATCGATCTCAACATCGGCATCAAGTTCAGCAGACATGTTTCTAGCCAGACAGCCGCGTTGGTTGTGTTGCGAAGATAGCTCTCTGCTTTCTGTAAGTGAGCCAGAGATTGATTGAGTGCATCAAAATCCCAATGAGTCAAAATCGCCTTCAATTGGCTATAGTTGACAGGGCTGGTAAGTAGCTCTGTTGCCTGGGGAGCCGCTTTGAGGATCAGCAGATCTCGGTAGGTTTGGAGCAAGCTGCTGAGAATCAGTTTGGGCGTTTTGCCAGAATCAACCAGCGTTCGTGCTGATTGGAGGAGTTGAAAGGTATCGTTCGTGGCGATCGCCTCCAGCACTATCAGCAAGTCTGTCGCTGTAACGCCACCCGTCATTTCAATCACATGGTTCGCGGTCACTGTTTCACCTAGCAAGCTAACCTGACCCAAAAGCTGAAGGGCATCCCGTAAGCCTCCTTCTGCAAACCGGGCGATCACCATTAAAGCGTCAGCACTGACAGCGATCGCTTCGGCATCCGCAATCTCCTGAAGGTGCTGGGCGATCGTCTGGAGCGACAGCGCCCGAAAATGAAATACCTGGCAGCGGCTCACAATCGTCGGCAATACCTTATGCACTTCCGTAGTGCAAAGGATGAAGACTACATGAGGGGGTGGCTCTTCAATACACTTCAACAGAGCGTTTTGAGACTGGGTAGTTAATTGGTGTGCTTCGTCAAGAATAAAAATCCGGTAGCGTCCCTGCACGGGTGCAAGACTACTGCGCTCAATCAAGGCACGGGCATCATCCACCCCATTATTAGAAGCGGCATCAATCTCACTCACATCCAGGCTGTTGCTGGTTTCAATCGATCGGCAGGATTGACAGGTACCGCAAGGTTCATCGGTAGGTCCGTCAAAACTCAGACAATTGAGAGACTTGGCAAAGATACGCGCAGTAGAGGTTTTACCAGTGCCTCTAGAACCTGTGAAAAGATACGCTGGGGCTATGTGCAGTCGGTTGATGGCATTGGTCAAAGCGGTTTGAACGTAGGGTTGTCCAACCAGTTCTGCCAGGGTTTTAGGGCGATATTTTTGATGTAAGGCAATGGTGGGCATGGTGATATCGGTTTAATCATCATGGCGATCGCCCCTAGTCAGGGGCAGTTTGCTCCAGCAGAGATAGTTCAAATGGTCAGCGCCCTAAAGCCTTATGATGAGAGCCGTTGTTAAACTCCTCTTGCTCTCTTGAATCGCACCATTCAGCTTCTTCAAGTTCAAGACCAGCAGGTCATCGATGCCATCCTGACAGAGGTGACTGACAAGCACCTTGAGGGATGCCAGAACTCTTTGGGAGCCGATCTTGGAAGGGAGCGGTCAAGACGATGAGTATTGGCACTGGGTAGGTAAGAGCCGTCGATCGAAGTTGCTCCCAGGTGATGAGTTGTACGCGATCGAGTGCGAAGGGATCACCCAAGGGCTGATGATGCTTGATGTCTTAAAAAAACGCTGTCTGATTGAATCGCAGTTGCGACGGCGGTTAGTCTACATCAGTGCTTTGGCAACCGCCCCTTGGAACCGACCTGTCATCACAAACCCTCCGACCGACAAGGGCGTTGGGGGCAATCTGGTGGATTTTGCAGTCGCCCGCAGCCATGAACTGGGTTATCAAGGCAGAATCGGGTTACATGCCCTGCCGGGTGCGCTAGGATTCTATAGAAAGCTGCGCCTTGGACTGCTCGACTGCGGTCCTGATCCTGAAGAACCCGATCACCTCGTTTACTTCGAGACGCTAAGGATAGATGACCCATGACCCAATCGATTCCTGCCAAGCCGAAAGCTACACCCAATGAAGGGACTCGCCATCAGCGCCTCATGGAGTTGATTGAAGCAGAGGACGCTGCCAATGGCGAAGTTGGTTGTGGACGAGATTTGGGAAACAGCCTTGCAGGCTCTTTCAGCACCCGTGAAATTGCACTTGGGGACGAAAAACTGAAGCGTTTCTTGCAAGAGCATTTAGGACACATTTTGATGGAGTCGGATTTTGATGCCATCGCCACTCAGATTCAACGCCAGCTTGAGTCTTTGCTCATTCCGGCTTCGAGTCAGTCCTTGGGTTCTGAGCTTCCGCCAGCTTCAACAAACGTCACAGCACATGTTCCAACAGAAACACTCAAAGAACTATTTCAGTCACAGCTTGCCGAGTTTTGTTCCGAAGCTGCATTAGAACAACTGATTCAGTTTAGCCATCAGATCATCCACAAAGCCGTCCTTCGACCCCGGCATACCTGGTCTAGTCCGATTTGGGTACTGAGAGGCGAGACGCAGATTTACATTGCTCAGGCAGCAGGGATTGAGGAGGCGATCGCCAAAGTCAAGACGCAGCATCCCCAGGAAACTGGAAAATTGGAAGTGATCACAGTCGGAGGTATTTTGGCACCCGATCAGGTGATCTCTCTGGATACAAATTTTTTATAACGTTCTCAGTTTAAGAGGATTATTTGATATAAGTCCAACCGTGATCGTCACCAGCCACAGATGGCATTGAAACGAACTTAAAGATTACCTGTCAGCTCGGTGCACAATGCACGTAAGGATTAGCTTGTGATCGCTTAACTAGCAGAAGTAATTGAACAAGAGGTTGTTGGGTTTCCTTTGTCAACCCAACCTAAGCGATCAGCGATCGCTCTGACTACAGGGTAGATCAAACCACACCAAGCTAAAAAGCATTGAGAGGACACTGTCTCGACCCAAACCTCAAACCATTCAGGTTACAAGCTATGACGCCTATTCCATAGCCACGAAAATACTTTAAAATCTTCTTGTTGAGAAGCCGTACATATCTGAGCTAATTTTACCATAACTGTAGCTTAAGCTACAAAAACTAATGCAAAAGGCTGATGTTACGAAAATCCAATACTTAGAGACTATCACCCAAAGCGCTATCATAGGAGCTTCATAAGAATGCTTTTAAGTACGAGACTCACCGATCTGGAAAAGAATTTGGAGTTGCTGTACCAGAAATTAGGGGCCATGGAACGAAGCCGTATCATGGCTTATGATGCAGAGGCAAAAATTTCTATTGAGCAACGAATCCGAGAGGAAATCAAGCCACAAATCCAGCAAAATGAAGCAGAGTATTGGCAACTTTTAGCTCAAGAAGTAGATTCACTTTTAATTGATGAAGTCGATGCGAGTAGTGCAATTACTGAAGTTATTCAAACGGTTGAGATAATTGAGCAAAATAATACCAATCAATATCCTGATCAGGTGATTCAACTACTGACTGAAATCCGAAATAAGTTGAACGAGCCGGGAAAATCTTCTAGTGCCAAGCTAAAAGCAGCGCTTCCACTGTTACCACCTTTCATTTCCTATGAAGTGGAGCTTGAAACAGAAGGTATCCTGCGGCGTATGTTTCCAACCTTTAGCCGACTTCTTAAAAAAGTTGAAAAAAAGTAGTTGACCCCGATGTGGACTGTCCGTATCGGGGGTTGTTACCTTTCCTTGAACAGGATGCAAACCTCTTCTTTGGGCGAGATCGATTCCTTTTTGGTGATGAGCAATCTAAAGCTGGACTGGTTAAAGCAGTTCAAACACAACCATTAGTAGCTGTGATTGGTCCATCTGGTAGTGGCAAGTCTTCCGTCGTCTTCGCTGGATTGATTCCTCAGTTACGAGTAGAGGGAAATTGGCTGATTGACACCTTCCGCCCACAAAATCAACCGTTTTATGGACTTGCCTCTGCTTTAGTTAGGCTACTTAAGCCTGAGTTAGACGAAATTCAACAGATGAGGCGTTCAGCAGAACTAAAGACAGATTTGGTACAAGGAAAGCTAACTCTGTTACAGGTTACATCAAATATTCTAGAACGCAACCTGGGGAAACGCCTGCTGCTAGTAGTTGACCAATTTGAGGAAATCTATACTCTTTGTCCAGATGAAGAGCAATACCAATTCACTGACATATTACTAGATGCGATTAACCAAGATAACTTGACGCTTGTACTAACCTTACGAGCAGATTTTTACGGTTACGTTCTTTCTAACCGTCGATTGCGAGATGCGTTACAGCGATTTACGCCGCAACTTCTCAGTTCAATGAATCGAGAAGAACTAAAATTTGTTATAGAAAAGCCTCTTGAAAGATTGAACATATCATTAGAGTCGGAACTGACTCAGCGGATCTTAGATGATGTAGGTAGAGAACCTGGAAATCTACCTTTATTAGAGTTTGCCCTAAGTCGTCTATGGAAGAAGAAACAGAATAGGAAGTTAACTCATAGTGCTTATAACGAAATTGGCGGTGTCAGAAAAGCTGTAGCGAATCATGCAGCAGACATCTACAGTCAACTTAGTGAGGCACAGCAAAAGCAGGCACAACATATCTTTGTCCAATTGGTGCACCCAGGGGAAGGAACAGAAGATACTCGCAGATTAGCAACTCAAGCAGAAGTGGGAGATGAAAACTGGAGTTTGGTTACTTATCTAGCTAGCTACAAAGCAAGGTTGGTCGTAACAGGATGGAATGCCATAATCAATGAAAATACAATTGAGGTCGTTCATGAAGCTTTGATCCGAGAATGGAAGGATCTTCAGGATTGGGTAGCTGCTGACCGTAAGTTTCGTACTTGGCAAGAATCTTTAAGATCTTCAATACATACCTGGGAAAACAGTGGATTAGACAAAGATGCACTGTTGAGAGGACTACTTTTAGTAGAAGCTGAAGATTGGCTGGAAAAAAGATTTAATAAAATGAGTCTTTCAGAGAAGAAATTTATCCAGAAAAGTCAGAATCAGCGTAATGTAGCTGAAAATAAGGCAAAATTTACCAGATATGGATTTGCCACTCTTGGTATCATCCTTGTTACTCTTGGCTTATTTGCTCAACGTCAGTTTTCAGCGCTTCAATCTCAAGAGAATCTAACTACCGCCCTTATTACAGGTGGTAGTTCATTAACTTCAGAATTAATGTATGATATTTTACCTAGAGAATTACAGATAGCAAATCAAAAAGTTAACAACAATCGCATTGACGAGGCGATTGCATTTTATAAAGCCACTCTTACATCAGCTCAGAATTTTATAGATGCTGCATCCAGAAAAGAAAGTAAGTTTAAAGAAAAAGATACACAAGCAATTAACAGCTTTCGAGATACTGCTGAAAGCTCACTAGCACAGATAATTAAAGCTCATTATCTTCCAGAGCTAGAAGCGGAATTAAACACTCATAAAACCGACCGTGAATTCGGCAAACTAAAGGAAAACTTACCGATAACTGATTTTGAAAACCAGTATACAGAGGGACCCTTAAAGACTACGTATAGAATTTTAATGCGAAAACCTGGACTAGAAGCGGATCTAAACAAAAATGGACTCTTAGATGCAACTGAAGCAATTTATCTTCCTTGCGAGACATTGAAAGAAATTGAATTAATGTGGCGACGTATTACTGATTGGCGGTGTGGCTTTTACGATCAAACTAATAAAAGCAAAGTCAACCCGGAAGGAAAATACTATGCAGCGGAAAGTTGTACAGAGCTTTCACATATGACATTGACGGAGCGAATATTTCCACGCCCTATTGCTGCTGCTGTAGATCGAATCAAAAGTTGTAAAGTTGAGGAGCTAATACATGAAGATAATTAGATTTTTAGAGATTACTATCTTGTCTTTTAGATCTCTTATTGCAAGATTATGTTTTCCCCATTTTTCTAGATATCATACGGTTATACTATGTACTCTTTTACTGTTAACTGTAATAAGTATAAAGAGTCTGGCTGATCCACCTTCAGCGGCTCGTGTGATTAATTTTCAAGGAAGTAGAAGTGATTTTTGGATACATCGACACCCTAAAGATAGAGGTATAGGTGTTGCGAAAGGGGTAGAAATGAAGAATGGAGGCTCTTTATCTGTACCAACTAAAGATTACTCGGCATCCTTTGGATTTGTAACGCCTGACGAAAAGTATAAAGGAGTCATAATTCAAACTTACGATAAAGGCACTTATACTTTCCCCTGTCAAATTCAAGGACATTTTATAATTGCATGGAGCGGAAAAGGTGGTAGAGCTTGTAGTGCTAGTAGGGATGGTATTCGTGATGCTGGTGAAAATGATATTCTTCGTATAGAGCATTCCTCAAGTAAGACTCTCTCTCATTTACCAAAACCTGTTGAAAGAGCGGCTAGCATTATTGGACTGGGCAACAAGCAAAACTCTGATAAGCAGGGAGATGATAATCTAGCGATCAGTCCTGCAAAAGGACAAACACTACTCCGAACTTCTAGCAATATATCTACTAGTTATGACTATGCTAATTATCGGGATGTCCGACCTGATAATTATGATTTTGAGTGTGCTACCAAGAACTCTGCTGGATCTGCACAAACATGTAGATGGAAATGCACGACTGAGAACACTCCATCTGGAGCTGTACGAGAATGTGTATGGAGTCCAATGTCTACTACAACTGAAAACGTAGATAATCGTTACAACTATAGATATAAATGCATAGTTAGAGACACTCCATCTGGATCTGGAAATACACCGGGATCATGGAGCTGTACATGGGATTGGAAACCAATTCTCACTGAAAATGTGAGCATCGAAGCCTTTGAAGGCGACATTTTAGTAAAATCAAAAGAAAACCCAAAAGGAGCACAGGTTAAGGAAGGACAAAAGTTTTCTTACCCAGGTGGAAAAGTGGATTCCATAAACGTTGGGAAAGAAGCTAATACCTGTGAAATGTTGAAGTTTCTCAATGCAGCTTATTGGTCATCTCCCGAAACTCCAAAGTCAGTTTCTGATAGCATAGCTGAACAACTGAAACAACATCGACAAGCTTTAGGAGTATCAGGTCGCCCTCCTACTAATCTCTCAGCACTAGAGAAAGGCGTTATTAACGAGATAAATCTTGCGCGTACTAATCCTGGGGGTTATGCAAAGCTTCTTGAGTCACAGAAACAATACTTCCATAAAAATTGGTTAAAACTCAATGGTGAACCGCTGATCCCTACTGATAAAAGAATTCGTGCTGTGGATGAAGCTATCGATTTTGTTCAATCGAAGCAATCTTTGCCTGCCTTCAGTGTCTCTACAGGTATGTCTAGAGCTAGCCGAGATCATGTAGAATACCAAGGAAAAATTAGTAAGAATTTTGGACATACTGGCGATGACGGTAAGGGCTATGAGTACAGGTTACGTCGCCGTGGTTCTGTTGGATGTGTAGAGGGTGAAAATATTTCCTATTATGATCCGTCTACAGTAGGAACAGCAGTTCCTGAAGCTAGAGTTGCCGTTATGGAATTTCTCACGAGAGACGGTTTGCGAAAAGCAGGTGAACGAGATAATCCTTTTAACCCAGATTTTCAAGTCGTGGGTGTTGCCTGCGGTCAGCATGAATATCTTCGCTTCATGTGTGACATCACCTACGCTGGAGGATTTCTAGAGAAAAATTGAAGAATTGATTCAAGTAGTGGTCAGTCTTGCCTGAAGAACCCAATAACCTCGTCTACTTCGAGACCTTAAGGATATAAGACTCATGCCCCGATGAAATCCTTCTAAGCTAAAAGCCACATTTGGCGAATCTGCTCGTCATCAGCACCTGCTGGGCTTGGTTGGTTGAAGCAGGGTATGTTCCGAATAGCCAAGAACGTTACTCATCCGGAGAAGACTCCAGGATGAGCATAATAGATACAACAGCTTACTCTGGTTGCTTATACAGGGGAAAGAGAAAGTGGCGCATGTCCATCTCTAGCTCCGGATTGTTGAAATCTCCAGCCGGAACCAGCATTACCGGGTAATCCGGTTGCTTCAAATGCATCTTGATCCCAGTACTGGGAATCGCTTTAACCGCTTCTCCCAGATATTTAAGATTGAATTGGATATCCAATGTCATATCTGCGGGAATATGAGCAGTGATGGTTTCATCGCCTTTGCCAAATTCTCGCTCGATGGAGAGGTGAATCTGTTGTGCCGTTCCATCAAAGCGAAACTGAATTCCTCTCTCTTTCTTGTCGGTCAGCACCGATAACCGTTCCAACGCTTTGAGGAGTCCTGATTTCTCCAGCACCACTTCCTGGTCAAAACTGTAGCGTGCCAACAGTTGCTCACAGTCTGGATATTGCCCTTCAATGCACTGGCAGCTCAAAATAACGTCTTGCCATGCAAAACTAGCACGGGTTGCTTCCGCATCGTACAGCAGTTGAATCGAGTCAACAGAATCAGCCAGGTTACGAATCAGTTCCTTCAGCGCTTTGCCGGAAATCGGAAACTGGGTATGTTCATCGGCTCCTGATCGCTTACGTCGTTTTCTACCAGCGCCCTCTGTTGATAATTCTGCGATCGCCACTCGATGACCGTCTGTTGCAATGAATTTCAGGGCATTTTGCCCAATCTGAATATAAACACCTGTCAAAATACGCTTGGTTTCATCCGTGCTAATCGCGTACAGCACCCCTTTCAGTCCTTCTCTCAACACATTGGTCGGTAGGGAAACTGGAGCCGCTTTGAGTGTTGCAATGGGCGGAAATTCCTCAGCCGGAATCCCTCGAATCTCATACTTCCCATCAGCATCCGACAGCGTAATGGAGCAAGTCTTAGTCAGTTGCTCCTCTTCCGACGCTGGCTTTGTGACCTGCACCTGACTGTTGAGCGTGATGCTACCTGCTGGAAACTGTTTGACCATCCCTGAAAGCATCTCAACAGGTGCTGTAATTTCACTGCCCAAAAGCACCTGTGCCTCAAAGCTTGCCTGAATCGTCATTGCTAAGTCGGTTACAGTCAGATGAACCTGTTGGGCTTTAGCATCTGCCACTACCAATACATTTGCCAATACTGGATGGTTAGGTTTTGCTGGGGCAGCACAACTTGCGATCGCCAGCGCATCATGAAACTGACTCTGCGAACAAATCACCTGCATCCCTTGTTCCGTTGCAGGTGTGTCCTTTGGCTGCGATCGAGCTGCCCGTTTTCTCGCTGACTTCTTGGGCACAGGCTCTGCCGATACTTTAGGCTCAGCAGAATTTTCAGGCTCCTCGACTGTTGTTTCCGCTTCAATCGCCTCTGGTGCGTCGGTAGATTGCTCCAGAGAAGTGAGTTTTCTGGGGATACGCTGTGCGATCGCAGCTTCAGAAGTCGGTTGCTCAGCCTGCTTTTTTTGCTTTGCAGTCTTGCCCCTCGATCGTTGTAATGCTTGAGTCATAATCAGTGTCTCTGATTGAATGGTCGTCGAAGGATGCCTGCGTTAGCAGATGAAAAATGCCAAAGACCTATGACTCAAGCTTCTTGGTAGAATGCTTAAATCTCTTAGGGTATAGTGTGAAGCCAAAACGCCGTTAAGTATTCCCTAAGTAAGCAAGGTTGTTGGAAGCAGATCATCATGGGTGAATCCGCTATGTGGCTTCTGGCAGTTGGTTTTACTTAGGGAATACTTTGAGGTGATTCTGTCTGAAAGCATTCCCTAAGTAAAAATCCTATGGCACAACCAGAATCCGACACCGAGCACGGCTGGCTCCGACATACCATAAGCGATTGTGCTCCCTCACCTTTGCCAACAAGTCTTTTGCCGTATCACCACGCTCAGGGGTAAGCCGTTTACTTAGATCCTGTCCATCGACACCACCTTCTAGAAACGTACTCCCCTGGCTATTGTGAACCGTAATGGCAAAGCAATTTCGCACATTAGCAAACTGTTCTAAATGGTGATAATAATCGCGCCATAGGAATGGATTACGTTTGGCGATCGCCATCAGCCGACGAGCTTCTACATCAAATCGGTTCTGCTCATCTTCATGCAAAGCATAGATTTGACGTGTGACACCATCATCGGTTGCAACCTTTAACCTCCAGGCTTTGTAATTGCTGTAGCGATCTTCTGAAAACTCCTGAATCGTGAACTCCGTTGAAGTGGAGAGGATAATCGTTTTACCATCAGGAGCTAAAACCGGATCGCGCGTGATCAGCCGTTCACCGGGAATAAACCGAGTGGTAGCCTTACCATACAGATGGTTGCGGATCTTCTGGTTATAGTAATCCACTTGCGCGTTTGTCCAGCTTAGAATTCTGAAGCAATCAGGGTTCTGGGTAAACTCGCCAGAGATTTTCTTGAAGGCATATTTGAGGAGCGATCGCCGTTTTACCAGCAATGAACCGTTACTCTTATCTGGTAGATACTTTGCAAATGGCTCAAAGGGCGCTTTGCTCTTCGTCACTGAATAACGGCAAGCCGTGATAAATTCCAACAGCGGACTATCTGTGCCCTGGCGCACCACTTGAGTCAACACAGCTTTATTGGTGATGTTAAAGGCTGGCGATCGCCCTTCATTCACCGGGTTAAGCTGAGCCGGATCGCCCATCAGAATTATTTTCAGCGGATGCCACGTTGATGTTCTTTTGGATGCTTCCTCAATCCAGTGCCAGAGCTGCTCTCCAATCATGGAACACTCATCAATGAATACAACATCGAACAGCCCAATGTATGACGTTCCAGTCGGTGCCAGCACTTTTTCGTTACCTCTGGAAACCATGCCCAGTCCCAGCAATTGATGAATCGTGAAGAAGTCTACGCCAGTCACCCCGTTTTCTAGAGCCATGCGTTGCAACACACCAACAGCCTTATTGGTGGGGGCGGTCAGAACCACCCGTTTCCCCTGGCTAACCAGAACTTTGACTAATTGAAACACGATCGTTGATTTTCCTGTGCCAGCAAAGCCAACTAAAAGAAACAGGGCAGCCGTGACAGCCGATTGCAGGAACGTCCACATTGCATCCAGAGCTTGACGCTGTTGCTCAGTCAGTTGAAAGGGGAAAGAGCCAGCCGGGGAGGAAGCAGGAAGGGTTTGCATCATTACGACTCCGCTAATGTCATCCATAAATCGGCTTGACACAGCGGTAGCTGGTTATTTGGGTCTTCTCGAAATCAACGACAAAAACCCCAATATCTTTACGTGATGCGGTCAAACTTACATTGTGAAGATCGTAGTGCTACACAGGAAATCCAAGAGCTTTCAGGATCAATGGCAACAGCTTGCTACTTGCCTCTACGATCTTGGCAGTATCAGGAAGGCTCTTCAGCGTCGCTTCAAACATTTTCTTTGCTCTTCGCGCCAGCCCTTCTTTCTGTGCTGGTTCCTCGGTTTGCTTTGCCTCTGCCAAGTTTTGCACCTGTTCTAGCAAATCGGCTTTGTCAGCATCGGGTAAGTCAGGGTCAGCTTCGATCACTTCCTTCAGTTGTATCAAAAGCTGCTTCAGATCCGGCTGATCGGGGTTAGAGGTTTCAGGTAACTGATTAATGGCGTTGGTGACATTGCCACTGATTGCGCCCAAGTTGATGGTTGAGCCAGTGACATTGCCACCAATATTCACAGTCTGACTACTGTCATTACTATTGCTCATAGTCTTTACCTCTGCGATCGCCTGTACATGAATTGGTTTCTTTGCCTGTAACTTAATCACCTCCCACATATTGGCACTATCTTCGCGGTAACGGGAAATTTCGCCTTCTTTGGCTTGCAACTCTGCCTGATACCTTGCCTCCAGCGCTTTAAGAGCAAGCTCATACTGCTGATTAAACTCACTGTGGATTTTTTCCTTATTGGTGTCTGTCGGTACGCTGACTCGCACCACCACCACGCCATCCCCTTTGTTTTCGATGCTCTGAATTTCCAGTGGAGTGTCTTCATTTTCCACCTGCACTTGCTGGAAGGCAGCCACGAATGCTCTCCAATCCACGCCATTACGAAAGATCAGATCGACGGTGCTGAGGACTTCTTGAAACAGCTTGGTGAATTCTCCGGGAGCAAAATCACCGCTGCTAGGGCGACGTTCTTGCTGGTTCCGCAACAGGTAGACGTATTGGCAATCCACGTTATCGAGTTTAGTATTGTGGTCAATATTCCAGGCTTCCAGACAAGATCCAGTGAGAGTTGCTCCGCTGAAGTCCGTATCGAGAACAAGGCTTTCGGTTAGATTGGTATCTTTCAGATTGGCATGATGCAGTGTGGCACAGGTCAAATCCGCCCAAGTTAGGTTTGCATGTTCCAAATTGACCCCATCCAGGTTCGTGGCGCGGAGATTGGCATCAATATAGGATTTCTTGTAGCCATTGCGGGTAACAAGTAACTCACGCACAGCAGGGTTTGTTAGGATAGAATTGCCAACTCTGGCATAGTCCAGCTTTTTAGCCGCTTGCCAATTGACCCAATTTAAAACCGTTTGGCTTTCCAATCGCTTTCCCTGACGATCTTTTTTCCATGTGTTCATAAAGTTCGTGCTTTTTAGGATGGCATGATTGAAATTGACATGGGTGAGATCGGCACCACAGAAGGATGTGCCCCCAGTTGTACGAAAGGCAACCCCAAAGGTACGGACAATCGAAAATTTTCCGTCGCCCTTAAAGGCGCGACGACTACAATAGGTGCCGAATAGAAAATTTACGATGGAAAAAGCTATAACAAAAGCAACAGTGATGGCTATATTGACAGTAAAAGCGACAACGCCAGCGACAGTAAAAGCGACGGTGACAGATCCAGCAAAAGCACCAGCAAAAGCACCAGCAAAACTGAAAGCGCTAACAAAAGCGATAACGCTACTTACCACAACAGAGAAGGCAAAGGTAAGGACGGCAGCGACAGATCCAGTGAAAGCAAAATTGACAGCGATAAAGCCAGTAAAAGCAAAACCAAAAGCTATCGAAATTGTGCTGAATGTTCTAGCTATGAAGCCCTGACGTGCAATAGTAATAAATGTGATTATCATCAATCCTAAGGCGACGATTCCGGCGATGAAATAGGTTTGTCTATCCAAACTATTGTCGGAAAGAAAAGTTCCAATGGTTGCGCCTGGAAATACAGATAAGATTCCAGCTAGGGCAGACACTATAAATGCAAGCCCCTGTTGTATCCACCACCAGCGTTTTTGCACACCCGCCTTCGCATTATTGAAGTTTGTCCCTTTTAGAATCGTATTGGTGAAGTTTGTTCCCCGGATATCTGCCTCGCTGAAGTCTGCGCCTGAGAGATCCTGTCCTTTAAACGACTGCCCCCGTAGGTCAATGCGGCGAAAGTCTCGTTCTCCGGCAGCGTAGCGTCTCAAAACTTCACTGGCTTTCATAGGGCAGATGACGGTAGGGCTATGACTTGATACAGCGATAGCACAAAAATTCTCAGAAATGGTTATTTTTTACTGTAATTTTCGAGTTCCAAACCACATGATCTAGGTTCTAAAGAGCAAGCTTCGGGTTCTGAAAGACAAGCTCCGAGCTTAAGAGTGCAAATTTCGACCTCCAGACTCCAAGTTCCGAGCTTGGAAGTGGAAGCTTCAGGCTCGGAAGTCCAAAAATTAGATTTTGAAGG
Source organism: Tildeniella sp. (assembly GCF_059505325.1). Classification (NCBI taxonomy): domain Bacteria; kingdom Bacillati; phylum Cyanobacteriota; class Cyanophyceae; order Oculatellales; family Oculatellaceae; genus Tildeniella; species Tildeniella sp. Next base: position 105,175 of record NZ_JCACKI010000003.1, read on the forward strand.
TCAAGTTCCGGGCTTGGAAGTCCAGGCATCATGCTTCAAGGTGCCTGTTCAGAGCTTTGAAGTCCAGTGATCGGGTTCTAACCCACAATAATGAGATTTCTCTGGTAACGCTTCGAGCAGTAGAAATTTGAGATTATTGCGTGCCTGAGGAACAACTTTATCCAAGTGGATAGTTCTGGTCTATTATTCTTGGCAGTCCGTGGTAATTTCTTATATAAGATTAGTAACCGCAGCTATGGAGACTCAAAAACCGAAACGGAAAGGGCGAGATCAGCTCTATGGGGAACTCAAGAAGCCGACCATGATTGCACTCACTCCCACCGGAGTTGAAAAGCTGGATGAGTTAGCCGCTGCATTCTCTCTGTCTCGTTCCGAATTCATCGAGCGCATTGCTCGGGGAATGCTTTCCGTACAAGGAATCGAGTAAACCCAACTTGATGATGGAGACTCTAAAAACCCATGCCCTTTAAAGCTTGAAAACACCAGGAAATCGTCTTGGCGGGTGAAGTCCTGGTGCCTTCGATGCTTTGGTCAAAGCCAGAACGACCATATCAACGATATGCCCTTCCCGGTTGGATAGGTTGCGACCTGCCCATTAATGACAGGTTAGCAAATTACTCGATCCTTGAAAAGGGCAGAGGTTCTTACCCCGTAAGAATCTAGATATGGCGTTTTGGTTCCATGTAGTTCTTTTCAACGATTGAGCCATGATACAACCCAAACCCAACGATCGCGAGGACAGCGCTCCCCTCCTCGAAGCCTCCACCCAGTTAGAATTAACTGAAGTAGAAGTGCTGCCCTCTCAGTCCACCCGGACTAAAATCCGCAAACCGCGCAACCTGCCTCGAACGGAACCACCGCTATTCACCACCAAGTCAATGGAGATGATTGCCAGTGGAGCACCTGTTATCAGTGCGACGCAGGCTTTTTTGAAGCCGCCAGATTGGAGCGAGTATGGGCAAGAACGCCTTTACTTCCAAAAACACTTTGGCAAAGGGCGCTACATTGAGTTCTACGTCCTGAACAAGCAGAAGCACCAGGCAGAGTCGATTTCTACGCAAGCAGAGCGTGAAATCCTGGAGCAGTACGGGGTCATGGCAGCTCGTCTCCATGCGGTCTTTGCTACCTATGCTTCATTGCAGTCTGAACCCTGGAAAGAGCCGTTTCATCTGCTCGGTACAGACCTGATCAAAACGCTTAAGGTTCACAACAGCAACAAGTTCACCAAGTCACAGAAGCTCAAGGCAGTGGCTGACCTGGCGTGGGTTGTCGGGACGCTAGGTGCGGTCATCCACTGGTTTGAAGGCGACATGGATCTCTGCGTGCGGGAGCGGAGCTTACTGTGGATCGTCAGCGTCCAGGAATACACCCAACCCAATGTTGATGGGGAATCCGAGGAACTGCATGAAGTGGTGATCCGGGTGCAACCGGGACTCTGGACCCATAGCTTCCTGAACCGGGAGGGCGCACAACAGCGGAAAGCCCTGTATCAGTATGGACTGATCCCCAAAGAAGTCTTTGATATCGATCCCCACCGGCGCAAAATGGCAACCAGCATGGCGCTGTATCTAATCCAGAATAGCCGTTCCCGCCCGAATGGGGTTTATACCGTTGAAAGTCTGCTGGAAAGTGTTTTGCCCAGCAGTGACATTGAGAAAGCATTGTCCGATCGCCGTTATGGATGGAAATTGAAGGAATCGGTAGACAATGCCCTGCTCACCCTCAAAGACAATCTCAAGATTGACATTGACTTCGATGATGAAACCTACCCCCTCTGGCTCAGACCCGTCTGGAGCCTACCCGATGAAATAGCAGACCTACCCACAAAAGAGCGAAACCAGCAACTCTTGGGGGCAAAATGGTTACCGGATAGCTACATTTCCAAGCATTGGTTTCCGGCAAAGCTCACCTTCCGGTTGCCCATGCAGATCCAAGAGTGTTTGGATGAGCTTGAAACCAGACGAACAGAAAAGACCAGTAGAGGCTCATCAGGTGCCAGTTCTACGCGCAACAAGCCCAATAGAACCGTCAAAGGTAGCACAGCTAAAGCCCTACTGCCTGCGGCTGAACTGAATGGCATGACGGTGAAAGCTGCCCGTCAAGCAAAGGGGTGGACTCAAGCCCAACTTGCTACCACGATTGGCAAGAGTGTCAGTTGGGTGAAGCTAGTTGAGAGCGATCGCCGTCGTGCCGTTGATGAAGATCAAAGCTTGCTCCGTCAGGTTCTTGGCATCCAGTAATGCAATCGTACTTGGTTACAAAGCCTGTAACCCTACTGTAACTACTGATAAACATAGGTTTTAAGCTTATGTACCCCCCGTTAAAGTCCCATAGTTGTGACATTAGCATCCCCCTACGGTGACTTAATTCAGCGGGTTTGGCGATCGCTTCTCCTTGTAACCCTCTGTAACTATTGATATAAAAAGGTTTCAGCCAGATTGGTCAACTTAAGCTTCCCCTTTTGATGACATCAATACCCCCTGGTGGTGACTTGAGTACGACTCAGACTTAAGTCTTGGGAGAGTTGGTTACACCCACATCTAGCGATACTCAAAGAAGAAATCCGCTAGATACAGCAATAATTCAATTGAACTACGCCAAATACAGCAGCGCATTAAAACAATGCCACTAAATCTAGAAACCAAAACTTGCTGTTCTGATGTTCCTGTAACCTGATCGTAACTCCGCTGTAACCATTGCTATAAAAGGCTTTTAGCCACAATCACTGATAGTTACAGTCCCCTAATTGTGACATCAGTCTCCCCCACTCGTGACTTGCCAGTTAGCCTCAAGTCCCAAGCAGTTGTAACTCTCCTGTAACTAGCATCAGATCTAGATTCCAGATCATTTTGGTTACAAATCTGCGGTAATAAGCTCCTCTGGATGGGACTTTAATTTCCTATTAGCGTGACTTCAGTATCCCCTACAGGTGACTTTACCTTCCTCTTACTGTGACTTTAAATTTTCAGAATGGTTATGGAGCAAGCTATTCCAGAATGGTTACATGTCTGATCAGATCAATAAGATCGATCAGCTTGTAACTCCCTGTTTTGTGGAAACAGGGAGTTACGCTTTAAACGCAAAAAGACAAAAAACTCACCCGCCACCCCTGTTTTGCAAATTTATCCCAGTGATCGTCTTTGGCTAGCCCAAGTGGATGAACATATTTGCGGCATCATTACCGATTTGATTAGTTGAACCACATGCCAGAAACCACCACTGTTTTACAGCAGCTTTACCGCCTGATTCTCCATGAGCATCAGCAGCTTTATAGCGTGTGGCAAAGTGCTGATATTTTACAGTCACAGTACGATCAGGCTCTCACCCCTGCTGTGGTAGAAGCGCATCTTCAGGGCAATTCAATTATCTCAGTGCGCCTCCTCCAACCGGGTACAAACCTGGCAAAAGCAGGCTGCATTGATTTTGATGCCCCGAAAGATGGTAGTGATGAACAGACTCTACGTGAGGTGCTGAGTCTGTCTCAACGAGTGCAACAAGTCGCTACTAGTCAAGGATTCCCTGCTTATCTGGAATTTAGTGGTCGTCGTGGATTCCATCTCTGGTTGTTTGCTGATATGCCGTTGCCTGGAGCTACCTGGGTCAAGGCATTGCAGAACCTTTGTTATCTAGCTGCTTACAAGCCAAAAGAGATTTATCCTGCTACAGCAACAACGGCGATCGATGGTAAAGCATCAGGACGACCGATCAAATTGCCGTGTGGCAGGCACCAAAGCAGCGGTAAGTGGAGCGGTTTCTTAAATGAACCAGTGAACTGGTCGGAAGGATTTCCGATAGTATCCGACGATCAGGCTGGTTTGATGGCATCCTTTCAGCAGATTCCTGTGGCTCAACTGGCTCAACTAGCTGCACTTGAAGTGAACCTCAGCAGTGCGATCAGTAAAAATGGGCATCAAAAGGGCAATGCTTTTCAAGAGCGATTGGGGTTTGCTGGGAGTTCAACCGTTCAGCATTCTACTGCCACAAAAGCGACGAACTTTTCGATGCTGGCTCCTGATGAGCATCCCGCTTGTATTCACTACCTGATGAACCAGGGTGCGCCAACCGATCAGGACTACAACTCAGTCAACTTAACTCTGGCACGTTATGTCATCACCAGGGGATGGGAACGTAACCAGGCAGAACCCTTGGCAGAAGCAATGGCACGAGCGTCTGATCACCATCCAACCAGCAAAACGACGGTTGAATCCAGGCTCAGAAATTTCCACAGCACCTATGCGTCTGTTAAACGAAATCCGCACGACTATCAGTGGAGTTGCAGCTACATTCGCCACAGCCGTGAGTTAGTCCGCTGTGGAGGCTGTACAGGCTATGCCTGCCCCTTTTGGCAATGGGAGAAGCCAGAGGGTGACAACGAGGTTGCTAGACGAGTTGAACGAGATTTGTTGGCCTACATCTTGCATCACCCAGAAGCAGGGATGCAGGAAGCCTTGGGTGTGGATTTACCCGTTGAGGGCTTTATTGCCACGTTTATGCCCAAAGGCGATGCTTCAAAGCCGTTTTATCTCCACCAAAGGCTTTGGGAATGCTTTGTGAGCCTGGAGATAGAAGGGAGAGAGCTAACGCCCAGTCTCGTGCTCTCCCGGTTGGAAAAAATAGTGATGGAGCGCTCTCCCCTACCGACACCGATGCTGAATCAAATCGCTGCCTATTTGGATGAGCTTTTGCATCTGGCTCCCTGTGGTTGGGAGACGTTTACAGAACTCCTCATGAGAGTGCGAGATACCGGCTTGCGATCGCTGGCAAAAGAGCAGGCTGCTACTGCATCCGAACTGTTGAACAGCCCCTTACATCCCGTGACCGAAACGCTGGAAACACTCATTCACCACTCTCAACATCTTCAGCAACGAAATGCCTCAGAAGTCATGCCAATGGTGGCCTATACCCAGGACTTGATCCGGGAATTGTTTGGGCAACCGCAAACGGCGATCGCCACTCCGGCTCCCTGGTTGAATCGTTCTCTCAATGGTGGGTTACATCCCGGTAGGCTCTATGTCGTGGGTGCCCCTCCCGGCTCCGGAAAAACAACTTGGTGCGCTTGGTGTGCGGATGAAGCGGCAAAAGCTAAAATCCCCGTGCTGTACGTCTCCTTTGAGATGGGGAAGCAGCAGCTCTGGGTAAATGCCTTGTCGCGGATGGGTGGGCTAAACTCCGGCTTGATTGAAGCCAAGCACTGGATGAACGCTGACTATACCCATACCGAATGGCTGAAACAACAGACTGCGCTGGCAATTCGGGCCTATGACCAGCAGATTGCAGAATATCTGACGGTTCTAGAAGCAGGTCCAGAGGTTACAGTCGCGCATTTGAAAGGGACGATCGCTCAAATTCGGCGCATTGCAGAACTCGACAAAACAGCGCCCGTATTGGTAATTGTTGATTATTTACAACTCATGTGCTGTGGGGATGAAAAGCTCGACTCTGGTGCCAATGAAGTATTGCGGGTTTCGCGGGTGGCGACGGGGTTAAAACAACTGGCGCGGGACACGGGTGCTGCTGTGGTGGCGATTAGTGACATCAATAAAGCCGCCTACCAGGAAGCACTTCGGACTGGAACGTTAGATATGGGTGCGTTACGGGACTCGTTCAAGATTGCCCACGCCGCAGACTGCATTATGCTGCTCCAGACAGGGAAGGCGCAGCGCGGCAATGACCAACCTAGAGATCAGCTTGACCTGCTGGAAGAACGCTATGCAGGAGACTATCTCAGACTCCGGCAAATTCAAGACTTGCGTGCTCAGTATCCGCTTAATGAAAAAGCGAAGGCGATCTATGCGCGACTTAGCATTCTCAAAAATCGGGGTGGTGTCACAGCAGAGCCATTGTTTGTCTATGAGCGGGCTTACCACCGCTTCATTCCGGTTGATTTGGATTTAGGAGAGGACAATGACCGTGAAGATCTCTAGCCCCAATGTTAGTGGTGTAGAAGCAAATGCCAAGCTCTCTACGGTTGCTGATCCACTGTATGAGGATTTAATGGATTGGGCAAAAGCTCGGAAACGGCAGTTTCTGAGGAATCGGGTTCAACAGAGTAGTGAGCCTATTAACGCTGCAACTGCTGAATCGGAAACACCAACAGCAAGCGATGCCTGGATTGAAACCTGGTACACTCCACCGCCTCTACCATCGCGGCTTGCCAAACAGAAAGCCATTGCTTCCTATGCTCTCCATCAAGAGATGGGAGGAAAAATAGAAACAGAGGCAGTCAAGGAAACCAAACCTCTTCCCTCCCTTAGTTCCACAGCCTCATCGCTTCCAAACCACGACAGTTTTGAGATTGGTCAACAAGTTGTTCTCCGTCCAGACTCTCAGCGTGTACCATCGGGTATTCCAATTGATGCTGTGCTGGTCATTCAGGAGATGTATGTCAACGTTTATCGACAGCATCAAAATATTTGGTGTGTTTGGTGTAGTAGTGATGCTTTTTCTGGTTTGAAGTCGATCGATTCAGATTGCTTAATGCCGCTACGAGAAACAGTCCAGATCGCTGTTACAGAAAGCGTATCTGCAATGGAATTAGAAGATTTTTATATAGATGAGAAAGCAGATGCTAGTTCATCTCAGACGGCTGCGAGTTATGAATTCGTTGAAGATGGAAAACGACTTGCAGAAGTACTTAAGCCCTTGCAAAATTGTCAGGCGATCGCGGTTGATACAGAAACCACTGGACTTGATCCCTTAAAAGATCGAATTCGTTTAGTGCAAATTGCTGTGGCTAATCAACCCGTTATGATCATTGACCTGTTTAAAGTTGCCAAGGAAAAGCTAGCTCCGCTGCGCGAACTGCTTCAAGGTACGCCAATCAAAGTCTTGCAGAATGCCAAATTTGACTTGAAGTTTCTTCAACAGGCAGGACTGCCCATTGCTGGCAAACTGTTCGACACGATGATAGCGGCGCAATTATTGGATGCAGGAGTGCGATCGCACGGATATAACCTGGCGGAGCTAGTCAAGGTCTATCTGGGAGAAGAACTCTCCAAAGAACAGCAGCGAAGTGACTGGAGTCATCCCAGTCTTTCTTCTGAGCAGTTAGAGTATGCAGCGCGAGATGCAGCGATTCTACTGCGGTTACGCGAGGTGATGAAACCCAAACTGACAGGTGCTCGTTTGGTGGAAACTGCCAAATTGGAGTTTGATTGTTTGGGAGCGATCGCCCAAATGGAACTGCATGGCATGCTGCTCGACCTCTCTCGCTGGGATTCCCTGCGACAAGAACTAGAACAAAGAAGAGACCAAATGGCGGGTGAATTGCGACAACAGTTTCAGCCAGCCTTGCTCAGTGCCCAGCTCGATCTCTTGGGGAATGAGGTGTCTCTCAATTTGGACAGCCAGCCGCAGGTATTAGAGGCACTACAGCAAATGGGTGTTCCAGTAGAGAACACCAGTAAACTCTCTCTGATTCCCCTGGCAGAGGAGCATCCGCCTGTCAGAGCATTGCTGGACTACCGCAAAGCAGCAAAATCAGTCCAAGCGTTTGCCAGTAGCCTGCCCAAGCATGTTCACCCCATTACTGGGCGCATTCATCCAGACTATCAACAGATGGGAGCTGCTACTGGGCGCATGTCCTGTCGTAACCCCAACCTGCAACAGATTCCCAGAGACAAAATCTTTCGCAGTTGCTTTATTCCGGCTCCAGGCTATCGCTTAGTCGTGGCGGACTACTCTCAGATTGAACTGCGGGTCGCAGCAGAACTCAGTGGCGATCGCCGCATGATTGAGGCATACCAGAATGATGAAGACTTGCATCGGCTAACCGCTGCCCTGATTGCTGATAAATCCTTGGATCAAGTTGAGAAATCAGAGCGGCAGGCAGCTAAAGCCGTCAATTTTGGGCTGATTTACGCGATGGGTGCCAAAGGGTTAGCTGAGTACGCCTACAACAACTATGGGGTGCAGATGAGCCTAAAGCAGGCAGAAACCTTTCGCAAGCGCTATTTTGAGGCGTATCAGGGGATCGCTCGCTGGCATGGGGCAATGAAGCGAAGGCTGCCCAGGGAGATGCGGACGATGGGCGATCGCCTTCGGTGTTGGAAAGACGAACCAAAGTTGACAGAGCTGCTGAACACTCCAGTTCAGGGCACTGCCGCCGATATTACCAAAGCTGCCTTAGCAAAACTGCCCACAACGTTGAAGGAAACGGGAGTTAGACTAATTGGTACGGTGCATGATGAAATTTTGCTGGAAGCTCCAGAGCATGCAGCAGAACGGGCTGCACAGATGCTTCAGCAAGTGATGGAGCAAGCTGGACGGCAGTATTTAAGGAAAGTCCCAGTGAAAGCGGAGGTGGCGATCGTCAGTAGTTGGGCGGAAAAGTAAAGCTTGTGGAATTTTAGCCTTTTCACATAGATTCTTTAAAGGGCAGTTGAATTGTTCTTTCCTCAAATCTTTTTAAGTCCAAAACTGCACGACGAATAGCACGATAATCATCAGATGGAACTTCAACATAAGTTTGATCTATTTCATCCTCATTATTAGGAAGTAAGCCTAAAGGAGATTTCTGCGTATTTATCAAATCGACATAACATCCGTAGTCTAACTTGTATACATCGTATCTTACTCCAGGCTCTTCATTAGATGATACATTTCGTTTCAGAACATGGAGAACTCTTGAATCGAAAAGTCGATCTATCAATTCGCTTCTTGCATCTTTTCTCAACAAGAATGCTCGTGCTTTTCTATTACCAATAACTTCAGCGATAATCCAATGTAACAGTTCGCTAGCTTCAGGATTTGATTCAACAGTTGAGCCTTTATCACGGTTATACCACTGACTAGCAGCAACTCGGACATCATTCATCGTAATTTTGTCACCATCAGCTTTTTTAGCTGCTAACATAATGATGTTGATAGAATCTCTTGGTACGCCCTCGGAAGCTCTAACGAATTCTGTAAAAACATTAATTTGAGTAAATGCTTCCTTAGTAAGGGATTCAGATGATTTTGGACTATCAGGTAAATCAGAGTCATCCATTGCTTGATAATGTTTATATATTAATTCTTTGAAAAAGATATTTGCTCTTTCAGCATCATTATCAAAAACCATAAAGTCATCTAGATTAATATCAACAGCTATATCGGCTCCAACTTCAATACCAACATAATTACCTTCGCTAAAAGGCAATTGAAAACGCGTTCTTTGCTCAATAGCAGCAATTTTTACGACAATTCCTTGAATAGAAAACATTGATCTTCGAATGAAATCTCCTAGGTAAGGCTGTAACTCTAGTGGAACACTGCTCCACTCATCTAATAAGAACCAAACTTTTCTTGGTGATATACTACGTATAAGATTTCTCAATGATTGCCCAATGGAGCCAAAGCGAACAGTATGTTGTTTATTAGATGAACTTTGAGGATCTCTATCACCGTTTGGATGCTCGACAACACTTACATTTGAAATATTATTTGCAAGTTCATCAATACTTCGTTCTAAGCTGGTATTTTTAAGTAATTCTTCATTTTCTAATACAAATTCATAGAGCCTATCAGAAAATGTTGAAAGTGTATCTAGTAAAAGTCTAGTTGCGCGTTCAGCAAGTGATAAGTGGGGATCTGTATATATCCCTCCACTAGAGCCAATGTTTCGCATATCTATATAAATAGGGATATCTCCCCGCTTAGCTACAGTTTCCGCAAGGTATAAAAAAGCATGTGTTTTTCCTGTACCTCTACGTCCATAGATTACTTGGTGATCCAGTGAAGAAAGCAAAGTAAACAAGGAACCTGCGTCAACAAACGTCGAAACTAGTTTGCTTCGGTCATTCATCTCAGCTCGGCGTTGCATTTTCATGAACGCAAGATTTAGCGATGTAGGGCTTGCCATAATTTAGTGTTCTATAATTCAGTTTAATTCTTTGGGGAGATTATAACTTTGACTTCAAGTTCGTCATGATTTCCACTTAAATCACATTCCAGTCCACTTGGATTTAAAATTAGTTGATCTGGATCGTACACAAAACAAATCAAAGTTTTACAGTCTTGATTCTGAGAATACCTCTTCATATCAATGATAAGTTGTTCGCCAACCTCCTTATCCTTTAACTTTTCCCTGGTTTTTTTAACTTCGACAACTACCTTTGCTTGCTTAAGTAGAAAGTCAACCCTAGATGTTGCTCCTGCGTAGCTAGGGTTGACATCTTCAGGTCTTATGTCATCAAATCTTGTAAGTAGCAATGTATGAAAAAGATGTTGAACATCGTATTCATCTTCAATACTGCGTATTTTTCTTCCTCTATATTCTGTGCAAAGTTGCTTGGCTATCCGAGGAAAACGGTTGCATAAATTTTCGATAAACTCGATGGCACTTTGTTGTGAATAATTTAGTGCATAGTAATTATTGTTGATTACTCTAATGCAATCTAAAATTAAAGATTCTGCTCGCTTTAAGCCGGATTCAAAGGCTTTTATTTTTATTAGCTCAGGAGTTCTTGAATGTTCGTTCTGAGGCAAATAGCTTACATCTTTAAATCTTTGGACATAAACGGAGTTAAGTCCAAAGATTTCTTCAAGAATGGTAAGGATTTTGTCATGCCAAATCTTAAACTCATGCGAAAGAATACCTTTTGTAGAGATTTCATCGATGCATTCTAAGTGCTTTTGGAGGTCTTCTATCACTGATGATTTCTTGTATTCCATTAATTCTTTAAATTATTTCTCTGGATTCGACTACCCATTTCACTGATCTTGTCTGAGTTTCCTACTCTCGTCAGCTTGTACTATTAGGATTCTATCTGAGCAAATCGTGCTAGGAGATCTTCACGGGATAGTTCCAGCAAGAGCCGCGTGTACTCCTCAGGCGATAAAGTCAATAAGTGGGCAACAATCGACGCTAACTGCTCATCTAAAGCGCCAAAACGGACTTTGAGAATATTCTCAATAATCTCGCGTTGTCCTTCCTCCTTAATTAGACGTTCGATGCTAGTAACGTAGGGCATTTGCCGTTCCTCCTGGTACTGTCGCAGCTCTGCTAGAAATTCCCGCTCTAGGCTATCAGGCAGTGTCATCATCCAGCTAACCAATCTGAATAGCTCCACCGCATCACTTTCACTATAACCTTGCTCGAATAGCTTGAGAACGAGTGTCCACTTCCACTGCTTACGTTGCTGGGGCTGACCTGTCGTGGCTTTTGTCTTTAAATGAGCCATGACCACAACAACAAATGGGTTTCGGCTCTGATCCAGTTCTTCCCAGTGGGCTTCATAGTCAATGAGCTTGGCGATCGGAAATTCAATTCCAACTCGGCACCCACCCAGATCGTAACCGTAAGAAGAGGGTCGCCAGTTTGGACGCTCATCGCCCAAAACAGCAAGGCTGATCACAGGTTTACGATAGCGATCAAAGCAGCGATAATTATACACGAACATTCTCTCTGCGAAGCCAGAGTCCTCCTGAGATTGGACTTCTATATGTACGAGTATCCAGGTTTCTTCGCCATCCTGTTGCCAAACTTTGAACAGCTTGTCGGTGAATCGTTTTCCCAGTTCGCTGTCTTTAACAAACTGCTGAAATTCTTGCTCTAGCGACTCATAGCTTCGGTTCCAATCAATCAGTTCATGCACGACTGGGAAGAAAAATGCTAAGAATGGCTCAAAATAAAGCTCTAGCCCTTCTTTCCAAGGGTCATCAAAACTGGCTTGTGGTTCAGATGGATTGGTAGATTGAATGCTTGGTTCATCGCTCATGCAACGTTAACCCGTGTATTACCTGTAATCATAGAGATTCGTCAGGTTCGTAATAGCGCCAGTTGTAGCGACGAGAGCCGCTACCGCTATCTAACTTATCGATCGCCCCTGGATCACCGTTTAAAAAATCGCCCAGATCCTCATACTGGCTGGGATACCAGGAACTAGAAGTCGTGGTTCTTGGTTCATCAGGTAGCACCATACTTTCGCCAGGTTTCAGATGGGCAAAGCGCGGGTGACATTCATCTTGAGTTCTGTCATCTGGGGTCAGGAGTTCTTCGCTTTCATCATCGGGTTCCTGATCGTATGCCTGCACCAGCAAACCGTTCTCCAGACGTTTAATGTGCCACGGCATTGTTATCCTCCTCGCTGTTCAATTCAAGAATAGCCACCTGGCTGATTTTGCCATGGCTGCTTTGTGTAAAGGTCAAAAAACAGTCTAACGCTTTCTAAGTTAGATGATAGTACGTTTATATCATGAACCGTAGGTAATGGAGCTGACCACGCGGGTCATTGAGGGTTCCGGTCTCAGCATCCCGATTTTTGATGGGTCGCACAACAACGGGAAGGGACGGTATTTGTCGGAGCCGGAGATTATTAAAAACTCTTTGCTGGAACAGATGTTTGAGCCAGAGGAGTTGCAATCGCTGCTGCTCGTAAAAATTGACAATCGTAATCCTAATGCAAATCATCTGCGGGCGCGCAATTTTGCCGATGGCACTTCGCGGCAACTCACATTTAGTTCTGGCAACAGTTACTACTTTGCGGATGACGACTTGCGTAAGAAGATCCGGCGCTTATTTGCGACAGAGCCGGATACTGCCTGTCGGTATGGTTCTCTATTAGTGAGTAATTGCTACAAAGGGTCTGACACGTTGGAGAACCTGCGGGTCAAGATTGTGGATTTTAATGACCCGGAGTATTCCCAATACAAAACCGGCGATTGTCACGGTAAGATTTCACCGCAGTTGGCTCGTCAACTGGGGGGTGAGCAGAACTGTCCGTTTCAATTTCGGTTTGCCTGGAGGAAGCAGTGGGCAGAAGGAAGCGAGCAAAGCTGCCCTCGCGTCAGCTTCTTCTCTAAAGGAACGCTGCTGCCCGATGCCCGACTGACTGAGGCAGAGGGCTATGACATTATCATGGATCGATCGTCGATTAAGGGGATAAAAAAAGCCCGATTGGACGAGCTGGTTCCGTGTGGAGATTATGAGTTTCCGCGAGCCGCCATGGGCAACCGGGGCAATGCTAGAGCCACCAGTTACGACAATAGCTGGCAATTTACTATCTGGTATTCCGAGGATGCAGTGCGGCAGGATTTGAAGCAGCCGACGGAGGAAAAAGCCAGAGTCTTAGCAGATTTACAGCGGCATCCTTTAGCACTGGCACGATACATCGTGCAGGAATACGACAAGGAACAACAACGGCGACAGGAGCGTTCAGAAGAAGAATTTGAGGATGAGGATGGTAATGCCAACAGTCAGGTGCAAGAATCTCGCTGGATTTCACTGCTGCGAAGCGACAAATATGGGCAATTGGTTGAAACTCCCAAGTTTCGGAAGTTTGCAACGGATTATGCGGCAGGTAGATGGCGAGATTTAGCGATTAAGAGCGGTTACAGCCATAGTTCTGGTATGGCGATGCCATCAGATGACTTACCGCGTGGCACGGTTTGTGTGCCTCATCTGCCGGAAGGAGATGTGATTCTGACCCGCTACCCGATCGTTAACTCAGACAATATTCGCCTCTACCACAACAGCCATGACCTGGAGCTGAAGAAAACTCGCAATGTCATTTGGATTAACCCCAAAGATGCGGAGGAATATCATCAGGCAGACTTCGATGGCGATCAACTCATGGTTAGTCCTGCTAGCCAGTTGCCTAACCTTGCCAAGGAAACGCTGCGAGCGGGCGAGCCAGGACGGTTTGAAGCCGTGAAGCAACGCCCCAAGCTGGCTTACAGCGAAGTTGTCACTGATGATGGTGGCTCAAAGTATCAGAATTTGGCTCAGATTGCGGCGGCAGCGAATCAGAACAAGGTAGGTTTGGTGGCAACCAACATTGGGCGGGTGCAATCGTCGATGCCGGGGGAAGGGGAGAATGTCGAGCGGTTTGAGCGCCGTCAGCGCAAACTGCTTAACCGTCTGTTTCAAGCACTTCAGGTCGAGGTCGATTCACCCAAAAGTGCAGAACGGTTGGAGGATATCAAGGAGATCGAAGGGGAGAATCTGCTTTCGGATGCAAAACGCTGGTCAGAATCTCATCCCAACCACTTTTTTGACTTTAAGAAGGACGATCGCCTTTATCGGAGTTTTGCGATGCCTGCCGATGCTCCTGGCTCGATCAATGTGCTTGCTAGAGAAGTCGTCAACCCTTTGTGGGAGCCGACCCGCATTCGGAGCCGTGATCGCCACGAGTTCCGCTATTTATTTCCGAAAGATGATTTGTCTGTGGATGCGTTGGAGTGGGCAGAGGAACTGAAGACCCGGTTCCAGCAAGCCAGGGATGAAATTCAGGAGCGGGTTGGGGAAGATCGGGATGCTTTCAATGAGGAATTGGGCAAGCTTTACGACAGCTATCGTGCTGAAATTAATGAGTTGTTTCCGACCCCAGAGGAACGGTTTGAGGGAGCCGCTGCACTCTGGTATACCCAGCACACGCGCCCGGAAATGGATCGGCATCGTCGGGATTGTCTGGCATTGGCAGAGCAAATGGCTATCACCTTTGCCCTTCAGCATGGCTATGAAGTACCCAGTGAAGCGCTACCCAGAGATGCTTATGTGTTGAGTGTACCGTTTGGGGCAGATGCGATTCGGTGGAAGGAAACCTTAGAGCAAAAAGGTATTCAATTTGATGCGATGATTCATCCGCAGCTACCGATGATTGAGTTTGCGCTCAAAGATCTGCCGCCCCGTTTGGTTGAAAAGCTAGAAGCTAAGTTCGGTCAGAACGTCAATGAGTTGGATACGCTTCGTGTGCCCGATGATTTGCGGATTATTCCTCCCGCTGATCATACCTGGGCGGAATCTCGGCAGGATTCAGGCGTGGGGGCGCTGGCATACAACCTGTTGACTGAGGAAGTCTGTCAGCAGCTTCAGGCATTTCAGTTCGATGAAATCAAGGTTTTGGGTATCCGCCACAATGACTTTGCCGAGGAAAACTTTGCCAGTAAGCAATGGCGCAATCAGTCCGTGAGCATTCAGGTAGGGGAGTTTGAACTGCCGGAATCGCATCCAGAGTACTACCGTTATAACGGCACCCCGATTGTCCAGATCGACGACAAGAACCTGGGAACGTTCTCACCGGATACCCCTAAGCTACCGATCGGGAGTTCTTTTGAAGCTAATCTACGTCCTGAAGGTTCCAGCGTGGTGCTGAAGTTGAACCCTGATTCCATTCAACTGCCTGAGCCAGTCCTCCCTGGTGCGGAAGCTGTTCAAAGTTTTGAACTGGATAGAGATCAATGGCGTAAGGAGATGTTTTCAGGACTGGTGACAGCCGTAGCCACAACCTATGAACAGCGCCGGTCAGATAATTCTGAAATTGCTCAGTTTAAGGTGGGTGACAAATGGACTGCCTACGTTCAACCCACAGGTGACTTTATTGTTCGGAATGAAGCGAGGCGCACGATTTGTCGAGGAAATCTGCATACAGGTGAGGAAACAGTGTCACTTTCAGAAGAGTACGCAGGGGAGTTGGAAAGAATGTTGGTGGGGAGGGAGCGATCGCCCCAACGCGCTACATCTCGAATTCGACATTCCAATTTCCAAACTATCCTCTGAGTGCAATTAGTGATCGCCTGCAAATTGCTGCCGATGCTTAGGAGTGCAGAGATCGATTGCAGTTGAATTTCACTTCATCCAATGTATTTACAGGCAAGAACTTGACGGTACTCAATCTAGCCTACAGAGAGGGGCGATCGCTTGCTGCTCTTAAAAGAGCGATCGCAGAATTTCCTGATTGGGTAAGACCTCTCTGGTGCAGGTAACGAAGTGCTGGAATACTGATTATTTGTCCGAAAAGGCTTCTATTACAAATCTTTAGAAATCACTGAAACTGTTAAATGCTACAGCTTACAAGTTTCTGCATGAGAGAGGAGACTTCCCAACCACCTCCACTATCAAAAAAGCTCGATCTACTCCAAGGGCTTTCTCCACTCCCTTGCCAAGGGAGATGTCCCCTTGGAGCTTGGGTACTAAAAGTTACCTCACGGTATACTATCCATTCGTTGTTCACACGCCAACCCACTCGATCGCTAAGGCATTGCCAAGCCTTCTCATCATAATATCCATCGGGTTTGCCGCCACAGTTTTCGACGTAGATCTTTTTTTGCACACTGAATCCAAATTTGCCACTGCTGTTATCTACCCATAGGCGATCTATCTTACTTAGAACGTCACAGGGAAAATTCTTGGTACTGTCTTCGTCAAGAAAACGGCCCTTTTCTCGATTTGCCGCTTTCAACATCAAGTTAGCAGTCTCCAGGTCAGCCGCTTTCCATTTCGCGGCTTTCAGAAATCCCTCTAGCTTAGAGTAATCGACATTGATTTGTTGGCTAACAACTCTCACTCCCACCACTCCCACGCCTGCTGCAATTGCCCACTTGAGAACTTGCCGTCGAGTTAATGAACGAGATTTAGTTTGGGGCGGTTCAGGTTGAGGGGGAGCCGTTCTGGTGTGACGCTGAATTCCCAGATTTTGCAAGGCTTCGGTCGCCTCTATATCCTGCCCGGAAGCTGCTGCTAATACCCTAATCCATAGTTGCTGTGCTAGATCCCACTCTAGGTTTCTCTCAGCACGATAGGCATCATTTTTCAGAGTTGCAATATCGGTAAGGCTGGCGTGTTGCGGCATCAAGATCAAGTGCGATCGATTGAGTGGTTCTACGATCGTATAAGGAGTTTGCCTCACCCTCTGCATATGGTGACTGATCAGTTCAGGAACTCGATGTTCAAGATACTGATTTAGCCGCTCCACAGTGGCACATCTGCCACGAATTCCCAGTCCTTCAAGCAGGGCATAGGTAAAGGCTCCCTGGGCTATTGCCTCCAGTTCATAAGAAAACTGGTCGGGACTACACGAGAACAGACTGATTACTCCCGTTTGGCGGGCTTCTGCTTCCGTTTGTCTGCCAATGCCTTCCCCGCTTTTCTTGCCACCACTGCGACAGGCATCCAGAATCATAACCGCATTATCGGCTCCACAACCCCGCAGGTAATTGGTGATGGTATTGGTGGAAATGCCCGTGTTTTCTATATCCTCCGGGTCGCCATCCAGCGGCATCAGATAATCCTGTCCGTTGTGGGGAATGCCATGTCCACTGAAAAAGAACCAGAAGTTGTCGCCATCCTTCATAAAAGGCGTTGCAAAGATTTGGCGCAAGACCCGCAGCAGATTCGCCCGGAACGGTTCCGTGGGTTTGCCGCTAATGGGGGGAGAATCATCGGTAAACAAAAAGATGCGATCGAATTTGGCTTCTTCGGTCAGGAAACCGTTCATGGCTTCAGCATCCCGCTTGGCATACTTCAGCGGTTGCAAAAATCGATATTGATTGATGCCAATGACGATCGCCCAATTGCTTGCCATTTACTTCTTATCCGATCGAGTAAATTTCAGCTTAATTGTTCCCTTTCCCGCAGCTTTCCCGCCTGCCACTAATTTAACTTCCCCTTCCCCACTAATTTCAACCGATAGCTCAACCTCATCCAGCTTCATGTCAGATTCTGCACCAATCTGCTGATCCACTTGCTTGAACAAGCGTCCGACCAGTTGTAAGAACTGATTCATGTTTTGCTCTAGCTGTGCGACTGGCAACCTGACCTCCTTGAGGTTAGCGATGCGATTGCGAACTTCTTCACCCCATCCCCTTTGACCTTCAATGGGTACGGAGGTTTCATCGGTCTCATCAGTCACAATCAAAATGTAGTCTTCTGGCATAGAGCAAAGGGAGCTAATTCTGAAGGCATTATAATCTAGCCAACTGGATACTGGACAAATCGCCATTGGGCGTAGGTGGAGAGGGTGATCGCCTTGTTAAGGTGACATCTACAGCATCCTTAACTTGTGTTCTAGGGCTGCCTATGGCTACCAAAACACCCACCCGACCCAAACAGTGGCAAAGTACCCAGAAGCGATCCTGGCAGAACCTGACCGATCGCCGCAAACTCCGCCATCTCGAAAACACCCTGGATAAAGCCATCACTAAGGCGCTCCAGGAAGAGGGAATTGAGTCTCATGAGGACTTCAAGGCTTATGTTGAGTCATTCAGTGAGCGATCGGGCAAGGCTCCCATTACCGTTGAACTTTGTGAAGGTGGTGGCAGTGATGATGAAATTCGGGGCTACCGCTTCTACCTCACTAGCGATCCTAGTCAAAGAACGAGCGGCAAGTATCTGATCAAGAACCTGGAAGGCGTTACGGATAAGGATGAAAACTACTTTACGCCCTCCAATATTGCTGAGATGTTTGGGTTTGAAGAAGCAGAATTCGGTGATCTGGATACCGACCTGGATGATGCCCTCGATCTGGACGATGACTTGGATGAAGCGCCAGACGAGGCACTGAATACCCTGCTGGACGGAGACCTTGATGATGATCTAGAGGATCTGAGGGATGAAGAGCTTGCTCCAGTTCCGACAGCTAAAAATCAAGCCAAATCATCATCGAAAGCTCAGCGCAAGACTCAATCTAAGGCGCAGACTCAAGGCAAAGCTAGTCAAGCTAATGGTCGGGACTTCCGTTACCGAGACCCGATGGAGGAAGCGTCTCGTCTGAGTGCTTCGGCAGCTGTGAATGGACGCGAGACAAATGGGGTCAATGTGGCAGGGCTGGCAGGGCAACTGGCAGCTCTGGGCATTGTGGTTGGACAGGGGTTGTTAGAAAACCTGGCAGCTCAGGATGACGAAGAACGGATCGAACGAATTGTTCGAGAACTTCAGCGGCAGAATGAGCAGGTTGATCATCTAACCAGCCGTTTGCAAGAGGCAACAACCGGGCGCTCAACGGTAACGCCATCGGCGGAACCAGAACCAGTTGCGGGTGAAAATCCTCTAGCAGATGCGGCTGCAACGGTGGGGAGTAAGGTAGACACGTTGGGTGTAAAACTAGACCCCACTTACAAAGGGCAACCCCTGGAGATTGATCGGGAAGCCAGCATTAGCGAACAGCTTGACCAGATTGAGGCATATCTGAAAGGGCTATCCAAACGACTTGACCGTTTAGAAGTGGCGGTGAGTCGTTTGGAGAAGCAAATCGCAGAACAAACCAATGCCGCAATGGTTGGGCCAGAGGCTGACACGGCAGAAAGTAAATTGGCTCCACCCGCACAACCGATCGTAGAGTCCAAAGTGCTGGAACAACTTATGGCGCGACGAGCCGATCCTGAGCAAATTGCCTGTGCAGAATCATTGGTGGGGTTTGCCAGAGCTGCTCATGCAGACTTGGATGATGCCGATCGGGAGGGAATTACAATTTCCAGTAATAAAACGCTGCAAATTGAAGAGCAAGGGAATCAAGTAGCGATCGCCCTTAACAACAATCAGGGTAATACCCTTTTTGCAGGCAACCGCACCGATGGGCAGTGGGCGATTGCAGCAGATCACCTCAGTGCTGATGAGAAAGCCAGCATTGCTAAACTTCCTCAGTCCAAACAGGAATACGCCACCAAAGCCAGTGCTCAAGGGTTGATTGCCACCTTCCAGGAGCGCTTATCGGATCGATTCAATGGGGAGGCTGAACCTGTATTCACCTGGACAGATCAGGGTAAAGCTAAGTATGAGTTTGAGGTTGTGACGTTACCGAACGGGACTCAGTTGCTGCAAGGGTTTGACCCGAACCACAAGGATGAGCAGGTATTTGATGCCATGTTGGTGCCTGGTCAATCACCAGACATCCTGCATTGCAGTATTCCCATACGAGAGATGGAGTCAGCCATCAATGAGCAAATACCTGAACAAATGGATGAAAAGCATCTGAATCGCCGTTCTGGTAAAGCGTCTGCCAAACCGAATCGCGAAGAATTGCAAGTTTAATTAACGAGCTGGATCAGCATGGATGGAGAACCGATGATGCAAAACATGAAAACTCCCGTTACTAAGTCTCACTTAACTCAACTACGTCGTCGCTCTACTCAACAATGGCGGCATTTCAACCTTACTAAACCTGATTTATTGTTCATTGGGCTTTGTGTTGCTGTTGTGATCTATTTGTTAATCAAAGAGCCGTTGCTCATAACGAGCATGGGTTGTGCCAGTGTGGTATTCCTCAGCTTCTGGCATTTGGTCAAGGCGGTACCTATTCTAGAAAAATACCTGGGTGCCAAAATTCGTTTTTGGCATATTGCCTCCCTCATTATTGCGATCACGGCAGTGCTCAATACCTTTGCTGCACCTGCCCAGGCTATCTTTCTCAGTGGGCTGGAGCAGTTCTTTGTCAAACTGGCGCAGCAAACTTCCCAGTCCGGCGGTGCGACAAATACGCTGGATACCAACGTGGTTGGGTTGATTTTCAACCTGATTCGTGGAGTTTTCTTGTTACTGGTTGCAGCGTCGGCACTATTCGCTTATAACCAGGCACAGCAAGGAAATGACTGGCGACCGATCGTAACCCAAGTAGGACTGGCATTTGCGATCGTCATTGCGATTGATGTGGTCACGTTCATCTTCGTGGGGAATGGAACAGGAACGGCTGGTGGTTGATCTGGCAACGTGAATTGCAAGCATTATGGAACGAGATTTCAATCGAGAATTCATCAAAGTCAATCGAATTTTAGGTAAGCAGGCGAGTATTGGTCCGATTCCAGCCGATCAACTCGGTCCCTGGGTTGCCATTGTTGTTCTTTGTTATGTCATCACAAATGGTTTCTTCAGCCTGGGTCTTGGCTGGTTCTTTGGAGCATCATTCTGGTTGATTGCGAGCTGGTGGATTCTGACCGGGAATCAACCCCATCAGTTTCTCGATCGCTGGCGTAAGCCGCCGGGAACCGATTGGTGTAACGGCAGCAACATCTATGTTTCGCCTATCTCAGAACATAGACCAACCTGGATTCGCAAACGTTATGGGGATGCACGGGTCAACATTCGGCTGAAACCAGTGCAAGTGCCCAATCAGTATGGAGGCAAAAGTACGTTTATGCCATTCCAGAATGAAGTCAATATCTGCTGTATTGCAGAAATCAAAAAAGACGATCGTGAAGTGGCTGCACTGTTGCTAGAGAAAGGTAAATCTCAGTATCAGCTTGTGTTTGGCTTTCGTGTTGCTGGACTGCACGATGTGCTGTACGACAGTGAGGTGAATGCGTTTGCTCATGCCATTGAAGAAGGGATGAAAGAGTTACCGATTGGTGAACGACTTACCTTCTGCACAGGGTGCTCAAGTGATGATGCAGCGCGACAAGAAGAACTGTCTACCCTGGCAGAGGCATGCCAATTAAAACCTGTTTCCGTGCTGACTCGCAATGAGCAATTACGAGTACAGCAACTGACTCAGGGAGGGACGCGGCAGACCTGGCATCAACTTGCTTTTTGTACCTGGACGAGTGATGACGAAGCAGGTACGCAACACAAAGATTTGGTTGGCGGACTGATTGAAAAACTAAGAAAAACAGGTTCCTGGGTAGTCGAGCAGATTACGGGAAATAAGCGGGTTTATCAAGAAGCATTTTTCAAAAAGCTTTTACTACAAGGGTTTCAACAGGGGTTTATGCAATGGGAAGTATTGCTCAATACTAAAGTGGGGCTGGAGGTAACGCCCTGTAGCACAGTAGACCTGTGGCAGTGGCTCTGGAGCCGCTTCAATCAAGGCGTTGCGCCTCCCATCCCGCAGGTCATTACTTTAAAGGAGACAGAAACCGGACAGGAACTGACCGAAACTGTGACGACGGATAAGCATCTGTGTACCTTGCTCATTGAGGGAACTCAGGGGCGTTCTGCTTGCCCGGAGCATCGAGGTGATCACGATCGGCTTTACCTGACGGGACGAGGTAAGGTCTGTGGCGTGATGACGATGACCGATCCACCGATGGGCTGGACGAGTACCAGAGAACATCTCAAGTGGGTTTGGAAAATTCTCTCTTCGAGCTATGTGCATGACACTGAAGCCTGGATTGAGATCAGCCGTGGCAACGACTTTTTTATTCAGGACAACCTGGCACGACAGGCAAAGCAGTCCAAGGCAGCTCGCACTATTGCGGTTACGAAGGGGCAGGGGCGAGATGTCGGAGCTGAAATGAAGCAGGAAGAGTCCTTTGAGGCACAGCGCCGTCTTTATGAGGGTACGAAAGCGCTACACTGTGCGCCAGTCTTTTTGGTTTATCGCAACAGCACTGAGGAGTTGATCCATGCCTGCAATTTGCTGGCGAACAGTTTTGAAACGGCGAAGGTGATTCGAGAGCGCCATATTGCCTGGGAAATCTGGCTCCAGGCATTACCGATTACTTGTAAGCGTCTGCTGCATGGCAATAACTTGAATGAGCGCCGATTGACCCTTGACACACATACAGTGGCAGGCATTATACCCCTGACGATGCCGAAGGATATCGATCGATGCGGTGTAGAGTTTTTAACCGGACGCGGCGGCAAGCCGATCTACATTGACTTGTTTCATTATCAGATTGGACGGGCGCTGATTACCGGAACGTCAGGTTCAGGCAAGAGTGTATTGGGCTGGCGCTTTGCCATGGAAGCTCTGGCAAATAACATTCCAGTGGTCGGGATGGACATTTCCTCCAGTGGTAATAGTACATTCAAAACGGCGATCGAACTCTTAGGCGATCAAGGAGCGTATTACGACATCTCCAACGGTAGCAGCAATCTGCTGGAACCCCCCGATCTACGCCGCTTTGATAAATTGGAGCGCGATCGCCGCATGGAGTCCTGGAAGGACTTTATTCGCCGTGCATTGAGCGCGATCGCCATGGGAAAGATCCATAATCCTCATCTGGCACAACGGGTCGATGCGTTGCTGATCAGAGCGTTGGATGTCTTTCTCCGTGACCCAGAAATCATCACTCGTTACAATCGTGCATTTGAAATGGGTTGGCGATCGCCCGAGTGGCAACAGATCCCAACCTTGCCAGACTTCATCAAGTTCTGTACCCGTGAACGGTTAAATCTCCGCTCGTTTGAGGATCTGGATCGACACTCGCTTAACCAGATTCAGAGCCAGGTGAGCGAGTTGCTGGCTTCACGCTTGGGCAAGGCGATCGCCCGTCCCAGTACTTTCTCACCTGAACCTGCGATTAAGTTCTTTGCCCTCAGCGGTTTGACCAATGAGCAGGATGCCTATCTGATGGCAATCAACGCTCATGCTGCCTGTATCCGCAATGCACTTTCCCATCCGCGCAGTTTATTCATTGGCGATGAGTTATCGGTCTTGCTTCGCAGAGATGGATTTGCCCAGATTGTCGGAGAAACCTGCGCGACGGGGCGTAAAGACGGTATCGCAGTGCTGTTGCTCTCTCAAGATCCAGACACCATTTGTGAGTGTTCGGCAGGTTCGCAAATCATGCAGAACATTAATTACCGAATTACCGGACGCATTACCAGCAGCGGTATCAACTCTTTTCAGCGGTATCTTGGTTACCCCCCTAACATCATCAGTCAGAATGCCACAGAAGCTTTTTGGCCTCGTAGCAGTGATCTCTACTCTTGCTGGTTACTAGAACTGGGTGGTCGGTTCTGGAGGACTCGTTTCTATCCCGGTGAATTGATGCTTGCCAGCGTTGCTAACAATCAGGATGAACGCGAGGCGCGCGATCGGGTAATGGCACAGTATTCTCTCACGCCCAAAGGTCGATTGATGGGTTTGAAAGCGTTTGCAGATGAATATATTCCAGCATTGCGGGAAGGTAAAGGGTTCAGTCATATCGGGCAGGGTTTATCTGTAGAGAAATCAGGGCGATCGCTCCAACAGGAGGATGATCCCAGTGATCCGGCTGAACACGATCAACGCTCACTTATTGCACGTTAAGGAGATATAAACTATGCGACTCAAGTGGATGACAATTCGACTCATGATGCTGTTTCTAGTCGTGGGTGCTGGATCTGTGAATAGTCCGGCATTTGCACGTACTCAAGACACAGGTAGAGACCCGGTTGAGGCAGCAATTCGTAATCAGGTAAATGGCAGCAATGTCTACGTATCGAATACGGGCAATCAAATCAATGATTTCTTGGGAGATGTGCAAAACTTTGTGCAAAACGATTTACTGAGTCCGGTTAACAATTTAATTCACTCGACTCTGGGTGCGTTTCAGGTTCCAGATCTATCTCAGCTCTGGAGTCAAATTATGGGTGGTTCAGCCAGCCGTGATCCAGGTGCGGTTCTGTCTGAGACTTTAGAGAATAAGACTAGTGGGCGCAGTTCTTACGGTATTCGCGAGGATCTGAGCAAATATGCTGCTAGAGCCACGGCTACAGGAGTAGCGGCTCAGTCCACCTTGAGTCAGGCAGCACAAACCCAGATGGCTCAAGTACGGCAATCAACGCAGCAGAATACGCAGGAAAGTGTGCGTTTGGGTGAGGAATCCCAGGGTTTGGACGTAACTCAACGGATTATGCAAAACCTTTCCCAACAGACAGCACTTAACAGTCAGGTGAATGAGCGGGTGCTGCAAGAGGCACAGCAAGCGCGAGTTGATCGGGCGATCGGCAATACATTGTCGGCTCAAACTGCCCGTGAACTATCAGCGATTACCACTGCCGATCGCCGCAAAAATATTTCCGCAGGCAATGCGGCCAGTCAGCAAGGTGGTTTGTTGATGATGCCGGGTGGAGTGACGCTGGGTTCCGATCAATAGTCCAACTCGAAACAATCGTGATGTCTTTAATGGTTTGATTTGACGGCTAATGCTCATGATGCACCTGATTGCTCAATCCTTTCCAACCACAGGCGGAGAATCCGATGCCCTGGACATTATCACCAGTTCGCTGGAGTTGTCCCGTGCCACGGTGGAGTCCTGGAATACGGTCTGGCTAGTAACGCTAGACCCGCTTGCGTCTGGACTCTGGATTGGGCTGATCCAATTGGGCATTACCCTGGGAGCTGCCAGCATTCTGTTTATTGCGATGACTACGGGTAAAGACATTATCGATAAGCAGTCCTGGTCAGAGCTAGCTTCAATCTTCGTCTGGCCGTTGGTGATTATGATTTTTTTAGGTGCGAATGGCAATGTTCTAGCGGGCACGATCAAGTTTATTCGAGGCTTTTCTTACACGCAGGTGCAAAATGTATTGCAACTTCAGGTCGGTGAACTGACCTTTCGAGATGCGATTTCCAATGTGACGATCACGGGTATTGCTAAACAACAGCTTGAAAGTCTTTATAGCGAATGTCAGGGTAAAGTTGGCACTGAACTGGTGGAATGCTGGAACTCGAAGCAAGAGCAGGCGCAAGCGATCGTGGCTGAAGCAGAACGACAAGCGCGATCGCCCCTGGAGCCGTTACGTGCCTTTGGTCAGGCGTTGTGGAATGCGTCATTGCCCGGTCAAATTAGCACAGCCGTGCGCTTAACAACTGACCCTGGTAGCGTCTTCCGAGATACTGCGATTCCCATCATCCGGTTTATTCTCTACGCTTTGCAATGGGGATTTGTCAATATTTTGGAAGCGGCACTGTTGCTAACGGCGCTGTTTGCACCCATCGCGATCGGACTCTCACTCTTACCGCTGCAAGGTCGTCCGATCTGGGCATGGCTCACTGGATTCATCACTCTGTTCGGGATTCAACTGGGCTACAACATTGTGGTTGGCTTAACCGCCGTTGTGCTGGTTAAGTCTGGAGCAGAGTTGGTGTCGGATGTGGCATTTCTCTTTTTTCTCAGCATCTTTGCACCGGGACTAGCGGTTCTGGTCGCGGGTGGTGGTGGCTTTGCGCTTTACAACGGCATTTCATCCAATGTGAAAAGTTTGATCGACATTTTCAGTAATGCGATCGGTACAGTCACCAGCATTGCTCTGATACGACGGGGGTAGCGATGCAGATTAAACGACTTCAAGCTCCACTCTTACCCGAGGCAAAAAACTTGCTGGCAGTGTGTTTTATCTGTCTGACTGTCTTCAACAGCTTGATTTTTGTCTTAACGCTATTCACTGCCTTTCGAGTGAACCGCATTGCCGAACAGAAGACAACCTTTGCTCAGTTGGTGAATGGTGAAACGATTTATGTCTCGGAGCAAGAGCGTCACTGGCGCTATCCATCGGTGATCCAGAAAGTCGTCAGTGATTGGACGACCCTAACCTTCAACTGGGATGAAAAGATTCCTGGCACGAATGAAGCCGATCAGGGGATTCGAGTTGGCAATAACAAACGGATGCCGACCAACGCCTGGTTTGCTTCTCTGCTGCTGGAATCGGAGTTTGCCAAAGCGTCTCTGCCCAAGGTTGCGGAACTGGTTCCTCCGGCGCTTTTTTCGGGGCAGATTCGGAGCACGACGATTGTTTCCTACCTATCGGAACCGAGAGAAATTAGACCCGGCGAATGGGAAGTGGATCTGGTGGCGACGCGGGTGCTGATTGATCGCACGACGGGTAAAGATGAACGAATTCCTTTCAATCGCACGTTTACGTTGCAGGCGGTTGAAGTGCCGCGATCGCCCCTCGGAGCCGATGCACCGCTGGTAGAACGCAAAATCTACGAAATGCGTGCTGCGGGATTGCAAATCACCCGCATTGTTGAGTTTAACCCCCAAAGGCAGCGGTAGTGCAGTGAGGATACGAATGACAAATGTGCAACAACGATTGGAACCCCATAAATTTGATCAAGTCTCTGAGCCAATGTCAACCATGACGCATGACCGCAACGGGAACGGAAAAACTTCTGTAACAGCAGTCCCTCCTGATGTGTCGGATACTGATGATCTGACTCTTGAGGAAGAGCAACAGCTAGCGGGCTTTAATCCTGCAACGCCTCAGCTAATTTCAGAAGCATATCGGCTCCAGCAAGATCAGGAAAGGGCGGTTGAGCGTCCGCTGGCAGAGCGCGCCAGTATCCGGCTGGGTTCGGTGGTGGCAGTGGTCGGAACAGCTATGGGAGCCGGAGCGGTTGTATGGTTTGGCTTCCTCCAGCCGCGAACACCAGCCCGACCGGTCACGCCGTCGCTTGCCCCTACACCAGCCGCACCCCCAACCTTTGATGAGACTGCCGAACTAAAAAGTCGGCTGGCTTTTCAGGATCAAAAGCAGCAGCTTCAGCCTGAACCTGTTACGAGACCGCGTGTAACAAAACCACCACGACCGCCAACGCTGAAGTCAATCCCGCCTGCTCGCACTCCGGTTGCCGTAGCATCCCCTGCACCTGTCTTTCGACCAGAGCCAGTGGTGGTTCGTGCGCCCATTGCGCCCCCTGAAAGGATTCAACCTGTGGAACGCATCGATCCGTTTCAGCACTGGGCACAACTGGCAAAGGTCGGACAAGAACGTGTGAATCCTCGCACTCCGGAGCGTTCGGAGACAGCGTTCAGTCAGCTAGCTGGTGAGCCTTCTGAGCCTTCGAGCACGGCTTCCAGTCAAGTCCCTGAGGCTCAGTCCAATCCTGTTGCAGCAGCGACACAGCAGAACACCGTGATTCCAGTTGTTTCGATTGGTGCAACCAAGCCAGAAACAGCAGAGGCAATGCCGGAGTCCTCTACAAGCAGGCTGCCCAATGCTGACGTGATCCCTGAAGAAACGTCTGCTGAGGCTATGAGTCCTGGTATGGTTGGCATTCTGAACCGAACTCCAGTCGGCTCACTGGATCAGCGTGCGAGCGGCTTGAAGGAGGTGGCGATCGCCACTGCCACCAAAGCTAAAGTTACGCTGCCGATGCTTTGGGATGAGGGTAGTCAGCATTCAACGGCTGGTCAAGCGCCTGTCGATCATCGCTTTGCGGTGGAATTGACTGAGGCGATGCAAGCGACAGATGGCACGGTGGCGTTACCTGCGGGTACGGTTCTAGTTGTTCGTACCAGTACTGTGGAGCAGGGTAATCATTTAGTGTCAGCCAGCGTCATCGCCATTGTCTATCGCGATCGCACGGGTCAGATCCGTCAGCAAGCCTTACCGCCCGATAGCCTTCAGATTCGAGGACAAGACAATCGCCCACTGATCGCCCAAAAGCTCAATGATGTGGGACCCGAAATTGCTCGCCAGGATGTATTGACTGGGTTGCTCAGTAGCTTGGGTCGGGTGGGAAGCATCGTGAATCAGCCGCGCACCCAGTCCAGTGCGGTCATATCAGGAGGGAGCTTGAACCAGAGTGTAAGTACGACCAGTGCAGAACCTCAGCTTTGGGCGGCGGCAGTGGAGGGCTTCTTCAATCCTATTATGGAGCGGATGTCCAGTCGTTCTGAGCAAACGAGGCAAGAGCTCTTGCAGCGATCCAACGTGGTGTTTATTCCTGAAGGAACCGAAGTTTCTGTGGTGGTCAATAGCTTTTTGAGGGTAGACCGATGAGACGATTGCCTGCTCTGACCTTAGTCAGCACAGCCTTATTGATTGGTTTTGGGGTGCCTGCTCAGGCACAAACGTCAGCCTACCAGGTCATCGATCGCAACAGAGCGACGACCAGTGCGGTTCAAGTTCAAGTTGCTCCTGGACGGGCAACCTCAATTAGTTTTAGCCAGACTGATGAAACGATCGCCTATATTTTGCTGGCAGATGCCTCGCGAGTAGTCTACAGCACGGATGCTGAGTTAGAGACTGGGCGGGCAAAGACTATTTTCTTGAGAGTGATTCAACCACTTCGCTTTCCAGGAGCAACCACTACGCCTGTAACCAACCTGATGGTGCAAACAGCAGATGCTAGAGGGCAGAATCGGCTCTACACGTTTGATATTATTCACAGCAGTAATCCGCGTTATGTCGGTGTTCAGATTTTGCCTGCGATCGCCCGTTCTCAACCATCTCCCGTTGTTAACAACCTCAACATAACTCCTGACAGAATTGAAACCGGGTTAAGCATTGCCATTCTGCGAGGTTACACGTCGATCGATGATCCTGTTGTTGCCAAAGTCCGACAGCTTTTGGAACTGATGCGAACTGAAAATATGACAATTTCGGAGGCAGCCCACTCA
Source organism: Tildeniella sp. (assembly GCF_059505325.1). Taxonomy (NCBI): domain Bacteria; kingdom Bacillati; phylum Cyanobacteriota; class Cyanophyceae; order Oculatellales; family Oculatellaceae; genus Tildeniella; species Tildeniella sp. The sequence continues at coordinate 133,918 of NZ_JCACKI010000003.1, forward strand.
GTTGGCGTACCATTAGCAGTACTTTTAGAACTGGGACGGTTTGTCCAAGAAGAGAGGGTTTTACTCATTCAGTCGGTCCATAGCCGCAGAATGTAGTGTCAAAATCATCCGAAAAGTGTATTGATTTGTATAAAACTACACATTTAATATCTAGCTCAGGGTGATCGCACTTCTGGCAGCGGCAGAGTTGGAAAGGCTATATTGTCCTAAGCCTTCTAGGTTTCTTGGAGATGCGCTTGCTCAGCAGTTGGTTTAACGTTGATAAAAGAGATCCTTGCTCTTACAAATTTGTCGTTGAGGACATTACGGAGATCAACCAACCGAATTTAGCAGATCCTGATGACCCTATTCTCGATGGATTTGCGAATTCTCTTCTAACTGCTCATGCAGATCCTGTCATGATACGAGAGGAATGCAATATACTTCTGGAGGATCTAGATAATTTAAACTTATCTATTATTAAAAATTATATCGAGGAACAAGTGCTACCCGTATCCGCTAGTGGTGTCAGAGGTGTAGCTAGAATTGGCAATTTTGGTGAGATATTATCATCCTATCTTCTAATGACTTTTCAAGGATTCTCGTTACCAATCTACAAGCTAAGGTATCGAGAGAAGCAGTCCTGGGCTATGAAACTGACTGATCTTTGTCTCATTAATAGAGACGAATCATTGAGTAAGCCCTTAGTCTGTTATGGCGAGGTCAAGACTAAATCTGCAAAAAACTGTGATACCAATATTGGTATTGAAGGTCACGACAGCTTAATTAAAGATGATGCATTAGAAGATCCAGAAATCCTCAAATTCTTTTGCACAATTCTGTATAGCAGTCAGCAGTATGAGGAAGCTGATTTTTTCTCAAGACTGAGACTTGGTAAAATTGAGTATGAAAAACAATACAACCTATTTCTAGTACATGAAAAAACAACTTGGAGAGATGAAATTCTGGATAAGCTTGATGCTCATCCATTAGATGGTCGCCTAGCAAATTTTTGTGTCAGTGTAGTACTCATTCAGCAACTGAGAGAAGTTATTGATGAGTCCTATACGCGGGCTTGGAAGGGGGTTGAAGCGATTCTTAATGGATAAGCAAACGTTTTTAGAAAACACCTCCAATAGCCTTGATGAGTTAAGCACGGATTCAATTTTTAGGAACAACTTATCTCAAGTTCGAGCACGGGCGATTCAACAAGAGTTTGTCCCCGAACAATCTACCACTCAATTTACTTTTGATGCCAAACAAATTTGGCAATCTTGTGAATATCTATTTTCAGAAAGTATATTGCTACTGAACGAAAGATTTGGGGATAGAACTAGTTTATTGCAAAACATTAAAACTGCTGCTCAAGCTTTTGAATTCCTTGCCAAATTTGCCGAATTAAAGGATCAAGAGATTTTACTATTAAATGCAGCAATTTGTTATAACATTGCCGGATATCAGGCAAATGCATTCTGTATTAGTAAGCTTGTTGAAACTAGGTTCTTGAATTTGCAGCAGAATCCGCCATCAGGCGAGGGAGGAGTAGATGCTGAATTGGTAAAATTTTTTAGGCAAGCCTTGATCAAGTTTTTGCGCCGAGAGGTTAAGCAGATTCAAGAGATTTCAAATCGTGCGCTTGTTCGGATTAGTGCTAGCCAAACTGCTATTACTCAACAGGCGGAGGAAGCAGGATTTCCACTCAATGATGTTTTTGCTCTAGCTGCTCATGCTTTTTTCCATCGATCCTTGGGGGATTTTTCTCAATATTGCCTTAATGGTAATTTTGAACTTCTTGATACTTGCAAAGAAAAATTTCAGAAAAGCCAAAAAAACTTTGTTAAAGCAGGTGACGCAACACTGGGAGTAATCGTTTCAGAACTCGCAGCAAGTCTTGACTTATTCCGTGAACGCTCCACATGGAATAGCGTACATGAGTACGCGGGTGGTTTATTGCAAGATCCGGTGTGGCGTTTCTACCTTAGAAATCTTGCTCTAGAGAAATCGATCGTTGAATTTTGGTCATCTCAACTGAAAGCTATTCAAAATCACTTACTCACAAGTGATGATAGTTTTGTGGTACAAATGCCGACTAGTGCTGGTAAGACATTCATTGCTGAGTTAGCCATTTTAGCAGCCTTGACTAGCCGTCCTGAATCTCGATGCCTTTATATCGCTCCATATCGTGCATTAGTCAACGAGATTCAAAGCCATCTATCAAATGTACTCGGTAAAATTGGCTATCGAGTATCTACTCTTATTGGCGGGTTTGAGTTTGATACATTCCAAAATTTTCTGTTAACTCAAGCTCATGTTCTTGTAACTACGCCTGAAAAGGTAGAGCTACTATTAAGAACTAAACCAGATTACTTTGAGGGTTTAGCCACAATTATTGTGGATGAAGGACACATGATTGATGAAGGAATTCCTTCATCTGAAGAGATAGCTGAAGGGAAAACACTCTTAGAAGAACTACATGAACAAGAAACGCTTGGCAGAGGAGTTCTTCTTGAGTTATTAATGACACGGCTTAAGGCTAAACTTCCGCAGAGCCGATTTATTTTTCTATCTGCGGTTATGCCCGAGGTCAATGCCGAAGATTTTGTGAGCTGGTTATGTAATAGACCGCAAGAACCATTACGAATTAGGCCGTCTGAACGTCCTTCACGTCAAGTTATTGCAAAGTTTGAATGGCGTTCAGCTAGCAATGGTGAAATTCAATATCTCAATTTACCTTCACTAACGGGCGGACGCCAACCTTGGGTTCCAAATTTTATTCAGCAAAAGCAATATAATACAGGTGAACGAACTCCGACTGGAAGACAACAGAGAAAAAGTTGGCCAGCAAATATCAAGAATAAAAGTCAGACTACAGCAATGCTTGCTGCGAGACTCGCTAAAACTGGACCTGTTCTCGTCTTTTGTGCCCAGACTAATGATGCTCGAAATGTTTTGAATAATCTTGTGACAACACTCAAATATCTTGAAGCCTCTGGTGAACTTCCTAGTGCTGATTTTCAGTATGTAGCTCAGCCCAACTTAGCCTCCTATCATGAAGCGAACGAATGGTTAGGAGAAGATCATCCTTTAACTCAAGCCCTTCATTACCGTGTGGGTCTACACTACGGTCCATTGCCAGATGCAGTGAGACAAGCGATCGAAGAAGAATTTAGAGAAAATCGTTTGGGGATTTTAGTCAGCACCAATACGTTAGGGCAGGGAGTCAACTTGCCTGTTAAGACAGTAGTCATTCATAGCCTAGAGCGGCGATGGGTTGAATCTATGAATGATGGTGAATCCATTAACCGCACTAGTAAACTGAGGAAGCGAGACTTTTGGAATATTTGTGGTCGTGCAGGTCGTGCAGGAAAAGAGACTGAGGGACAAGTCGTATTTGTAAAAATTACTCCGAATGATGAGGCATTGATTCGAGAGTATCAAGATCAAGCCAATCTTGAAGAGGTAGATAGTGCTCTCTTTAAACTGCTTCAGGCTTTAGTTGAGCATCGAATTAGTCAAACTGATCTCATTGGTTACCTTGACTCACATATCCTAGCTTTGCTTGCTGAGGAAGTGGTTGATACTCAGGATGAGCCTAGTATCTCAAGATTTCTCGAAAACAGCCTAGTCGGAGTTCAAACAACTCGTAGAAATGTAGATCGTGCTCCCTTAACTTCAACGATTAGAACCGTTTCAACCTGGATCACTAATCAAGTTGAAGATGGAGAACTTAGAAAAGTGTTTGCTGCTACTGGATTAAGAGTAACCAGTTGTCAGTTCATTGAGGCGAGTGTCAATCAGTTTCTTGAGCAACTTAGCTCAGAGTTGCAGACTGTGGTTGACAACCCGTTACATAACAGCGAAACCTTTGTTCAATCAGCTTTTTTAGCTTGCCAAAATTTACCGGAGATGAAGTTACTGGATACGATTGATTATTGTGGACCTGAAAATGAATTTTCTCTTGTGGCAAGATGGATAAGTGGTGAATCAATTCGAGAACTACGAACTAATTTTTGGAATCCAACTGAAGGAGAATCATTCAGCCGTTATTTGGCAGATAGGCTCACGTATAAACTTCCTTGGGGGATAAACGGATTTCTTGGTATTTTGGCATTTAAGTTGCAGCGACAATATAGCGATCTGCCAATTTCATGGCAACATCTCCCTTCAATGATAAAATTTGGTGTCGATAACATCATTGCATGTTGGGCTAGTAGCCTTGGTATCACCTCTAGAAACTCTGCATTACAACTAGCACAGGTATATTCATCTGAATATTCTCCCCAAACCTCAGATTATGGCGACTTTATTAGGTGGATTGTTAATTTGCCGAATGATTATATTTTCAACGAGCTAAATATTTCCACATTTGAGCGTAGTAGTTTGTTGAAGGTTAGAAATGGAATTGTTATTGGGGATGAAAGTTTGCAATTTATACGGGAGGAAGCACAAGTGCTTGAATCTCCGGTTCGGGGAATTCCTTACATGGATAGCCGAATCGTCGTGGCAACAAGAGTAAGAGAAGGAGACTCTTTAACCTTAGAAGCAGAACTCGATAACCCTTATGATCCCAATGCTGTGCGTGTTTCCTTTGAAGGGCAACAAATTGGATACGTTCAGAGAGAAAAGGCAGTCATTATTTCAAGGGAATTACAACTTGGTAAACAGATTACAGCCCGTGCAAGCCATGTGAGACTAATCGATCAAATCAATAGTTATCCTTCAATTGAAATGCTGATTAGAATTGCATAGAAAAAGCTGCACCAAATAACAACTGTACAGCACTGATCCGGCATTCAATAGTTGCTGTCAACCCAAATACTTTGGTTGCTATAAAAGTCTCCTCGCTGCCTTAAGCTGAAGTTGCCTAATAGCAACCCCAGCCAAACTTCGACAATTGACAATTTGAGCATTTGTTGAAGTTCTAAAAATCGAATTGGTGATTTGGTTTGGTCAAGATAGTTCGCGATCGCCTTCGACCACTCCTCTACATTTTCTCCATGTGCTAGATCCTGAATCTGCTCCGCCATCTCTAGCTCATCGAGTGGTTGCGCTGCTGTCATTTGGTCTACCCAATCCAACAACGCATTCTTATCTACTTCTCCGACGATCGAACCCTCTTCCTGAGATGATGTTTTCTTGCGGTTGGCAGGGTACTGAATCGGCTCTGGTTCTTCAAACAGATCCGATACATCCAGCGTTAAAGATTGGACGAACAGATCGACACAGTCCTCTAGATTTACCACTGGCTCAGCCGGGTTATGCCGACGCTCCCACCCGGAAATCAAGAGATTTGCCCGCGCGGCATGGACCTCTGAGAGCTGCACTAACACATCTCCTGCGACGGTCAACTGTTCTGCCAGAGACTGGTCAGATAGGGTTTGCTCTAGCGCGTCACAGAGCGATCGCAGATCCGCCGTCTCTGGAAACCGAGAGGCTTTCTCCAGGGATTGCCAGAGGTCAAGCTCTAACTGCTGCACTTCCATTACAGCCTAACCTCTGGATAGAGTGGGCAGGGGCGAATCGGGCAGTTATGGGGATGGAGTTCAACGGAGGAACGAAAGCGTTCTACCTTCATACCACTGTGCTGCGAAAACACATCTAGAATCCGAACCAGCAGTGTTTTGACCTGCAATTCGGTCAGTCCCAGGCAGTGAACGGGTTCAACTTTGGCAACCCGATCGTTCCCCATCCAGAGTTCTGCGCCCAGGGCGTGCAGCGGTGAATCCTTGGTCATGCGATACCAGTGAACGACAGCGGCAGGAACGGCCGGAGCCATTACGTCTAGTGTCGCCACTCGTACAACCCCAGAAACACCCGGTTCTGATGATAAAGGTTCAGTTAGCTGTCCGCGTCGTCGTTGTTTGCGGACATGGTTCCGGACTCCCCGGTGGCGATAGTAGGAACGGCGATTATGGCAAACCTTTGGATTCCAGCATCCGTCTCCATCTGATCCATGACGCTGTTGCGCTTCCTGGGAGTTAAGCTTGGAGCACAGCCGACATTTTTCTTGATCGGGACGTGCCATCACGCACCTCGCAGGGGGGCAAGTAACGCATCGACCCACTGCTGATCCGCCTCAGATAATCTAGGCGGGGGGACGGGCTGATGATAATCAATGCGGACGTGGTAGCTGCCGCGATCATAAACACCCTGCACAATTGCCTGTAATTCTACCAACGGTTCCTCATCTTCGAGTCTTAGCGGCAGCGGCACACTGGGAATGGGTTCACGCAAGTCAAAGTCATACAGGTCAGCTTGAGGACGTTGTGAACGACGACTCACAATGAGGCGATAGTCACTCAGCTGCACCTCTCCTATCATCGTCATTGGGATGCCAGCCCGGATCAGATCAATTTCAACTAGATTGGAGAGACTGCCCAGAATTCGCCTGCGCTTGTTTTCATAAGCCGTTCTGCCTTTTCCCTTCTGCTTGTTTTTGGGTGACAGCACCTCAATCACTGTAATGACCGTATCTGTGCCGACTTCGCGAACTTCGAGATAGCGCTCTTTAATGGTCGTTGGCTGGGGCAAGAAAATGGAGCGGGGTCGCTTCTGAGTTAACGTTGCACCCGATTCAACTCGCAACGGCTCCACTTGATCGATTGACCGAGCAGCTAAGACAGCGGTATTGGGAATACCCACAAGGATTTCTTCGGGTTCTTCTTGATCCTGGTAGGTGCGAGTCTCAACCTCAATGTAACAGTTGGGGCGCAGTTGGGGCGCTACCGTATCCGCGATCGCCACCATCAGTCGGGTGTGAAACGACGACCAGAAGGTTGGCTGTTCCAGATAGGGATTCATGCCAGGGAAGGGCGACGGCATCCGTGAAATTCCCGCAGTGCAAGGATTTTCATTCAGTATACCCTAACCCCGCCGAACGTAGTCGTAGTTTAGTCGTATAGAAGATATTGTCTAGATATTTTACTTAAAATGTCTTAAACTCAAAGTGATAACCTCTGTTGTATGGCGATTGTCATGTTTTCTGGTTCAGAAGGGCTACCCTCCATCCGTCTAGTTTCTTCTCAGACTTCAGTTCCAACTCGTTCAACGGAACTCACGGATCTGCGTTGGTTGCGAGTAGAGGAGTTCTTTCAAGCGCGATCGCTGGCTGACAACACTCAGAAAGCCTATAGACGGGAATTGAAGCGGTTTTTAGCTTGGACCGATCGCGCCTGGTCTGATCTCACTCCTCGCCAGATTGCCCAGTTCAAAGCTTATTTGCAGGGGAAAAACCTTTCTCCCAACTCTATTAATCGAGCCTTGACGGCTCTAATGAGTTTCTTTGCTTGGTTTCTAGCGGCTTACCCGGAGCAAATTGCCCATGATCCCACTACAGCAGTAGAGATGGAGCGGGTTCCTTTGCCCCCAGCCAGGGATTTATCAGAAATCGAGATAGCGGCGCTGTACCTGGCATTGGAGGAACGAGAGGACGCGGAGGTGCGCGATCGGGCTTTATTTGCGGTTCTCAGTCATGGCTTGCGGGCGGAAGAGGTCGTGAATTTGAATGTAGAAGACTACGATGGTGTCCGGTTGACGATTCGAGAAGCTAAGGATGACAGTACGGGGAGAGTCCCGCTCAGTCGTCAAGCGCGAGAGCAGTTGAACACGTATTTAGTTCAACGTCGCTCTGAGGAGGGTGATTTGCTGCCTGATAGCCCTCTGTTTTTGTCCATTGGGCGGAACCGGGCGGGTCAGCGATTGGGATACCAAGGGTTATATTACGCAGTTAAAGCTTTGGGTAAAATTGCAGCAGAGCAGGCTCAATTGGCATTAGAGCGGCGGCAAAGAATTGAGCAAGGAGAGCTAGAAACTGATCCACAGGATAGATGGGGACAGTTCAATGAGGCAGAACTTAAACAAATCCTGACTTTGCTAAATGTTCATCCTCACCAGTTACGCCACACGTTTGCGACTGGCTTGCTCTTACGGGGGGTTGAAAGCCTTCATGCTCGGACACTGACCCGTCATAAATCAGAAGCAAGTTTTAAGCGATATGCAAAACGAGCGCTTAGTGCGGCGGCCGAACGGGCTTTTTATCAATCGATTGGTGAAGAGCCTCCCCAAAACAGTGAGTTGAAATGAGACGAATTTCAAAGATGGATGCTCAATTAAGCTGGTCTTGATACATACTATTTATCAGGCATATTTGGTCTGACTAATCCCGAAGAGGTTTTTTGGCCACTGTTCTCAGTCCTGCGTACAGGTTTGTAGTGAACCTGGCTTCGCTTAAAGTTTTGTTGCTATTTTTGATGATCCCCATGTTAAGGGACGTTTCAGGATTGTTCAAAAGTGTGTTTTGCAGTTGAACCACAACGTTGTGGTTCAAAAATTGACTTACTCTAATACTTGGAAAAACTTGAATGAGTCGGATTATTGCTTTGTTTAATCAGGCTGGTGGGGTTGGCAAGACCTCTCTTGTCAATCAACTTGGATACATGATTGCTTGTTGTAAGCGGTTGGATATGAAGACTAAAAAACGGAGTAAGAAGAAGGGAGATTACTATCAAGTCCTTGTAGTAGATATGGACCCTCAGGCTTCCCTCACAATATTTATGGGTCTTGATCCTTACGAATTAGAAAAAACGATATACCACGCGATTCTGCACGACGAGCCGTTACCCATTCATAAGGGAATTTATGCTCAGACTCAGAAAGAAGATGGCACACCGGGTGTTGATTTGGTTCCAGCTAACTTGGGGCTTGCTTTAGCAGAGCGTGAATTGATGTCAGCCATGATGAGTGACTTTCGCTTGAGAGAGGCACTATTGCCCGTTCAAGAGCAGTATGATTTCATTTTGATCGACTGCCCTCCGAGTTTAGGTAACTTGGCTTATATTTCGTTAGTTGCAGCAACTCATGTATTAGTACCAATTCAGTCCCAATACAAAGCGTTTAATGGGGTGCAACAGTTATTTGACACCATTAAACTGGTGCGGGCGCGTCCAAACCGAGATCTTGCGATCGCTGGATTTATACCAACCATGTATGATCAGCGAAATTCTCATGATGAGCGGACATTGGCAGCGATCCAAGAACAGCTTTCAGCAGTTGCGACAGTTTACCCCCCGATCGCACGGTCTACAATCTTTGCAGATGCTTCAGAAGAGCATCTGCCCTTAGCACTTTATGATAGAAAACACCCTGCGCTTAAAACGATGAATCAGATTATTGAAGGGCTGGAGCTTCTATGACACAATCCAAAGCTTCTAAAAAAGATAAACCCTACGGGGGAAGTATTGATTTAACTAGGCTATTCGGTTCCAGTACTGAAGAATTGGCTCAGCCGGAGCCTAGTGAGACTAAGAATTTTTTGCCGATTGCTCAGATTCATCGTAAACCTGAGCAGGTCAGACGCTACTTTGATCCTCAGAAAATGGAGCAGCTTACTGCTTCTGTACGGGAGTACGGCATTTTAGAGAATCTGCTGGTTCGTCCTATGCCAGGGGAACTTGGAGAGTATGAGCTAGTTGCGGGAGAGCGACGTTACAGAGCGGCTCAGGGAGCGGGTTTAGCAGAGGTCCCTGCCACTATTCTTGAGTTAAGTGATCAGCAAGCACTTCAACTCACGCTGGTCGAGAACTTGCAACGGGAGGATTTAAACCCAGTTGAGGAAACGGAAGGGATCTTACAACTACTAGCGATTCGACTAGAGTTATCTGTTCAGGAAGCGGTGTCTCTTCTGTATCGGATGCAGAATGAGTCAACCCGAAATCTGAACCACAACGTTGTGGTTCAGGAAGAAGAGGTTGTAGAAGAAGTATTTAATGCTCTTGGAAGAATGAGTTGGCAGTCGTTTGTGAAACATCGCTTGCCTTTACGGAACCTGCCTGAAGAAGTGCTTGAGGCACTCCAGCAAGGAAAAATTGAGTATACCAAGGCGCAAACTATTTCACGGGTTAAGGATGAAGGGCAGCGTCAAGAGCTGCTTCAGGCTACGATTGCTCAGAATCTCTCGATCCGGGATATTCGCGATCGCATCAAACAACTTTCTCAATCACAGAATCCTAGCCTTAAGCATTTAGAGTATTTAAAGCGGTTCAATGCGGTGAGTCGCCAACTTAAAAAAACGAGTGCTTGGGACGATCAACGAAAACTCGAACGTTTGGAAGCCTTGTTGAAAGAGATGGAAGGATTGATCTTGTAAGAATTCTTTGGATTACGCTTCGTTGTCTAAAAATTATCTTTTTCCAGTTTGAATCTTGATAGAACCCATTTACCCATTTAACATCTTGCAGGTTTTGAATGAGGATGCTCCATTTATTTAAACCTGCTACCAGCGAAAACGGTTTAGGGATTTCTGCTATAGGGAATGGAGTACTTCACCTATTACAGCAGTGGAGTCAGTACCTCCTGTAATCACGGTACTGCCCGTTAACAAACCAGATGACACTACCTTTTTTGTCCTCGCATTTAAAGATGATGGAATGCTTGGTTGCTTGGCTTTAAAGTCTGCAAACCCTTGGGGAACCCAGTGGTCGCGAAAACTCATTTCACTGATCGCTTCACTTCCTGCACTGCTGCCTCAGCATTGACTAAGCCGCTGCCAAAGAAATAAAGCTTTGGATCAGTGGGTAAGGATAATTTTGTTTTTGATCGCAAGCGCTGAAACAGTTTTTGATCACCATCAGACACTTTTAAGCCACCTTTACTGACTGTAGCTTTGAGGATGGCAGTGAGGCGATCACGGTTGAGCTTATGCTGTGGATCTTCCCCTTTCATCAATGCAATGACTCCTGCTACGGCTGGAGCAGCAAAGGAAGTCCCTTGTGTCCAGACGTAATCACCTTTTGGGTCTTGCATTAGATCCCAAGCAGTTTTGGGTATCTCAACCCGCTGCCAAAAACCACCCATTCCAATACCCGTTGTCGTTAAAACGCCCTCATTGGGCTGACGAGATAGGTTATCGCCCCCCGGAGCCACTACATCCAAGCCTGTGCCAAAGTTACTGTAAGAGGCACGGTTTCCGGCTAAATTTGTAGCTCCAACTGCGATTGTTCCCTTCACGGCCGCAGGAAAGCCAGCCCGTTCCAGTTGCTCATTCCCTGATGCAACAACTACGACTAAGTTAGGGTTTGCTTGCAGCGCTCGCAGGATTTCATCATCCCTTTCGTCCGAGGGCAGCAAACCACCGAAGCTCATGTTCATGACATCCGCACGGCGCTCTGCCGCGTAGCCAATACCTTGTATGGTTGCTTTAAGGTCAACACTGCTGCCCAAGCCACCAACGCGCACGGGCAAAATCTTGGCATTAGGGGCAACTCCGATGACTCCTTTGCCATCCGCAGGACGGGCAGCAATCATGCCTGCCGTCATCGTGCCATGAAAGCTAACAATTGCTTCCTCTCGGAGTTGCGATCTGATTTCATTAGCAATAGCGCTGTCGGAGGCTTTAGGATAATCTTTCTTGAGAGCTTTTGCAGCATCACTGCTTAAGATCTCTGAGTCAGAGAGCTGAAACGCACGCTGAAAATCGGGGAGTAGATTTGCCAATTCAGCTTGACTCAGCCGCGTATCAGGATCGTTTTGGACAAAATCCCAACCGCTCACCTCTCCAGGTAGCTGATTGGGCAGTTTCTCCGGCTGATAAAGACTGTTTGCCAGGTTCGGATGATCCCATTGAATCAGGTTGTCCAAAACTGCGACCACTACGCCTTTGCCAGCGGTGCTTTGCTGCCACGCCTCTAGAGCGTGAACATCAGTGCGAGGCTGATTGGGACGACGCGATCGACTGTCAAGATGCCACTGCAACGGCAGTAGATCCGAGGTGTAAGGAGTGAGCGATCGACTGGTAGTGGGTGATGTAAGCGATGGGTTGGACGCAGTAGGTGTTCGTGTCGGTGTGAGGAAAGCAGAACGACCAGGCAAGATTTGTAGAAAGTTGGGTGTGGCGGACGTGATGCCTTTAACCTGATTGAGACGATTAGCAACGGTCAGTATTGCAGTGCCCTTTGCCGATTGTGCTTTGACCAACGAGCGATTTTGCGTGAACGGCAAGGGACGAATGAGTTCCAAGTTCTGGTCTTTTAGAATTGTTTGCTTCTCAACATCCGTGATACCGGGCGCAAAACTGACGATGATTTCGTTAGGTAGGATGACCTTCTCTTGCTGACCCGTTCGGCTCAGGACAGGTAACGTTTCTTGGACGTAGGGACGTGCCTCAATCCGCTGGAGCAAGCCAGACTCTAAGCCTCGACTACTAGGTAGCTTGACGATCGCATAGCCAGTGCCAACAGGACTCACGTTAATGCTTGCATCCAGATCACGACTACCGCTTTGTAAGTCATTCTGAAGCTGACGATACAAGGGCTGCTGATTCAATTCACGCACTGCACCCGGCTGCTTGAACGCGACAGCCACTTCATTGGTACGCAGAACTAACGGAATCTGCTGTCCTTTGTAGCGGTAGGAGCCAGGCACCACCACAAGTTCGGAAGCAAGCTTCTCTTGCGCGATCGTTGGGTTGCCCAAAAACCAACTGCCTAGAACGATCGCCAGACAGACGCTGATACAGAGAAGTGTGTAGGCTAGAAAACGCTTGTTCATGAAGAAAGTACCAAAACAACTTAGAACGGATGGAACAGACATACCTCACAAGCTGTTGCCAATGAGAATAAAGGGTGCCCAGTAGTAGGGATGGGTAAAGTCTGTTGCTGCGGGTGTGCGACCAGGAGCCGTTGTTTGCGGTATGACATCCGATCGTGTCGGTGCATCTTTAGCCGTAAGTTTGCCTTTGATGAATTCATGCTGCACCGTTTGTAGTGCTTCTGCTTTGGTTCGTTTGCCTGTCGCCAGTTGCGTGTAAAACTGCTGCATCATCAAGGCGGTGCTGGCATCGTTGACCGACCAGAGTGATGCTAGCACTGCTTTCACATCGTTTTTGAGGAAAAAGTAGCTGATGCCAGGAATCTCGATACCGTCGCTGGCGCGATCGCCCACTGCCGTTTCGCAGGCAGATAAGACGACAAGGTGAACGTTGCTAATGCCGTAGTTAAGCAATTGATCGATGCGATCAGTGGTAAGTGTATCGCCGCGTCCGGGCACAAGGTAAGAATCTTCTGGGCGACCGGGTTTAAATTTGCCGTGGGTGGCGATGTGGAGAATACGATACTTGTTCTTGAGGTGGTCTTTGAGTGCCTCGTAATCAAATTTCAGGTTGAGAAATTCGGAGCCGGGATAGATACCGTGGGTGTCTTTGACATTACTGGCTTGCACGATCGCGCCGAGTTCGGCAGGCACGTTTTTGAGGGGAGCCAGGTTGGGAAAGGTGGAGGCTCCCATTGCCAGTAGGAAGGTGGCATTGACCGGTAGGCTGGCAAAGGTTTCAGTAGTGTTGGTTTGGCTGGCGGCGGTAATGGTGCTGATGCTGTAGCGCTCGATGAGATACCGCTTCCCGTCGTAGAGGGCAGCGAGGGGAATATAGCGGATGGTGCTGTCGGGTGCAAAGACAAGGTGCCGGACTTTATCCGGGGGGATTTCGGATGCAAGCGGTTTGATCAGCCAGTCATACAGTTGCTTACTGGTGGCTTGTAGAACTTTAAGATCGCCAGGGCTTTTCAGTTGTTCACGAAACGTTTGGATTGTCTTAAACAACGTTTCAGCCGAGACGTTGGGGACTTCGATCGGACGGAAGGTAACGGCACCATCGCCTGCTTTGAGGGCGAGGAGGAATTGAATTTTGTCTTTGAGGACAAGGGGATAAATCAGCACCGTGCCGGGTTGAGCATTGACGATACGATTGGCTTCGGCATTGAGCTTTTCGGGCGTAAGTGTGGCACTTTCGGTTGAGAAGTATTTGGCAAGAACGGCGCGTTGTTGTTTTAGCTCGAAGTTGACGGCTTCATTGAGGGTATCGCGTTGTGCCTCAAGCGTTTTCAAATCGGGGCAGTTGGTGCGCTGGCATTTTGCAAGGCGTCCAGTAAAGTTGCCAAGGGTTGTGAAGCGATCCAGAATGGCTTTCAGTGCCGTAGTTTCAATGTTAGCGAGGTTAATACCAGGGCTATCAATCCCGGCATCGCGGGTGAAGTCACGCAGTTCGCGCAGTTTGAGCAGTTCGAGGACGGCTTGCGCTTCGGGAAGGCGACCTTGCTGGATGAGGAGGTCAGCGAGGCTGCGGTAGGTGCCTGCAACACTCTGGGTGTAGGATTCTTGCGATTCGTGCGGGAGTTGGCGAAGATCCTGACGAATTGTTTCGCGAATGTTGACGGATTGTTTGTAGAAAACGATTGCTAATTCTGGCTGCTTTTGCTGTGTCAGTAATTTACCAATGTTATTGAGAGCTTTCCCTTCACCCTCACGATCTTTTACTTGTTGATAGATGGGTAAAGCCTGTTGGTAATAGGCAATTGCTTTGCCGTACCGTAAGAGCAACTGGTAAGCAATACCCAGATTCATCAACGCTGTTGCTTTGTCATTGTGATTTTGGATTCGTTGGAAGCGTGGTAAGGCTTGCTGATAATAGGTTATCGCTTGGTCATACTGCGATAGGAACAGATGAGCATTGCCTAAATTCATCAGTACTTTTGCTTCGCCGTTCGGGTCTTTGACTTGTTGGAAGCGTGGTAAGGCTTGCTGATAATAGGTTATCGCTTGGTCATACTGCGATAGGAGCAGATGGACATTACCTAAATTATTTAACGCGGATGCTTCACCATTTTGGTCTTTGACTTGTTGAAAGATTGGCAATGCCTGCCGATAGAAAGTGATTGCTTGGCTATATTGCGACAAGTACAAATAAGTATTACCTAAATTATTCAGTACTTTTGCTTCACCATTTTGGTCTTTGACTTGTTGAAAGATTGGCAGTGCTTGCCGATAGAAAGTGATTGCTTGGCTATATTGCGACTGGGACAGATACACCTCGCCTAAATTCATCAGCACTTTCGCTTCACCAATACGGTTTTGGATTTGTTGAAAGATTGGTAATGCCTGCTGATAATAGGTTTTCGCTTGGTCATACTGCGATGTAGATAGGTAGGCATTGCCCAAACCCATTAGCGCGAATGCCTCGCCATTTTGGTCTTTAACTTGTTGAAAGATTGGTAATGCCTGCTGATAATAGGTTTTCGCTTGGTTATTCTGCCTCTGAGAACCATATAACTCGCCCAGATTCATCAGTACTTTTGCTTCGCCATTCTGGTCGTTGACTTGTTGAAAGACTAGTAATGCTTGCTGAAAATGGGTAGCCGCTTGGTCATATTGCCACAGGACTCCATAAGCAACGCCCAGATTCATCAGTACGTTAGCTTCGCCGTTGCGGTCTTGAATGGCTTGATAAATTGTGAGAGCGTGTTTCCAGGATTGAAGTGCAGCCTCATATTGCCTAGTTTGATATGCTTGAACACCCTGATCCAACAATCGCTTTGCTTCTGCCTTTTGTGCCGCCGCTGCATTCTGAGCCGTTTCAGCTACCGCTGCGATCGGCACCGCTGACGGTAGCACCAGCACCGCGACATTGACCAGCAGCAGTGACACTACCAAGCTCACAGACTTCAAGCCGTGCATCAGCATGATCCTTTACGAAAGACGGTAAACCCGATCGACGTTAATTTATCACTCTCAGTCAGGTAAGGTTATGCAGATTTCAGCAAGCTGGGGGGTGGAAAGGGACGATCGAGCTTCAAATGCGATCGTTCTGGTTTAAAGCGCGATGGATGCCGTTCCAAGTGCTATCGTTCCAGCCTCAAATGACTCTATAAGCAAGCAAGTGCAGGACGATCGCCCCTTTCACTAGACCACTTCAATTACCGTTGAGACGACGGCATACTTTTTCACATCGACCGCTTGCACACTGGCACTCACAACAATGTCTGAGCGCGTGTTGCGATCGATGTTGCCGAGTAAACTACCGACCACATCCAGCGTATCGCTACCATCCATCGGCGCACGGGAAAGCTCCCGACTGGATGAAACGCCCCCTCGTGCTCCGATCGCCTTGAGTGCTTTGAGTGCCTCCACAATCGAGCCACCGCTGGAAAGCACCATGACCTCCAGCGAACCAGGCGCACCCAATGTCAGCGTCACCCCTTTCTCAGGCACCGTCAACGTTTGCCTGGGCGCAATCCGTGCCCGATCTTCCGGTGCATCCAGGTAGGGAAGCAGCACCCGCAGGTTGCCAGAGTCGCCGATAGAAATGACGGCGACAAACCGATCGCGATCGCTCGTGTTGGTCACATTCACGCGAATCTGGGTGCCTGCTTGGAAGCGATTGCGTCCCAGATTGGTTTGCGTCGGTGCATCGGGACGCAGTTCCACTTGGATGGCTCCTGTCTGTTGGTTCGTGGCGGACTGACTCGTGACCAGATTATCGACTCCTCCGATCGCCTTCAGCACTTCTGCTGCCAGAAAGGACTTTAAGCGCGGTGCGAGGCGTTCAATGGCATCGGCGATCGACTCGTTGGGCTGCTTGAAGGTGGGAGTCAGCGGATGCAAGTTCGCAGTGAACAACCCAAGGCTGCCCACCTCTGGTGGCGTGCCCGTGGAGCGGGAGAGTTGTCCGCGATACGCCGCTGTCATGCGTCCCACCCGATAGTTCATATTCTGGTTGGATGCCGCCACTTCCACGCGATCGATCGTCTGGAGTGCTGCTTTAGCAGCCGCAAGGTCTGTACCCAGCGAGGGGTCGAGTCCCACCTTCAGTTTTAAATCGGACGGCAAGCCGCGCACTCGTTCGCGCAGCAACGTACCGGGACGAATGCCTTGCAACGACCCTTTGCGGAGTTTACCGACTGCCGTTAAGCCGTCGTAGCGGTTCACTTGCTCAATTTCAGCAATTTCTTTGCCGCGATCGTCAATCACGCTAAAAATGCTGCCTTCTTTGTTGGCTTCCAAACTCCGGGAAGAAATGCCACCTAACCAGAACTGGATCTGTCCGCTGGCATCCACCGTTTGCACCACGGCTTCGGCAAACGGGCGTGGCGGTGGACTGAAGTAGACGGGCTTCTGACCATTGCTGTCGGGATTGGCGGCAAAAATCGGTTCTTGCGTGAGTCCACCACTGCGAGAGACATCACGGGTGCTGCGACTTAGGCTGACAAACACATCGCGAATCGGCTCGTCGGTAGCCTGCTGCCATAGATAACGGGTGAGGAGATAGGTGAAGGCTCCCGCATGGAACCCATCAAAGGGCGAATCGGCTGCCAGTTGATCGTACTGCGCGGAGCCGATCGCCACCCCTTTGGCAATGCCTTTTTGGCGCAAGGTGGTGAGGTTAGCTTCCGTGAGCTTGAGTTTGCTCATCCACTGCTGTTGGTACTCCAATTCCACAGGACTGGGGTTTGCAGGTGTACCCAGATCCAGTCGGGATGGGACGTTCCGAAACACCAGATTGCCCCGTGACCCGCCACCCGAATGGCAGCTATCGAGTACGACTGTAATGTTTTCGGTGTTCAAAGCGCGCATCAAGAGGAACAAACTGCGTCCCATAATGTCCTGCACTTCATCCGGACGGGACGTTTGACGATCGATGGGCACGATCGTGCCATTGACGCGATCGGTATTGGGCACAGTTTGCTTGACACCATCCTCATTTTTAATGAGTTGTGGCAGCGGGTTGGGGTCACGCACGAGTGAGCCATGCCCTGAATAGTGAAACACCACCACATCATCCGGTTTTGCCTGCTGAATCAGATGGGTTTCAAAGGCAGTGAGAATGTTCTGGCGGGTAGGTTTGAGGGGCTCGTAGTCGGTAAAGGGAAGCTTGCGATCGGCAACTACCAAAATATCTTTAGGGTTAAAGCCATAGCGATGGACGAGTAATTCATATTGCAAGCGGACATCGGTGAGGCAACCATGGAGGTTCGTCAGGGGTGCATAATTGTTCGCACCGACCAGGAGCGCCAATTTCCTGCCCGGTTTGCCTTGTGCCAGCACGCGACCATATTGATTTGCCTGTTGCCACAAGTTCATTTGGCTGAAGCCGATCGCCGCCAGGGTCGATCCAGCACCTTGTAAGAAATGACGACGTTTGATGGGGGGCATCGGTTGACTCTCTAGAGGGAAAGGACGCAGTTGAACCAAGTGGTCTGACAAAAAGCATATCGTTGGCTGTAGTGCACTATCACTCTCAGCCACATTAAGGATATGCAAGGATGCTATAGACTGTTGCCGATGAGAATGAAGGGTGCCCAGTAGTAGGGGTGGGAAAAATTCCCAGGCTTCTTGCCTGCGCGGGTTTCGGTCACTATGATGTCTGATCGGGCAGGCGCGTCTTTAGTAGTCATTTTGCCGTTCATAAGGCTGAGTTGTGCCTGTCGCAAGGCTTCGGCTTTAGTCATTTTGCCTGTTGCAAGGTTTTTATAAAACTGCTGCATGAGACGACTGGTGCTGGCATCATTAACATTCCAGAGAGACGCCATAACTGCTTTTGCCCGCCCTTTCTGGAGAAAATAGGAACTGATGCCAGCGATTTCCACGCCATCCTGGTCAGCACCGCCTAAAGCTGTCTCACAGGCAGAGAGAACAACCAGGTAAACATTACGGAGGTTTTGCAACGTGCGGATACGAGGAATTGCCAGTGGATTACCATCGCCCAACACCAGAAAGGACTTTTCAGGATTGGTTGGCTCAAATTTGCCGTGGGTGGCGATGTGGATAATTTGGTAACGACCCAGGTATCGCCGTAGGGCTGGAAAGTTAAAAGCAGCATTGAGGAGTTTGAGACCGGGATAGATTCCTTGCTTATCACTCTTACTTTGGTGGACGATCGCATCAAGTTCAGCAGGCACATTGGGTAAGGCATTGAAGCCTGCTTTGGCATCGGATAACCCCAGAGCAAGGACTTTGGTACTTTGGGTGCTGGGCGATGGTTGACCTGACATATCGGTGTAGCCAGCAGAGAGAATGGTCGAAACCGTGTAGCGTTCAAGCAGGTACTTTTCGCCATCGAACAGGGCTGACATAGGGATATAGCGGGTTGCCCGATCGAGGGAGAAGACTAGGTTCTGAATTTGGTTCGCTTTCAATTCTGGCTCAATAGGTTTCAGTAGCCAGTCGTAGAGTTGTTTGCTGACTGCCTTAACTTCATCAGGATTAGCGTTAGGGTTTTGCAGGAGTTGACGAAACTTGAGTACGGTTTCGCCAAGTTGACGTTGTCCAATATTCGGCAGTTCAATACTTTTGACAACAACGCCTCTAGATGCCCACAGAAGCCAGGTTTTGTTTTCCAGAACAAGCGGGTAAATCAGGATGGTACCGGGTTGTGCTTCGACGATTTGTTGCGCCTGGGGCAGAAAGTCCTGGGGGGCAAGAGTCGTGCGATCTTTAACTTCGCGATCGCGGTACTCCTTTTCAATTCCCTCCACTTGTTGGTCAAACTGCTGGTTTAGGGCATCGCGCTGATTCAATAGTTGGTCTAGCTGGGAACAACTTTTCTGCTGGCATGCATCAACTCTCACCCCAAACGCAATCAGGCTGTTGCTCTTATCCAGAATTTGCCCTTCTTTGGGCGTGAGAGGAACATTGGGTGTTGTAGTTTCAGCTTTTGCTGCACGCGTAAAATCTCTGATTTCCTGGGATTTAAGGAGTTCTAATACTTGCTGTGCCTCCAAAATTCGTCCTTGCGAGAGTAACAAATCAGCTAATTCGCGATAAATATCAGCATTTTCAACCCTGTCATCCACTTGACTTGCTTTGAGAAAAGAAGCTTGTAATGGTCTAGGTAGCCTGGAGATTTTTCTACGGACTTGCTCGACCTCAGTCAATGCTTGTTTGTAATAAGTAATCGCAGTAATAGGCAGATTTAAGCTTCGATAAGTACGCGCCAAACCTACTTGGGCTGCTGCGGAATCAGTAGTGTTGTTTACTAGCGATCCTCGATACGTAGCAATTGCCTTCTCCACTTGCCCAGTTTTTCTGTAAAGAGTGCCAAGTATATTTAGTGCTAGACCTTCAAGCGAAACATGTTGTTGACGGACTTTAGGTTTTCTTGCAGCTGTTAAACTTTGCTGAGCTAGTTCTAATGCCTTATTGTAATTCCCATAATTACTGTAAACGCTACTGAGAACAAGCAGCGCAAAACATTCTGATCTAGGACTGTTAGTTTCTTGCGCAATAACTAATGCCTGTTGACCATACTCAAGCGCTTTCTGGAGATTTCCTTGTCCGAAGTAACTAAACCCTAAAAATGCCAATGCTGTACCTTCAAACTCACGGTTTTTGACTTTACGTCCAAGGTCTAAAATCCGTTTGCTATACTCATCTACCTTCTGATAATCTCCCAAATAAAGGTAGTTAGAGTTTAAGTTGTGCAAAACCAATAATTCTTTGTCATAGTCCTTCAATGCTTGATAAATTTCTAAGGCTTGTTGGTTATATCCAATTCCTTTTCCATAATCATTAAGTCCCCATGTGTTGGCACCCAGTTCTGTCAGAGCAAGTGCTTCAAAATAGCGGTTTTTAATTTGTTGGGCAATCGCTAAACTTTGCAAGCTTGATTCGATCGACTTCTGGTAATTTCTACTTGACCAATAAGACGCTGAGATATTTAGCAAATCTCGTGCTTCAGAATTACGATCTTTAATTTCTCTATCAATTGCTAAAGCCTCTAATTGGTAATTGATCGCTTCTTGATAAGCTCCTGAGTTGTTTAGGCTATTTCCTAAAAGAGAAAGTGAAGTTGACTCAAGCGATCGATTACCAATTTTCCTAGCAACAAGTAGAGCCTGTTGAGCATATTTTGCTGCGTCATCATAGTTTTCCAGACTGTAAAGATACAGTTCTCCAATAGCATTTAAGATTAGAGTCTCACGCCATTCATTTTTTGCCTCCTTTGCAGCCGTAACACTTTGTTTATAGAATTCGATTGCTTTCTGATAATCCTTTAAATATTTATAAGTATTACCCAAAATCGCTAATGCTCTAGATTCCTGCTCTGCATCGTGAATGTTTTGAGCCAGTTTTAATCCTTGCTGAGTAAGTTCAACTATATTTTGATAGTTTGCTTCGGAAGTAGAAACGTAAAAAGAGACGTTCGCAATATTTAGTAAATTCTTGACTTCCTGTTGCAGATTCTCTGCCTTTCTTGCTGCATCTACTGCTTGCTGATAGGCAACGGCTGCCTTTTCATACTTCTTTGCATCTTCATATAAGCTCCCAAGATTAGATGAAGCAAGTAGCACCATTTTAAAGTTTTGTACATTCTGAGCGACCTTGATACTTTCTTCAAAAGATACGGTTGCCAACGCTATCTGTTTCAGGCGTTGGTGAACTAAGCCCATATTGTTAAGTACTCTTGATTCTAAATCAGACTCTTTAATCTCACGAGCAATGATTAGCGCTTGCTGATAGCAGCCGAGACTTTTGGCATAATTCTTAAGATTCAGATAAGCGTTGCCGATCGCCTTCAGCACCTGTCCTTCTTTTTGCCTCTCCTTCAATTCCTGGTAAATTGATAGCGCCTTTTGGAAGGATGCAATCGCAGCTTCATTCTGGTTCTGTTCAAACTGTTTTGTGCCTTGTTCAAAGAGGCGATCTGCCTCCGCTTTGCGGTCTTGCTTTGTCGTGGATTGTGCCCAGAGGTGCGATCGCCCCATATTGGCAGGAGTGCAGAAAGCGATCGTAGTCGAGCAAACCAGCAGGAGGGTGAAACCAACCGACTTCAGAGCAGGGCGCATTAGATAATCCTCCGATAGTAGAGAAGCGCATCAGTAATCTATCACTCTGGGCGATCGGGGGTTATGCAGTGTGGTGAGAAAGGGGGTTAATGGCAGACGTGCGATCAAGAAAGCGGCACTTTGCGGTTCTTCAGGGCATCGGTGGCTGGGAATCTTTAAAGATCGGGGAATTGCATAAGCTCGATCGCTCAGAGAGTTAGATTACTCGGTAAGCGATTTTCTCTAAGAAGGAGCCTTCTGATGCGCCCCCGCCTGACTGCTGGTTTAGTGATGACAACACTACTGTGGGTGATGCCGCCCCTGCTGGTGGCTTCTCAGGCAGCCCATCCTGTTTTAGCGCAGACGATACAAGAGCGCAGAGCTGAGGCAACTCGATTGAACAACGAAGGAAGGCAACTGCGACAGAAGGGGCAGTATCGAGTCGCATTGACGAAATATCAGCAGGCTCTAGCAATTACTCGTGCGATTAAAGAACGCCAGGGTGAGGGAGCCATAATAAACAACATTGGACTTGTGTATCAAGGACTGGGACAGTATCCGAAAGCCTTGGAGACTTTTCAGCAGGCTCTGGTAATTCTCAAAGAAGCGAAAAATCGTTCAGGGGAAGGTCTCACACTTAACAATATTGGAGAGGCGTACCGCAACCTGGGGCAGTATCCGAAAGCCTTGGAGACTTTTCAGCAGGCTCTGACAATTCACAGAGAAGTGGAAAATCGTCCAGTGGAAGGTACCACGCTTAGCAATATTGGCGAGGTGTATCGCAATCTGGGACAGTATCCGAAAGCCTTGGAGACTTTTCAGCAGGCTCTGACAATTCACAGAGAAG